>DATMBJ010000001.1:0-4317 GCA_035559315.1 Actinomycetota bacterium
CGCGGTCGAACCGGCGGCTCGCCCGCTCGATGATGTCGAGATGGCCGTTGGTCACGGGGTCGAACGTCCCCGGACAAAGGGCGGTCAGGCCCATGGACCCTCCCCGGTGCACCGGTACAGGAAGACGAGGGAGTCGCCGTACGCCAAGCGTCTCCGCAGCTCGAAGTGTAGCGGAACGACAAGGGTGGAACCCCGCTTCGGCCTGGTCAGGACCACGAGAGCCCCGGGCGCGAGGTGCCGCTCGAGCGCCCTGAGCACGCCCTCCACCTCGGCGTCGGGCGCCGCGTAGGGCGGGTCGAGGAACACGAGGTCGAACCGATGTTCGGCGGGATGCCGCAGGTACGCCCGCGCGTCGGCCCGGACGACGCGGGCCCGGGCCTCGAGCCCGGTGCGCCGGAGGTTCTCACGGATCGTGCGCACGGCCCGGGGGTCCCGGTCCACGAAGGTCGCCGCGGCCGCCCCCCGGGACAGGGCCTCGATGCCCAGGGCCCCGGTCCCCGCGTAGAGGTCCAGCACCCGGGACCCCACGGGCGCCGCCCCCAGGCTCGAGAACAGCCCCTCCCGGGCCCGGTCCGAGACCGGGCGGACGCCGGGCGGCACCGGGGCCAGCCGGGTCCCCCTCGCGCTCCCCGCGATCACGCGCACGGGGGCGACCTTAGCGGGCAGGCCGGCGCGGGGCGCTCAACCCTCGGGGGAGGCCGGCGACCCGGCCTCGAGGGGCAGCCACGCGCGGACGCACGTCCCCCGGCCCGGGGCGCTCTCCACCCGGAGCCAGCCCCCCGCCAGCTCGGCGCGCTCCCGCATCGAGACCAGGCCCAGGTGCCCGGGGAGCACGGCCTCCTCGACGGCGCCGGGGTCGAAGCCGGCGCCGTCGTCGCGGACCTCGACCAGCACGCCCGCGCCCTCGTCGCGGACCGCGACCTCGACGCTCGACGCCCGCGCGTGCTTGCGGACGTTCGCCAGGGCCTCCTGGGCGATCCGGTAGGCGACGGCGCGGACCTCCGGGGAGGGCTCCCGCGTCAGCCGGTCGTCCAGGCGGCAGCGGGGGCCCGGCTCCATCTCGCGGAGGTGCATCCGGAGGGCGCTGGCCAGCCCCTCGCGGTCGAGGGCCGGCGGCCGGAGCTCGAAGAGGAGGTTCCGGAGCCGGGAGATCGCCGCCGCGACGGTGTGGGCGAGCTGCTCGAGGACCCGGAGGTCCTCGGGGTCCCGGAGCCTCCGGCGGAGCACCTCCAGGCGCATCCCCACGGCCGTCATCACCTGGATCGAATCGTCGTGGATGTCGTGGGCCACGCGGGTCCGCTCCTCCTCCTGGGACGTCACCAGCTTGGCCAGGAGCCGGCGGCGCTGCTGGTCGCTTCTCCGGAGGCGCTCCTCGGCCTCTCGCTCGGCGGTCACGTCGTGGATCAACCCCCAGAGGAGCCGCCGCCCGCGCTCATCCTCGATGACCTCGGCCTCCTCGTGGACCCACACCGTCCGGCCGTCCCGGGCCACGAACCGGTAGTCGGCCGCGATGGGCTGGGAGCTCGTGAGCCGGCGGTCCTCCTCGGCGAGCACCCGCTCCCGGTCGGCGGGGTGGAGCCGCTCGATCCAGAGGCCGGGGTCGGCGAGCCACTCCTCGGGGGTGTAGCCGAGGAGCTGCTCGATCCGGGGGCTCACGTAGAGCCAGCGCCCCTGCCGGCCCGGCTCGGCCAGGTAGATCACGGCAGGGACCCGCTCGACCAGCGCGCGGTAGCGCTCCTCGGCCTCCCGGAGCCGCCGCTCCGCCTCCCGGCGCTCCCGACGCACCTGGGCCTCGCGGAGCTCCCGGCGGACCGCCGGGGCCAGCCGGGCCAGGCTCCCCTTCATCAGGTAGTCGTGCGCGCCGGCGCGCATCATCTCGACCGCCAGGTCCTCGCCCACCGTGCCGGAGACCACGATGAACGGGAGGTCGAGCCCCCGCTCCTGGATCAGCCGGAGGGCCTGGGGCGCCTCGAACGAGCCCATCCGGTAGTCGCAGAGCACGACGTCCCACCCGCCCTCGTCGAGGGCCCCGGCCAGCTGCTCGGGCGTCTCGACCCGGAGGTACACGGGGGCGTAGCCCCCGAGCCGCAGCTCCCGCACCAGGAGCTGCGCGTCGTCGTCGGTGTCCTCGACGATCAGCGCCCGGAGGGGCTGCGGTCCGTCGGCGAACCCGGGGGCGTCCATCACGAGCAGAGGTCCGGCTTCTCGTTGAGGATCAGCCAGAACAGGTTCAGGGTCCCGACCAGCTCGTGGAGGGCCTCGAACCCCACGGGCTTCTGGAGGTAGGCGTTGGCCCCCAGGTCGTAGGCCCGGTTGACGTCGGCCGCCTCGCGGGAGGAGGTGAGGACGGCGACCGGGAGGCGCCGCAGCCCCTCCTGCGACCGGAGCCAGGCGAGCACCTCGTGCCCGGACCGCTTGGGGAGCTTGAGGTCGAGCAGGACGAGGACCGGCAGGGGATGCCGCGCGCGGTCCGCGTACTCCCCCCGCCCCGCGAGGTAGGCCACGGCCTCCTCCCCGTCGGTCACGACCCGGAGGGGGTTCGCGATGTTCGCCTTCCGGAACGCCCGTTGGATCAGCGCGACGTCGTCGGGGTTGTCCTCCACAAGGAGCACCGACATCGAGGAGAGGGCGCTCACGGGTCCCCCTCCGCGCCCAGGCCGGGCGGCTCGTTCAGGATCATCCAGTACACGTTCAGCTCGCCGATCAGCCGGACCAGGTCGTCGAAGCGGACCGGCTTCACGAGGTAGCTGTTGGCCGCGAGGTCGTAGGCCCGGTCCACGTCCCGGCGCTCCCCCGAGGACGTCAGCACCACCACGGGGATCCGGCGGAGGACCGGCTGGGCCTTCACCCAGTCCAGGACCTCGTGGCCGGAGCGGCGGGGCAGCTTGAGGTCGAGGAGGACCAGCGCGGGGAGGGGGTTCGCCAGCCGGTCGGCGAAGGGCCCCGTCCCCGCCAGGTACGCCACCGCCTCCTCGCCGTCGGACGCCACCCGCACCGGGTTCACCACCCGCAGGCGCCGGAACGCCCGGCGGACCAGCTCCACGTCGTCGGGATCGTCGTCCACGACGAGGATCGGGTCCATGGCGCTCCTCACGGGTCCGCCCCCGGGAGCTCGAACCAGAACGCGCTCCCCCGCCCGGGCTGGGACTCCACGTCGACCCGGCCGCCCATCCGCTCCACGGCCCGGCGCACGATCGCCAGGCCGATGCCCGTGCCGGGATAGGCGTCGGCGCCGTGCAGGCGCTCGAGCACCCGGAAGATCCGCTCCCGGTGCGCCGGATCGATCCCGATCCCGTTGTCGAGGACCTCCACCCGCACCGCCTCCCCCCGCCGCTCGGCCCGCACCCGCACCCGCGGCACGACGCCCGGAGCGACGAACTTCACGGCGTTCGAGAGCAGGTTCGAGAGGACCTGGACGAGGGTGGCCGGGTGGGCCACCACCGCCGGCATCCCGACCGCCACGTCCACCTCCGCCCCCCGGGCCGCCACGTCGGCCGCCACCCGGTCCAGGGCCTCGGCCGCGGCGGCGTCCAGCTCGACCGCCTGGAGCGGGAGGTCCGCCCGGGCCAAACGGCTGTAGGCCAGGAGGTCCTGGATCAGGACGTCCATCCGCTGCGCGGCCCGGACCACCCGCCGGACGTAGTCGCGGCCGGCCTCGTCCAGGCGGTCCGCGTAGTCCTCCTCCAGGGCCCGGGCGAACCCCTCCATCGCGCGGAGCGGCGCCCGCAGGTCGTGGGAGACCGAGTAGGCGAACGCGTCGAGCTCGGCGTTGATCTCCCGGAGCTCCCGCGTCCGCTCCTCGACCCGCCGCTCCAGCTCGGCGGCGAGGGCCCGGGTCTCCTCGAGCAGGCGGGCCCGCTCGATCGTCGCGCCCGCGCGCCGCGCGAACTCCGCGGCCATGGCGAGGTCCTCGGGCCCGTAGCGCAGGCCGGAGCCCGAGCGGACGAACGAGACCAGCCCCTCGGCCCGGTCGCCGACGACGATCGGCACCAGCATCGCCGAGCGGGGGTCGAGCTCGAGCAGTAGCGCGAGCGCGTCGGGGCCGGGGGCGCGCGCCTCCAGGAGCGCCCGGTCGACCCGCTCCAGGAGGACGGGCCGCCCGGCCGCGAGCGCGACCCCGCGGTCGTCGTCGGGCGTGGGCGGGAACCGGTGGACGAACTCCTCCAGCCGGCGCTGCGTGTCCGGGTCCGCCGCCACGACCGCCACCGTCCGCCGCCCGCCGTCCGGGTCGGTCAGCTCGACCGTGCACCAGTCCGCCACGGCAGGCACCGCGGCCCGCGCCACGGCGGCGAGCGTCTCCTCCGGGCCGTCCCCGGA
>DATMBJ010000002.1:0-23526 GCA_035559315.1 Actinomycetota bacterium
GGCCGCGGTGTTCACGAGGATCCGGCCCTCTCGGACGTCCACCCAGACCGGCGACACGTGGGGGGACCCATCCGGCATGAGCGTCGCGAGGTGCGCGACGTTGCGGCCGGTGAGGAGCCGGACGTCCTCCTCGGAGAGCGCGGCGCCCGTCCCGGTGGCCTGCCTCCCCGTCCCGGTCGCCTCCCTCATCGTCCCGGTCGCCTTGCTCATCGTCCCTCCTTCCCTCCGGGTTCGATCAGACGGATCCCGAGCTCCCGCAGCTGCGCCTCGGGCACCGGCGCCGGCGCGCCCGTGAGGAGGTCCTGGCCGGTCTGGGTCTTGGGGAACGCGATCACCTCCCGGATCGCGTCCTTCCCGGCGAGCAGCATCACGATCCGGTCCCAGCCGAGGGCGATGCCCCCGTGGGGCGGCACCCCGTAGCGGAACGCCCGGAGGAGGTGGCCGAACTGCTCCTCCGTCTGCTCGGGCGTGAGCCCCAGGACCGCGAAGACCCGCCGCTGGACCTCGGGGTCGTGGATCCGGATGCTGCCCCCGCCCAGCTCCACCCCGTTCAGCACGAGGTCGTAGGCCCGGGCCCGGGCGGTCCGCGGGTCCAGGTCGTCCGAGGCGGGCTGGGTGAACGGGTGGTGGACCGAGACCCACTTCCCCTCCTCCTCGCCCCACTCGAAGAGCGGGGGCTCGGTCAGCCAGACGAACGCCCACGCGCCCTCGGGCACGAGCCCCAGGCGCGCGGCGAGGAGGCGGCGGAGCCCGTCGAGCGCCACGTTGGCCCGGCCCGGCTGGTCGGCCACGACCAGGACCAGGTCGCCGTCGCCGGCGCCGGTCGCCTTCCGCACCCCCTCCAGCTCCTCGGACGTGAGGTGCTGGGCGACCGGCGAGCGGACCTCGGACCCGGCGAAGCCGATCCACACGAGCCCCGCCGCGCCCCGCCCCCGCGCCTCCCGGACCAGGCCGTCCAGCTCCTTCCGGGGGAGGGAGGCCGCCCCCGGGGCGGCGAAGCCCTTCACCACCCCGCCCGCCTCGAGGGCCTGGGCGAAGGCCCGGAACCCGGTCCCGGCGAAGACCGGCCCCAGGTCCGCGAGCTCCATCCCGTAGCGGAGGTCGGGCTTGTCGGTGCCGTACCGGGCCAGGGCCTCGTCGTACGTGAGCCGGGGGAACGGGGTCGGGACCTCCGCCCCCACCGTCTCGCGCACCAGCATCGCCATGAGCGGCTCGACCAGCCCCAGGACGTCCTCCTCGTCCACGAACGACATCTCGATGTCGAGCTGGGTGAACTCGGGCTGGCGGTCGGCTCGGAGGTCCTCGTCGCGGAAGCAGCGGACGATCTGGTAGTAGCGGTCCTGCCCCGCCACCATGAGGAGCTGCTTGAGCTGCTGGGGGGACTGGGGCAGCGCGTAGAACGTGCCCCGCTGGAGGCGCGAGGGCACGAGGAAGTCCCGGGCCCCCTCCGGCGTGCTCCGCGTGAGCATCGGGGTCTCCACCTCGATGAACCCGCGGGCGTCGAGGTAGTCCCGGGTGAGGCGGCTGACCCGGTGCCGGAGCGCGAGCACCCGGGTCATCTCGGGGCGGCGGAGGTCGAGGTAGCGGTAGCGGAGGCGGAGCTCCTCGTCGGCCTCGGCCCGGTCCTCCACGGGGAACGGCGGGGTCTCGGCGGCCGCGAGCACCTCCACCGAGGAGACCGCCACCTCCACCTCCCCGGTGGCGAGCGCCGGGTTCACCGTGCCCTCCGGGCGGCGGCGGACCACCCCGCGGACCTGCACCACCGACTCCGACCGCAGACCCTGGGCGGCGGCGTGGGCCTCGGGCGCCTCCCCGGGGTGAAAGACGAGCTGGACGATCCCGAGCCGGTCGCGGAGGTCGACGAACGTCACGCCGCCGTGGTCCCGCCGCCGGGCCACCCAACCGCAGAGCACGACCTCCGCCCCGGCGTGCTCGGCCCGGAGCGCCCCGCAGGCGTGGGTCCGCATGGCGGTGGCGAACGGGTCCCGTCCGCTCATCGCTCCCCCGCGAGCCGGGCCGCGAGCTCCCCGGCCGCCACCCGCTCCTCGGCCCCGTCCGCGAGCCGGCGGAGCGTCACGGTCCCCTCGGCCGCCTCCCGCTCCCCCACGATCGCCGCGTAGCGCGCCCCGCTGCGACCCGCCATCCGGAGCTGGGCCTTGAGCGGGCGGTCCTCGAAGGCGGCGTCGGCGGCGACGCCGGCCGCCCGGAGCCCGCGGACCAGCTCCCGCGCCCGCCGCCGCCCGGCCTCGCCCACGCCCACCACGAAGGCGCCGATCCCCGGCTCCTCGGGCGGCGCGAGCCCCTCGTCCTCCATCGCCAGGAGCACCCGCTCGAGCCCCATCCCGAAGCCCACGCCGGGCACCGGCGGCCCCCCGAGGGCCTCGGCCAGCCCGTCGTACCGCCCGCCGCCGAACAGCGTGGCCTGGGCCTGGGAGAGCACGAGCGAGACGAACTCGAAGGCGGTCCGCGTGTAGTAGTCGAGGCCGCGGACCAGGGTCGGCGTGAGCACGGGCTTCAGCCCCTCGGCCTCGAGGCCGGCGAGCACCCCCTCGAAGTGGTCGCGGCACGGCCCGCACAACCGGTCGGTGATCCGGGGGGCGCCGGCCGCGACCTCCCGGCACCCATCGTCCTTGCAGTCCAGCACCCGGAGAGGGTTCGCCTCGAACCGCTCCCGGTGCTCGTCGCGGAGGCGGCCCCGGTTCGCCCGGAGGTACGAGAGCAGCTCCTCGCGGTAGGCCGGCCGGCAGGCCTCGTCCCCGATCGAGTTCAGCTGGAGCTCGTAGCGGGAGAGCCCGAGGGAGCGGAGGAACGCGTCGCCCAGCGCGATCACCTCGACGTCCGCGGCCGGCCCCGCCGCGCCGAACACCTCGACCCCGAACTGCCGGTGCTCCCGGTACCGCCCGGCCTGGGGGCGGCCGTAGCGGAACATCCGGGCCAGGTAGTAGGCCTTGAACGGCGAGGGCAGCCCGCGCATCCGGTGGAGGTAGGCGCGCATGACGGGCGCGGTCCCCTCCGGGCGGAGCGTGAGCGAGCGCCGCCCCCGGTCGAGGAACGTGTACATCTCCTTGGTCACCACGTCGCTGGTCTCCCCGGCGGTCCGCGCGAAGAGCTCGGTGGCCTCGAACGTCGGGGTCTCGACGTAGCGGTAGCCGTAGCGCCGGGCCAGCTCGGCGGCCCGGTCGTAGAGCGCGCGCATCCGCCCCCCCTCGGGCGGGAGGAGGTCCAGCGTCCCCCGGGGCGGCGACAGCTCCACTAGGCGAGCCCCACGAGGAACGGGTTCGTCGCCCGCTCCCGGCCCACGGTCGTCCGGGGGCCGTGGCCCGGGAGGACCGGCAGGGGGTCGGGGAGCGAGAGGAACCGCCGGAGGCTCCGGCCCATGTCCTCCGGCGAGGAGTTGGGGAAGTCGTGGCGGCCGATCGAGCCCGCGAACACCAGGTCGCCGGAGAACAGCAGGAGGTCGCCGGCCCGGTAGCAGACGCTCCCCGGCGTGTGGCCGGGCGTGTGGAGGACCTCGAGGGAGAACCCGGCCAGCTCGAGCACGTCGCCCTCCACGACGGTCCGGACGTCCTTCACCGGCACCGGCGGCTGCGGGAACCCGGCCCCCCAGGCCTCGGGCTCCTCGAGCGCCAGCCGGTCGGCCTCGTGGATGTAGAACGGGAGCTCGTCCCCGCACAGGTCGGCGGCGGCCCCCACGTGGTCGACGTGCCCGTGGGTGGCGAGGGCGGCCACCGGGCGCTTCCCGGCCCGCTCCAGAAGGCCCAGGACCCGCCCGGCCTCGAAGCCCGGGTCCACCACGACCGCCTCCTCCCGCCCCTCGAGGGCGAGGAGCCAGCAGTTCGTGGCGAACGGGTTATCGGCGAAGACCTCGAGGTACATCGGGCCGCCATCATAGCCCCGTGCCCCTGCCTGCTCGGCCCCCTTGACAGCCAGCGACGGGGGGGTTAGGAAACCGCCGGGAGCGCGAGCAGCTGCCATGCGAGGGTCGCTCTGGATCGTGAGCTACGCCGTCCTTTCGGCAACGGTCGTATGGCTGGGGTTGGCGGTCCTGTTCCTCTTCCGGGAGCGGATCGTCGTACGCGAGGCGGGCCCGTGGCCGAGCTCGACCCTCCGGCCCGGCGCCCCGCTTCCACCCATCGGCCGCAGCGACTCGGACGACCTCCGCGTGGGCAAGGACACCATCATCGTCGCAGCATCCGCGGATGCTCCGACCACGTTCGCGCTCCTCGTGGCAGCTCACCACTTCGGAGAGGAGGTCGGCCTACCGACCTCGGGAATCATCGTCGATCGCCAGGGCGGCGCGGCCCCGCCCTGGGTGGATGACCTGCCCGATCCGCTGGCCCACGAGCTGCGGTTCGTGTCGCCCCGCGATCTCGCCGCGTGGAACCTCGACCGGCTGCCGGTCACGCTCGTGGTTCGCGGCGGTAGATTGAGGCATGTGGTCCCGGGACCGATGACGGCTCGGCAGCTCCGGGACCACCTATGGGTGTTCTGCGCGGGCCAGGTCGGCTCCCATAGCGAGGGTGGAGGTCGGCATGCGTGATCGACTCCTGTCAGGGACGATCACCCGGCGGGGGTTCCTTGCTAGGGCGGCCACCGTGGCCGCGGGTGCCTTTACCTACGTCGCTTTCGGGAGCTCCAGGGCATGGGCCCCCACCTGCATAGCCGGCGTCAACTGCTGGCACACGTGGGACTTCGACAACTGCGTCAAGAAGGTCTCCTATGACACCTGCCGACAGAGGAGCCCCAGGTGCGTGAAATGGGGACCCCCCTCGACGGCGGGTTGTGAGAGCACCGCGACCTGCAGTTGCGGCGCCTACTACGCGAGGTGTCATTGCTACTCATCGCCGCACTGTTGCTGCCAGCCGCGGATCTGCGTGTCTTGTGACGGCCGCTGCTCCTGCGACTTCGGCCAGCAGGGATGTTCGTACTGCGCATGAGGCTAGAGGTGAGCAAGGGTGACGTGCACAGCTGAACCTGAGACCTCGGCGAGGATCGCGACTCTGCACACCCTGGTCGGGGATGATGTCGAGGTCTTCACGCTTGAGGTGTTCGAACCTGCGCTCGACACCCCGTCGGGCTGGTCCGAGATCCTTCGCTCCATGCTTCGCTGCACGATCCCCAGCCTCGTCCTTCGGCCCGACGCGCCCGACCCGTTGGCCTTGGATCCGGAGGAGGTCAAGGCGCCGGTGCGTGACTATCCTCACTCGCTCACGGTCGCCAGGATCCATCTGTACGAGGACTGGTCGTGCACGGGAGAGCTCGGCGACGATGTGGGGCCTCCCCCCGCGATCGAAAGGCCAGGCGACGCGGGCAGGGAACTCGACCGGATCCAGTTCCTGATAGGGGCCAGGATCCTCGAGGAACTCCGGCGCCTGGCGACGCAGATCTCGGAATCAGACAGCGAGTGACCGCGGCAGGATGGATGATGTCGGTGTTGTCGATCCTCACCGCCTTGGCGCGAGCCCTACTCGCGACCATCTTCGTCCTCGCCGGATCCGCGAAGCTCGTCGGCCTGCCCTGGAGCGCGGAGGAGAGCTGGAACCCGTTCGGGGGGGCGAGGGTCGCCTGGGCGATCCTCTATCGTCTGGTGTCTCTCTTCGAGCTCGCGCTGGGCGTGTGCATGCTGCTGGTCCCCGCGGACATCGCGGCGATCGCTACCACCGGCTTCCTCGTCCCCGCAACCATCTACGGCGCGATGAGCGTGCGGCGTGTGGGGTCCTGTGGGTGCTTCGGAGCGCACGGAGGAAATCAGGTCCGCCGGTTGGCGCTGAGGAACGGGTCGGTGGTCCTGGTCGCCCTCGCCCTCCCCCCGATCGAGTCCATGCCAGGGACGGGAGGGCAGGCGGCATGGGTCCCGTGGATCCCGCTGCTGAACGCGGCGCTCCTGGGTGTCTTCGCCCTCCTCCGCCTCCTCGGTGATCGCCAGCTCGACCGGCATCCTCGGGCGATGCGCCTGCGGGCCCGGCCCCACGTCGGCGCCCGCGCCTGACCGTTCGCTCACGCGAGGTCGGCGCCGTCGAGCACGAGCGTCACGGGGCCGTCGTTCACCAGCTCCACCTCCATCCGCGCCCCGAACACCCCGTGGGCCACCGGGACGCCCCGGGCCTCGAGGGCGCGGGCGAACGCCTCCACCCGGGGTTCCGCCTCCTCGGGCGGCGCCGCCTGGGTCCACGATGGACGCCGGCCCCGACGGACGTCGCCGTACAGCGTGAACTGCGAGACCACGAGGGCCTCCCCGCCCACGTCGGCCAGGGCCACGTTCATCTTGCCCTCGGCGTCGGGGAACACGCGGAGGTTCGCCACCTTCTCCGCGAGCCGCTCGGGCTCGCCCGGGCGGTCGTCGCGGCCCGCTCCGACCAGCAGGAGGAACCCCCGCCCGATCCGGGCCACCTCACGGCCGTCCACGACGACCCGGGCGCGGGACACCCGCTGGAGGACGACCCGCATCTACCTCGGGACGACCCGGGCGGCGTCGTAGACGTTCTCGACCTTCCGGACCGCGGCCAGGATCGTCGAGAGGTGGGCGATGTCCCCGAGCTCGAACGTGAACCGCAGGCGCGTGATCCGGTCCTTCCCCACGGCCGAGGTCGCCGAGAGGATGTTCACGTGGTGGTCCGAGAGGACCGTCGCCACGTCCGAGAGCAGGCGCGTGCGGTCGAGCGCGTCCACCTGGATCGTCACCACGAACGAGGTGGGCTTCCCCTCCGCCCACGACACCTCGATCAGCCGCTCGGGCTCCCGGGCAAGGGCCCGGGCGTTCGGGCAGTCGGTCCGGTGCACCGACACCCCCTGCCCGCGGGTGACGAACCCCAGGATCTCGTCGCCCGGCACCGGGGTGCAGCACCGGGCGAGCTTCACCCACACGTCCGCGATCCCCCGGACCACCACGCCCTTCGAGACGTCGGGCCGCCCGATCCGCACCGGGCGGGCCAGCGGGACGTCGGTGACGTCCTCCTCGGGGGCCCCCGCCACCACCCGCTCCAGGCGGGCCACGACCGACTGCGGCGAGACCCGTCCCTCGCCGATCGCCACGTAGAGCGCGTCCAGGTTCGGGTACCGGAGGTCCTCCACGACCTGGGCCAGGGCCTCGTCGGTGGCGAGACGCTTGAACGGCACGTGCTGCTTGCGCATCGCCCGCTGGAGCAGCTCCCGGCCCTGCTCGAGCGCGTCCTCCCGCCGCTCCCGGGAGAACCACTGCCGGATCTTGGTGCGGGCCCGGGGCGTCCGCACGAACTGGAGCCAGTCCTGGGAGGGGCCGGCGTCCTGGGCCTTCGAGGTCAGGACCTCCACGGTGTCGCCGGTGCGGAGCTCGTAGTCGAGCGGCACGAGCTTCCCGTTCACCTTCGCGCCGATCGTCCGGTGCCCCACCTCGGTGTGGATCGCGTAGGCGAAGTCCACCGGCGTGGCCCCGGCCGGGAGGTTCACGACGTCGCCCTTGGGGGTGAAGACGAAGACCTGCCCCCCGTACAGGTCGATCTTGAGGCCCTCCATGAACTCCCGGGGGTCCGTGGCGTCCTTCAGCCACTCGAGCATCTGCCCGAGCCAGGCGAGGTCCGCCTGATCCCGTCCCTTCCGCCCGCCGCCCTCCTTGTACCGCCAGTGGGCGGCGATCCCGTACTCCGCGGTCCGGTGCATCTCGTGGGTGCGGATCTGGACCTCGATCGGCCGGCCCCCGGTCCCCACCACCGTCGTGTGGAGCGACTGGTACATGTTGGACTTGGGCATCGCGATGTAGTCCTTGAACCGCCCGGGGACCGGCTTCCAGAGCGCGTGGATCGCGCCGAGCGCCGCGTAGCAGTCGCGGACCGAGTCCACGATGATCCGCAGGCCCAGGAGGTCGTAGATCTCGTTGAACTCCTTCCCGCGGAGCACCATCTTCTCGTAGATCGAGTACAGATGCTTGGGGCGGCCCTCGACCTGGGCCCGCACCCCCACCTCGCGGAGCTTGGCCTGGGCCTGCTGGATCACCTCCTCGAGGACCTTCTGCCGCTCGCCCCGGCGGGCCTCCACGAGGTTCGCGATCTCCCGGTAGGGACCGGGGTGGAGGGTCTTGAACGCGAGGTCCTCCAGCTCCCACTTGACCTGCTGGACCCCGAGGCGGTGCGCGAGCGGGGCGTAGATCTCGAGGGTCTCGGTGGCGTTCTCCCGCCGCTTCGCGGGCGGCAGCGGCGCCAGGGTCCGCATGTTGTGGAGGCGGTCCGCGAGCTTGATCAAGAGGACCCGGACGTCCCGGGCCATCGCCACGATCATCTTCCGGACGTTCTCGGCCTGCTGCTGCTCGCGGCTGCGGAACCGGATCCGCTCGAGCTTCGTGACCCCGTCCACCAGCCCCGCGATCTCGTCCCCGAACTCCCGCCGCAGGTCGTCGAGCGTGAGCGGGGTGTCCTCGACCACGTCGTGGAGGAGCGAGGCGGCGATGGTGACCGCGTCGAGGTGGAGGTCGGCCAGGACGTGGGCGACCGCGAGGGGGTGCTCGATGAAGGGCTCCCCCGAGAGCCGGCGCTGGCCCCGGTGGGCGGCCTCCGCCACCTCGTAGGCCCGCTGGATCAGCCGGAGGTCGGCCTTGGGGTGGTAGCCCTTGACCTTGCGGAGCAGGCCCTCGATCCCGTCGACCTCGCGCGGGGGCTCGCCGGGGCGCAGGCGGGCGAGGAGGCCCCCCCTCCGCTCCACCCGTACCGGCTCCGGGACCTCCACGCGCGCCTCCTCGCAGGAAGTGTAGCCGGGGGACGCGCCGTGCAGGGGCCGCGCCGCAGCCCGGAGCCTCCCCTGGTGCGGGCGGGGCGGGATCAGTAGGTGATCAGCGTGAACAGCTCGTAGTCGCGGAGCCGCTCCCGTCCCCGGAGGAACGTGAGCTCGATCAGGCAGGCGATCCCCACGACCTTCCCGCCCACCCGCTCGACCAGCGAGGCCGTGGCCCTGGCCGTGCCGCCGGTGGCGAGCACGTCGTCCACGACGAGCACCCGCTCGCCGGGCCGGATCGCGTCCTTGTGGATCTCGAGCGCGGCGGTCCCGTACTCGAGCTCGTACTCCTCGGTGATGGTCTCCCAGGGGAGCTTGTCCTTCTTGCGCACCGGGACGAACCCCGCCCCGAAGTGGTAGGCGACGGGCGAGGCCAGGATGAACCCCCGGGCCTCTATCCCCACCACCTTGTCCACGTTCCCCCGGCCGAAGTGCACGACGATCAGGTCGATCACGGTGGAGAACGCGATCTCGTCGGCGAGGAGCGGGGTGATGTCCTTGAACATCACGCCGGGCTGGGGGAAGTCCGGCACGTCCCGAACCAGCGCCTTCAGGTCCTCGATGTTCATCCCCTACCTCCGCTTCCGCTTGGCCGGGGCCCGCCGCCGGGGCTTGGGGCGGTTCCGCGCCGGCGCCGGGCCCCCCGGGGTCCGCGCGGCCACCGACCCCTCCGCGGGCGCCGCCACCGCTCCCCGGCCCTCCAGCACCCGGAGCGCCGGCCGCCCGGCCCGCGCCCGGAGCTGCCGCATCCTCGGCTCGCGCTCCTTGAGCAGCGCCAGGATCGGCGCCGCCACGAACACCGACGAGTACGCGCCGCTCGCCACGCCGACGGCCAGGGCGAACGCGAAATCCTTGAGGGTCTCGCCGCCGAACAGGAGCAGCGCGACGATCGGCAGCAGCGTGCTGAGCGAGGTGTTCACCGACCGCATCAGCACCTGGTTCAGGGAGGTGTTCACGACCCCCGCGTAGGTGTCGCGCGCGACCAGGGCCACCGAGGCCGTGTTCTCCCGCACCTTGTCGTAGATCACCACGGTGTCGTACAGCGAGTAGCCGAGGATCGTGAGGATCGCGATCACGGTTGCCGGGGTGACCTCGCGCCCCACGAGCGCGTAGATCCCGGCCGTGATCAGGAGGTCGTGGAAGAGCGCGGCCTGGGCGCCGACCGCCATCTTCCACTCGAACCGCAGCGAGATGAAGGCGGTCACCGCGACCAGGAAGATCAGGAGGCCCTGGAGCGCCTTCCGCGAGATCTCCGACCCCCAGGTCGGCCCCACGTCCTGCCGGCTGATGTCCTCGACCGTCGTCCCGGCCTGCCGGGCGAGGGCCTCGAGGAGCTCGGCGCGGGTTCGGTCGTCCATCCCCGACAGCGACCGCGTGCGGACCGAGAGCTCGTCGCCGTTCACGATCTGGACCTCGGCGTCCCCCAGGCCGAACCGGGGGTCGGCGAGGAGCCGCCGGACCTCCTCCGCGGAGACGCCGGTCCGGTCGGGGTAGCGGAGCAGCGCCCCGCCCTCGAACTCGAGGGAGAAGTTCAGGCCCCGCCAGAGGAGCCCGATGAGCGAGAGCGCGAGCAGGACCCCGGAGAGCGCGAACCAGGTTCGGGAGCGGGCGATGATCGGGAGGTCCGGGACCCGGTGGCCGCGGAACGTGTCGAGGGCGTCCCGGAGGTTCACGCCGACCCCCCTCCGGCCGGGGCCGGCTCCGCCGCCACGCCGCTCACCAGGCCGAAGCCGCGGAGCTCGGTGAGCCGGCGGCTCCGGGCGATCAGGAACACGAGCGGCCGCTTCAGGAAGTAGACCACGAAGACGTCGAGCACGGTCGACAGCCCGAGCGTGAGCGCGAAGCCCCGGACCGAGGACACCGCGACCAGGTACAGGATCACCGCGGCCAGGAGCGTCACGAAGTCCGCGGTGAGGATGGTCCGGAACGACCGGGCGAAGGCCGGGCCCACCGCCGCCCGCGGGCTCCTGCCGTGGCGGACCTCGTCCTTGAGGCGCTCGTAGAACACGATGTAGGAGTCGGCGGTGATCCCCAGGGAGACCACGAGGCCCGCCACCCCCGCGAGCGTGAGGCTGTAGCCGGCGGTGCGGCCGAGCACCGACACCAGGGCGAGCGCGAGGACGGCCCACGCGGTCATCCCGACCCAGGTCACCACCCCGAGCAACCGGTAGTAGAACGCGAGGTAGAGGGCGAGCAGGATCAGCCCGCCGATCCCGGCGACCAGGCCCTGGTGGAGCGACTCCCGCCCGAGCGTCGGGCTCACCGTGACCACCTGCTGCTTCGTGAGCTCCACCGGGAGGGCGCCGGCGTTCAGCACGGTCGCCAGGTCCTTCGCCTCGCGCTCGGTGAAGCTCCCGGTGATCTGGCCCACCCCCCCGGTGATCGCCGACTGGACCCGCGGCGCCGAGATCACCACGCGGTCGAGCACGATCGCGAGCTGGTTCTTGGGCGGGGGCTCGGAGACCAGCCGGGTCGTGACGTCGGCGAACACCCTCGAGCCCTCGCCGGTGAGCTCGAAGTCCACCCGCCAGCCCGCCTCGAGGTTCGTCTGCGTGGCGGTGGCGAAGACCGCCGTGGCCCTCCGGATCGCATCGCCCGTGACCTCCACCGGCCCGAGCACGTACTTCGTCTCCCCGTCCTCCCCCAGGTAGACGACCTGCTGGTCGCGGAGGGCGGAGAACGAGCATCCCGGCTGCTCCCGCTCGACCTCCGTGGGGCAGGTGACCGGCGTCGTGTCGTAGGTCGGGCTCCCCGGGGTCAGGATGTCCAGCACCTGGCGCTGCTCGAGCCGGGCGGTGGTCCCGATCAGCTGGAGGAGCCGCTCCTGGCCGGTGGCCTGCTCGAGGGCCCGGGCCTGCTCGCGGGAGAGCCGGCAGCCGAGCGTCCTCCCCGCCGAGCTCACCACGCAGAACTCCCGGGTGAACCGCTCGACCCGGAGCGCGGCGAGCGCGGCCTCCGCGTCCTCCCGGCTCTCCGCGCAGGGCAGGGGCTCGGACTCGTAGCGCGAGGAGAGCGGCGTCGCGGGAGCGCCCGGGGTCGGGCCCGCGGTCGGCGCGGTGGGGGTCGGCGAGGCGCCCGGCGAGGGCGAGGCCGCCGCCTCCCCGGCCCGCTCCACGAGGCAGAACCGCTCCCGCGTCACCCGGACCGCGATCCCCTCGAGGGCGGCGCTCGCCTCCTTCCTCGTGTCGAAGCAGCGATACACCTTCCCCAGGGCGCCCACCAGGCAGGCGTTCCCCGACGGAGCCGGGGAGGCCCCGGGGCTCGGGGTCGCGGCCGGCGAGGGGGGCGCTCCCACCGAGATCCCGTCCAGGGCCGCCCGCGCGGCGTCCCGCGACCCGAAGCAGTCGAGGCGCTCGCCCTCGGCGGTCTCCAGGCACACCTCCGCCGGCTGCGCCTCCACCGCGAGGGCCTCGAGGGCCGCTCGGGCCTCGGCCTCCGACGGGGCGCAGCCGTGGTTCTCCCCGCCGTCCACCAGGCACCACTGGTCGGTCGGGCGCTCCTCGATGCGGCCCCGCGCGAGCCCCGGGAGCTGCACCTCGATGTTGGTCCCGGTGACGAAGATCTGGGGCTCGGCTACCCCGAACGCGTCGACCCGCTCCCGGATGTTCTCGAGGGCCCGCTCCATCACGTCCCGCGGCGTCCCGGGCGGCGCGGAGAGGATCACCGAGACCCCGCCCTCCAGGTCCAGCCCGAGGACCGGGCGGACCCCGGCGGCGAAGCCGGCCACGCCGGCCCCCACGAGCGCCAGGACGAACAGGACCGAGAGCCAGAGGCCCCGCGTCCGCCTCACGCGAGCTCCGCCCCGTTGATCACGAGCTTGAACCGGGCGTCGAGGGCCTCCGCGGCGTGTCGGCAGAGCTGCATCCGGCCCAGGAAGATCTCGAAGTACTCCATCACCTTGCTGATCGTGGTGTCGATCGTGAGCTCCAGGGTGACCGTGCGGGCCGCCGAGTCGACCCGGAGGAAGGACTGCTCGGCCGCGTAGTTGACCCGGTCGTGGATGTCGAACTCGATGTTGTCGGACTTCCGCACCCGGCTGCGGTGCACGTCGGACTTGTCGGCCAGGATCACGGCGGCCGAGATGGGCGAGACCAGGTAGCCGTTCTCCTCCTCGTGGTTCGCGATCGCCGCCACCACCGCCGCCAGGTCGTTCCCCGGCGCCCGGCCCCGCAGCGCCTGGTAGACGAGGACCGCGCCGGTCTGGCCGTGGAACTCCCGCGACACCATGTTCCCCACGTCGTGGAGGTAGCCGGCGACGCAGCCCAGGGTGGCGGTCCGCTCGTCGTAGCCGAGGCGCGAGAGCACCTGGAACGCGATCCTCGCGGTGAGGTTCGCGTGCCGGAAGCCGTGCTCGGTGTAGCCGAGGCCCTCCATCACGCGATCGGCCGCCGCGATGAAGCGGGAGAGCTCCTCGTCCTGCTGGACCCGCTCCAGCGTGAGGAGCTCCTCGGCCGCCGCCGGCGCCGGCCGCTCGTCCGCCGACCCCCGCCCGGGCGCCGGTTCCGCCCCCGGGGTCGGTCGCACGCCCGCCGGCTCCGCCCCCGGGGTCGGTCGCACGCCTGCCGGTTCCCGCCCCGGGGCCCGCTCCGCCGACCCGCTCACGGCTCCCGCCCGGCCTCCCCGTCGTCGTCCCGCTCCGTGAGCCGCCGGGCGATCGCCTGGCGGAGCATGCGGACGCTCGTGCCCGGCGAGATCTCCAGGGTCACGGTGTCGGAGTCGGGGTCGATGTGGCGCACGGTGCCGAACATCCCGCCCGCGGTCATCACCTCGTCCCCCACCCGCAGGCTCTCGATCAGCTGCCGCTGCTGACGCACCCGGCGCTGCTGCGGGCGGATCAGCATGAAGTAGAAGATCCCGCCCATCAGCAGGAGCGGCAGGAGCAGCCCGATGGTCCCCCCGCCGGGTCGGGCCTCCTGGGCGAGCATCGCGAAGATCGTCAACGGAAGTCTCCTCCTCGAGCACGAGCCCCGGAGCATACAGGCTAGCGCGCCGCGGCCCGCGCCGGGTGCTTCAGAGCGGCAACGCGCCCGGGACGCTCGCCCCCAGGTGGCGGTAGGCGAGCTCGGTGGCCGTCCGCCCCCGCGGGGTCCGGCGGAGGAACCCGAGCTGGAGCAGGTAGGGCTCGTAGACGTCCTCGATCGTGTCGGCCTCCTCCCCCACCGCGGCGGCCAGGGTGGAGAGCCCGACCGGCCCCCCGCCGAACTTCCCGACCAGGGCCTGGAGGATCGCCAGGTCCACCTTGTCGAGACCCCGCTCGTCCACCTCGAACAGCTCGAGCCCGGTCCGCGCGACCTCCCCGGTGATCGCCCCGTCGTGGCGGACCTCGGCGAAGTCCCGCACGCGGCGCAGGAGCCGGTTCGCGATCCGGGGGGTCCCCCGCGACCGCCGCGCGACCTCGAGCGCCCCCTCCCGGTCGATCCGGACCCCGAGGATCCCGGCGGAGCGGTGGACGATCCGCGCCAGGTCCTCCACCGGGTAGTGGTCGAGGCGCGGGGAGAACCCGAACCGCTCGCGCAGGGGCAGCGTGATCCGCCCCGGCCGGGTCGTGGCCCCGATCAGCGTGAACCGGGGCAGGTCCAGCCGGATGCTCCGGGCCGACGGCCCCTTCCCCAGGACGACGTCGAGCTTGTAATCCTCGAGCGCCGGGTAGAGCACCTCCTCGACCGCCCGCGGCATCCGGTGGATCTCGTCCACGAACAGGACGTCGCCCTCCTCGAGGTTCGTGAGGATGGCCGCCAGGTCGCCGGGCCGCTCCAGGGCCGGCCCCGAGGTCGGGCGGAACCCGGCCCCCATCTCGTTCGCCACGATCGCCGCGAGCGTGGTCTTCCCCAGGCCCGGCGGGCCGGAGAACAGCACGTGGTCCACGGGCTCCCCCCGGGCCCGGGCCCCCTCGACCAGGAGGGCGAGCTGCTCCTTCACCCGCTCCTGGCCCACGAACTCCTCGAGCGTGCGGGGGCGGAGGGCCGCGTCGAAGCGCCGCTCCTCCTCGTCCAGCTCCTCCGCCCGCACCACCCGCGGCTCGTCGGCCGCCATCGGCACCCCCTGCGTCAACCCCGGCCCGGGCGCCCCGCCCGCCGGAGCGCCTCGCGGAGCAAGTCTTCCACGGGCCGGTCCCCGTCGGTGGGAAGGCCGGCCATCGCCTCGGTCGCCTCCTGGGGTGAGAGGCCGAGGGCGAGGAGGGCCTCGCGGACCTCGGCCAGCGGCCCCCCGGCCGGGGCCGCCTCGCCCCCCAGGCGGTCCCGGAGGTCGAGGACCACGCGCTGGGCGAGCTTCCTCCCCACCCCGGGCACGACGGTCAGGGCGGCCGCGTCGCCCGCCGCCACCGCCCGCCGGAACGCGTCGGGCCGGAGCGCGGAGAGGAAGGCCAGGGCCACCTTCGGCCCCACGCCGTTCACCCCGATCAGGAGGTCGAACACCGCCCGCTCGTCGGCGGTGGCGAAGCCGTAGAGCGTCATCCCGTCGTCGCGGACCTGGAGCCGGGTGAGGAGCCGGGCGGTCCGGCCCACCGGCGGGAGGGACGCCGCGGTCGAGGTCGGGACCATGACCTCGTAGCCGACCCCGCCCACGTCGAGGACGACCCGGGTCCCGGCCCGCTCCACGACCTCCCCCCGGAGGAACCCGATCACCCGCGCCCCCTCACCGCGCCGCCCTGCGCAGCCGGACCTGCGAGAGGTGGCACAGGGCGACGGCGACGGCGTCGGCGGCATCGGCCTGGACCGGGACGTCCCGGAGCCCGTGGGCCCGGACCAGGGCCCGCCGCACCTGGGCCTTGTCCGCCGCCCCCGACCCGGTCACGGCCATCTTCACCTCGAGCGGACCGTACTCCTCGACGGGGACGCCGGCCTGGGCGGCCGCCAGGAGGACGACCCCGGTGGCGCGGGAGACGGCCATCGCGCTCGTCACGTTCCGGTTCCAGCGGACGGCCTCGAGCGCGACCGCCGCGGGGCGGTGTTCGGCGATCGCGGCCCGCACGGCGTCGTGCAGCCGCCGGAGCCGCTCGGGCTCCGCGAGGCCCGCCGGCGTGCGGACCGTCCCCGACCACACCACCCGGGGGGCCGCCCCGTCCCGCGCCACGACGGCCAGGCCGGTGCTCGCCACCCCGGGGTCCACGCCGAGGACCGAGGAATCGAACACGCGTTCAGTCTAGGGGACCGCGCCCATCGACGGAAGGATCACAGCGCTGTGATTCTACGTCGTCGCCCGGTCCGGTCGGGCGCCGTCCGCCGCCCGATCAGCCGACCTCGGCCAGGACCTCCTCGGGGATGTCGAAGTTCGCGTAGACCGCCTGGACGTCGTCGAGCTCCTCCAGGGCCTCGATCACCTGGAGGACCCGCCGGGCCTGCTCGCCCTCCACCCGGACCGTGGCGTTCGGGACCATCGTGATCTCGGCCGAGTAGATCGGGACGCCGGCCGCCTCCAGGGCCTCCCGCACCGCCCGGAACGCCTGGGGGGAGGCCGTGATCTCCCACGAGCCGTCGGAGGGGCGGAGGTCGTCCGCCCCCGCCTCGAGCGCCAGCTCGAGCAGGCGGTCCTCGTCGGGGAACGCCGCCCGCTCCACGAGGATCACGCCCTTCCTCGTGAACATCCAGGCCGTGGCCCCCGGGTCCGCCAGGGTCCCGCCGGCCCGGGTGAAGGCCCGGCGCACCTCCTGCGCGGTGCGGTTCCGGTTGTCGGTGAGGCAGGCCACCATCACCGCCACCCCGCCGGGGGCGTAGCCCTCGTAGGTCACCTCGTCGTACTTGGCCCCCTCGAGCTCCCCGGTCCCCCGCTTGATCGCGCGCTCGATGTTCTCGATGGGGACCGAGAACTCCCGGGCCTTCTCCACCGCCGAGGCCAGGGTCATGTTCCCCTCGATGTTCCCCCCGCCCTCCCGGGCGGCGACCTCGATGGCCCGCAGGAGCTTGGCGAACAGGCGACCGCGGCGCTGGTCGGTGGCCTCCTTCTTGCGCTTGATCTGCGCCCACTTCGAGTGGCCCGCCACGTCCCCCTCCTCAGGCCGCCTTCTCCAGGAGGTAGGCGTGGAGCCGCCCCTCCCCAACCAGCTCGGGGTGGAAGGAGGCCGCCAGCAGGTTCCCCTGCTCGACGACGACCGGCCGGCCCTCGTGCTCCGCGAGCACCTCGACCCCGGGCCCCACCTCCTCGACCACCGGGGCCCGGATGAACACCGCCCGCACCGGGTGGTCGATCCCCCGGACCTCGAGGTCGGTCTCGAACGAGTCGAGCTGGCGGCCGTAGGCGTTCCGGCGGACCGCGATGTCCAGGAGCGAGAGGAGCGGCTCGCCCCCCTCGACCCGGCGGGCCAGCACGATCATCCCCGCGCAGGTCCCGAGGATCGGCATCCCGGCCCGGGCCCGCTCCCGGATCGGCTCCACGAGCCCCGCCGAGCGCGCGAGCTTCCCGATCGTCGTGGACTCCCCGCCCGGGATGCACAGGCAGTCGACCTCGGCGAGCTGCTCCGGCGTGCGGACCTCGAGCACCGGGACCCCGAGGTCGGCCAGGACCAGGGCGTGCTCGCGGAAGTCGCCCTGGAGCGCGAGGACGCCGGCCTTCATCGGGAGCGGCCTCCCCTCACCAGCCGCGGACCTGGAGCAGGCCCCCCTCGCCGAGCTGCTTGATGTCGAGGCCCGGCATGGGCTCGCCGAGGCCGCGGGAGACCTTGGCGATCACGTCGGGGTCGTTGTAGTGGGTGGTGGCCTCCACGATGGCCCGGGCCCGGGCCGCGGGGTCCTCGGACTTGAAGATCCCCGAGCCCACGAAGACCCCGTCCACGCCGAGCTGCATCATGAGCGCCGCGTCGGCCGGTGTCGCGATCCCCCCGGCTGCGAAGTTCACCACCGGGAGCTTCCCGGTGCGGGCCACCTCGCGGACCAGCTCGACCGGCGCCCCGAGCTCCTTGGCCGCCGCCACGTGCTGCTCGGGCCGGAGCGTCGTGAGCCAGGCGATCTGGCGGAGCATCGTCCGCTGGTGGCGGACGGCCTCCACCACGTTCCCGGTCCCGGCCTCGCCCTTGGTCCGGATCATCGCCGCGCCCTCGGCGATCCGCCGGAGGGCCTCGCCCAGGTCCCGCGCCCCGCAGACGAAGGGCACGGTGAACGCCCACTTGTCGATGTGGTGCTCCTCGTCGGCGGGCGTGAGGACCTCGCTCTCGTCGATGTAGTCCACCCCCAGGGCCTGGAGGACCTGGGCCTCGACGAAGTGGCCGATCCGGCACTTGGCCATCACCGGGATCGAGACCGCGTTCATGATCTCCTCGACCTTCGCGGGGTCGGCCATCCGGGCCACGCCGCCCTGGGCCCGGATGTCGGCCGGGACCCGCTCCAGGGCCATCACCGCGCAGGCCCCGGCGTCCTCGGCGATCCTCGCCTGTTCGGCGGTCGTGACGTCCATGATCACGCCGCCCTTGAGCATCTCGGCCAGGCCGGACTTGACGCGGAAGGTGCCGGTCTCGCGCTCCACGGTTCTCCCTCCTCGCGGCCCGGGCCCGACGTCCCGGGCCGGCGCCTTGAGTGTACCGCCGGCGGCGGGGCCCCGGGCCTCAGCGGGCCGTCCCGACCTCGAGCGACGAGGGGAACAGCTCGACCCAGGTGGCGCCCGGCGCGAGCGGGATCTCCCGGCCCGAGCGGTCGAGGAACCTGGTCCGGTCGCCCTCGTCCTCCCGCACCCAGCGGCCCACGACCATCCGGCCGTCGCGGAGGACGTAGACCCGCCCTCGGCCCAGGAGGTCGACCTCCGGGGAGGGGTTCCCCGCGGCGTCCACGATGTCCCCCGGGACCACGTCCACCACCATCACCACGACGTTGGCCGCGGCCACCTGCGACCCGTCGGCGAGCCGGTGCGGCTCGTCCCCGTGCCAGCGGAGCCACGCCCCGGCCTTCCGGCTCCAGGTCCAGCGGACGTCGGAGTAGGAGGAGAACGGGAGGTGGAGCTCGCGGACCTTCCGCGACCGGAGCTCGAGCTCGGGCGCGTGGGGGAAGACCGCGGGCGGCGGACCTCCGCGGCGGCCGGCCGCCGCGTACAGGGCCCGCGTCGAGGTGTAGAGGTTGTGCGGCATGGGCCGCGACGCCACCCGCTCGTAGGCCTCCGGCGCGTCCAGGTCCGAGAGGAGCCGGAGGGGCGAGTCCTCGAGGTCCCGCCGGACCCGGGGGGCGCCCCCCGCGTAGGCCAGGATGGTCCGGCCGAACTGCACCAGGACGTCGTCGTCGGTGGTCCGGGCGCTCCGGACCGGCCCCACCTGCCGCGCGTCCCGGCAGTGGAAGACCGCGATGAACCGGGTGATGCCGCCCTCCACCGGTTCCTCGTACACGACGTCGGCTCGGTCGAGGCCGGCCTGGGGGCGCGCCTCGGGGAGGTTCTCGATCTTGATCGCGAGGGCCGGGCGGTCGGGCACCGCGCCGCCCGGCGCCTCCTCGCCGGTGAGGGGGCAGGTGGGCGGCGGCTCGTTCCCGGTCACGGTGTCGATGGCCCGGCGGATGACCTCGGGGGCTCCGCCGGAGGTCGCGAAGGCGGCGACGCCGCCGGCGGCCACGAGCAGCGCGGCGACGCCGGCCGCGACCTTCCCACGGCGGGTGAGCGTCACGGGCTTCCCTCCTGGAACTCCGATCGGGGGGCGCGGGCGGGGTCCCGGCGGGACCGGGCGCCGATGCTACCCGCCGGGGCCGCCGGCCTCAACCACCGTGCGGGTCCGGACGCGCGGGCGTGGCAGGAGGACGCCGGGTCCCCAGACGCCCCTCGGTCGACGCGCCGCGCGCGGGACATGCGCCGGGACGCCGCGAGGCCCGGTGGCTTGGCCATTCGGAGGTCGCGCGGCCGCCCGCCGGGGCGGTGGAGGGCGGTCCCCGTCCTCCCCTGAGCTCACATCTCCTCCAGCCGGCGGATCCGTTCCTCGATCGGCGGGTGGGTGGAGAACAGGCGCTCGAGCCACCCGCTCCGCTCGCCCTCGAGCCGCGACGGCTGGGAGATCCACAGGTGGGCGGTGGCCGCGTGGCTCGCCCGCATCGGCACGCCCCGCGCCGCCGCGATCTTCCGGAGCGCCGAGGCGAGCCCCGGCGGGTAGCGCGTGAGGAGCGCCCCCTGCGCGTCGGCCAGGTACTCCCGCTCCCGGGAGATCGCGAACCGGACCACCTGCGCCGCGAGCGGCGCGAGGAGGAGGAACGGGAGGGCCACCAGGACGGCGGCCTCGCCGCCGCGGCGCCGCGAGCCGCCGGCTCCCCACAGGGTCGCCCGCAGGACGAGCTCGGCCGCGAGGACCACCGCCCCCACCAGCGTGGCGACGATGGTGCCGAGGAGGACGTCGCGGTCGACGACGTGGGCGATCTCGTGGGCGATCACGCCCTCGAGCTCCACGCGGTTCATCGTGTCCAACAGGCCCCGGGTCACGGCGACCGCCGCGTGCTCGGGGTCCCGTCCCGTGGCGAACGCGTTCGGGGCCGCCTCGGGGATCACGTACACCCGAGGCTTGGGGATCCCCGCGGCGATCGCGAGGCCCTCGACGATGTTGTGGAGCCTGGGCTCCTCCTCCGCCGACACCTCGCGGGCGCCGGCGGAGGCCAGGACCACCCGGTCGCCGTAGCCGAACGCCCCCGCCGCGGCCACGACCGCCACGACCAGGGCGGCGACCGACCCCCCGACCGGCGAGCCCAGCCAGGCCCCGAGCGCCCACCCGACGGCCGCGAGCAGGAGCGCCATCCCGACGACCAGGAGCGCCGACCGCCGCCGGTTGGCCGCGATCCGCTCGTACACCGGCCCCCTACAGGTCCACGGCCACCGGGCCGCGCACCGGGTCCTCGATGTCGAAGAACTCCTCGGGCCGGAACCCGAACAGGCGGGCGACGAGGCTCGAGGGGAACGACCCGACCAGCGTGTTCAGTCGCATCACCTGGTCGTTGTAGAACTGGCGGGCGTAGGCGATCTTCGACTCGGTCGCGGTGAGCTCCTCCTGGAGGGCGAGGAACTGCTCGCTCGCGCGGAGCTCGGGGTAGGCCTCGGCCACCGCCAGGAGCCGGCGGAGCCCCCGGGTCACCCCGTCCTCGGCGTCGGCCTGGGGCCGGACCCCCTCCGCCTCGATCGCGCGGGCCCGGGCCTCGGCCACCCGCTCGAACAGCTCCCGCTCATGGGCGGCGTAGCCCCGGACCGTCTCCACGAGGTTGGGGATCAGGTCGCAGCGGCGGCGGAGCTGGACGTCGATCTGGGACCAGCCGGCCCGGACCCGGTTCCGGAGGGCCACCAGCCGGTTGAACGTGAGGACGCCGTAGAGGAGGACCGCTCCCGCCACCCCCGCCGCGACCCACGCCCAGCGCACGGGCGCCATCCTAGCAACCGGCCCTCCGGTCCCCGGGGTCGGCGGCGGTGAGGCGGTTCTGCGTCGGCCCCGGCGCCCATCAGGCCGCGGCCCGCCGGTAGAGCTCCTCGAGCCTCCCGGCCACCACCGACCAGTCGTAGGCGCGGGCCCGGGCCCGCCCGGCCTCGCCGAGCCGCCGGGCGAGCTCGGCGTCCCCGAGCACCCGCAGCAGCGCGCCGGCCAGGGCGACGGGGTCCCCCGGCGGCACCAGGAGCCCCTCCACGCCGTCCCGCACCACCTCCCGGTAGCCGGGGATGTCCGTGCACACCACCGGGAGGCCCGCGGCCATCGCCTCGACCAGCACGACCCCGAAGCTCTCCTGGCCCGTCGCCGACGACACGAAGGCGTCGCAGGCCGCGTGGAAGGGGGGGAGGTCCTCGTGCCGGACCGCGCCCAGGGCCAGCACGCGCCGCGCCGCCTCCGGGGGGAGCTCGCGGAGCGCCCCGCGGTCCCGCCCGTCGCCGACCACGACGAACCAGGCGTCGGGGGCCCGGCGGGCGACCTCCTCCCAGGCCCGCACCGCGACCGGGAACCCCTTCTGCCGATCCAGGCGGCCGACCCAGAGCACCTTGCGCCCGGGCGGGAGGCCCGCGGCCGGCTCGGCCCGGGCGAACCGCTCGACGTCGACCCCGTTCGGGACGATCTCGAGCGGCCCCCGGAAGGGCCCGGAGACGAACCGCGCCGCGGCCTCCGAGACCGCGATCCGCACCCGCAGCCGCTCCCAGACCGGCCGGAGGGCCGGGGCCGCCGCGCCGAGCAGCCGCGACCGGGAGAGGAACGCGTGGAACGTGGCCACGACCGGCGCGCGCGAGGCCAGGGCCGCGAACATCGAGGTGCTGGGGGTGAAGGGCTCGTGGACGTGGACCACGTCGGGCCGGAAGGCGGCGAGCTCCCCGCGGACCCGGCGGAACGATCCGGGCCAGGGGCAGATCGGGGCCACGGTGCCCGCGTAGGCCACCCGGACCGGCCGGCCCACCGGCCGGACCCATGGCTCGGGCGGCGGGGCCGAGGCCGGGGCCAGCACGAGGACGTCGTGGCCGCGGCCTCGGAGCACGGCGGCGAGCTCCCGGACGTGGACCTGGACGCCCCCCGGGGCGGCCCAGTCGTAGGGGCAGGCGAGGGCGATGCGCACGGCGTCCGCCGTCAGCCCTCCCAGGCCGGCTGGAACATGTGCCAGTCGGCGGGGCTCGCGGCGATGGCCCGCTCGAACGCCGCGGCCACGGCCCGGGTGATGGCCTCGGCGTCGGCCCGCTGGTCCCCGGTCCGCGGCAGCTCCACCGGGGCGCCGATCACGCACCGCCACCCCTCCGGCTCGGTGTAGACCGCGCACGGGAGGAGCGGCGCGCCGGTCGTGAGCGCGAGGGTCGCCGGCCCCGAGGGCAGCCGGCGACGGGCCCCGAACATCTCGACCTCGATCCCCCGCCCGGTGAGGTCCCGGTCGGCGATCAACCCCACGATCCGGTTCTCCGCGAGGTGCTCGGCGAGGCGGCGGGCGACCCCGCCGCCCGGCTCGAGGGGGATGATCCCGATCCCGAGCCGCTCGCGGTGTCGGACGAACAGTCGGTAGAGCCGCTCGGGGCGGAGCCGCTCGGCCACCGCCACCGCCCGGTACCCCGACGCGGCGAGCCAGGCGCCGGCCGCGTCCCAGTTCCCCATGTGCGGGGCCACGCAGATCGCGCCCCGCCCCCGGGCCAGGGCGGCGTCGAGGTGCTCGAGCCCCTCGACCCGGAACCGGGCTCGGACGACCTCCGGCCCCATCGCCGGCAGCCGGAACGTGTCGTGCCAGTACCGCGCGTAGAGGTCGAACGCCTCCCGGGTGGCGGCCCGCACCAGGGGGTCGTCCGGTGGGCGCCCCAGGACCCGGGCGAGGTTGCGGGCCACCGTGGCCCGGACCCCGGGGAGCGCGGCGTGGGCCAGGCGGCCGAGCGCCGCGAAGACCGCCCGCGACCACCGCTCGGGGAGCGCGCGGGCCAGCCGCTCGGCCAGCGCGTAGCCGTGGTAGGCGAGCCGCTCCCGCGGGGTCTCCCGGGTCCCCACCGCGGTCACGCCCGCTCCTCCTTGGCCACCTGGCTGGCCCGGACCGCCGCGGCGAGCGCGGACACGACGGCCACGGCCCACACCGTCCACCGCGTCCATCCGGCGGCGAGGCCGCCGGCGACCAGGAGGTAGCGGAGGCCCCGGGTCTTCGCGCTCTCCTCGACCCCGTAGCCGAGCGAGGCCCCACGGGCCCGGACGTACGAGCCGAGGAACCCCGCGGCCAGGGCCGCGAGCGCCCCGGCCGCGGTCGCGGGGTCGGCGGCGCGGGCGCTCCACGCCACCGCGGCGAGCACGGTCCCGTCGAAGACCCGGTCGGCGAGGGAGTCGAGGATCCGTTCGAGCGGGCGGCCCCTCCGTTCGGCGAGCCGCCCCCCGGCGATGAGCGCGACCCCGGCCGCCGCGGCCAGGGCCGC
>DATMBJ010000003.1:0-4573 GCA_035559315.1 Actinomycetota bacterium
TCGTGGAGTCCCCCTGCAGCACCAGGCGGGTCACGTCCTGCTCGCGCTCGGTCAGCCCGTACACCGCCATGAGCAGCGGCACGATCCGGGCCGGGCCGGCGGGCTCCACGATCACCGCCGCCCTCATCGCGCCGGTCCCCGCCAGGGCCGCCCCGTGGAGGACGATCCAGCGGCCGCTGCGGGACAGGACGCGAGCCATGGCGACCTCCCCGGGCGGCCCGTCCCCCTCGGCCGTGCGCAGGGCCTGGGCGGCGACCGACAGGACCGCAGGAGGGAGGGGTCCCCGGTCCTCCCACTCACCGGGCAGCTCCGCCAGCCAGCGCTCCACTCCGGGGCTCCGGGACTCCTCCTGCAGGTCGGAGTCCACCACCACCAAGCCCGGCGAGTCGGGCCACTGGGGGTCGGTGGCCTCGCCCACCAGCAGACCGCGGCGGATCCCCTGGCCGAGGTGGGGGGCCACCGCCCGCAGGAAGCGAAGCTCATCGCCCTCGAACGGGGGCTGGCCCGGCCCGCGGACCAGGCTCAGCACCCCCCAGTTCTCACCCGAAGCCGTGCGGAGCGCGACCACGGCTTCCTGCGCGATCCCCATGGGCTGCATGATCTCCCGGTAGATGCGGCTGCGGCTCGGGTCGCCGCCGGTGGCCTCGTGCAGGGTCTGCACCCCGGCCGGGTTGGCGGCGACGGCGGAGCACCGGTTCGCGTGGTCGTCACCCGCCAGGTACTCGGCCTGCAGCATCACGTCGATGGGAGCCTCGCAGCCGCGCCCGTAGATGCTCGTGATGAGGATCGAGGCCGGGTCGAGCGTGAACCAGTAGGGCGAGTCCATGCACGGGACCACCGCCCCGATCGCCTCCTGGGCCTGGTCGAGGAAGCTGGGGAGGTCGTTACTCAGGCCGGCCAACCGGGCGATCCGATCAGCGGCCCTCCCGGCCCCGGAGGTTCCCATGGCCGAAGGGTACGTGCCGGCGCGCCGGGAGGGAATACCACCTTCCTGGGATGGACCGGGGTGGCCCGTGGGGGCAGCCTGCCCTCGTCATGGGAGGCCGCACCCCGGAAGAGCTCGAGATGCTGCTGGAGGACGCCTCGGTCCTCCGCGACACCGATGCCCTGGGCCGGTTGTTCGTGGAGGGTGCCCTGCTCGTGCGCGGCGACAGCTCAGCTCGAGGGCTCGACGCGGTGGTCCGTCTCATCCCCTCCACGTGGGAGGCGGGCCACACCCACCTCACCGGCGAGGGCCGGGTCCTGCAGGCTCGTGATCTGGCCCTCGCGGTCGGCAGGGATCGCATCTCGGTGATGCGGCGGGGACGGGACCACCGCTGGCGCTACGCCATCGTGCTCGAGTGGGCGCAGGAGGATGTCCGACGCCGCGGGCCCGGTGCGCCGGAGAGACGAGGGGAGGGATGCAGCATGGCTCGGTCCGAAGCCAAGGCCGTGATCGACCGCTTCTACGCGGCGCTGAACGGACACGACGCCGAGGCGGCCGGCAGGGTCGTCTCCGCGGACATCGAGATCGAGGCCCCGGGAGGGCTGGTCGAGCGAGGGCGCGATGCCCTGACCCGGCTCCTCCAGACGTACCTGGCCGCCTTCCCCGACCTCGAGTGGAGGATCGTGGGGCAGGCGGTGGCCGGGGATACCGTGGTCACCGAGAGCGTGCCCGAGGGGACGCACGGGGGCCCGTTCCGCACGCCCACGGGGGAGATCCCGCCCACCGGGAAGCGGGTCGCGTCTCGCGTCTGCGACGTGTCGCGGGTGCGGAACGGCGAGATCGTCTCCTTGCACCTGTACTGGGACAACCTCGAGTTCATGCAGGCGCTGGGGGCCCTCGGCGCCTGAGATCAGGAGGGAGCACGAAGATGGGAGCCACGATGAGAACGGGGTTGGCCACGGGGAGGGGCCACGGCCGGACCTCCCTGGGAGCGCTGAGCGGGATCGTGTTCGTCGTCGTCCTCATCGTCGGCGCCTTCGCCGCCCCGACGCCTCCCCAGCCGGGCGATGCTCCTGAGGCCATCCGCGCCTACTACGTCGAGCACGCGGGTGGGGTCCGGTTCGGCGTGTTCATGCAGGCGTTGGCGGCGGCCCTCTTCCTCGTGTTCGTCTGCTGGCTCGCGCGGGTCCTCCCCCGCAGCGGGCGTCCCGGCATCGCGCCGCAGGCCACGCTCGGAGCCGGGGTGCTCGTGTTGGCCGCCACCCTGGCGGGGATGGCGGCGTTCGGGACGCTCGGCTTCGGGGTCGCCGAGTCCGGCGACCCCACGCTCGTCCGGGCCCTCTTCGATCTCGGCAACATGGCCCTCAACGTGGGGGACTTCATGCTGGCCGTCCTGGTGGGGGTACCGTCCGTGGTCGCGCTGCGGGGGGGCGTCCTGCCGCGCTGGGTCGCCCTGTTCGGCCTCGTGGTCGCCGCCGCGTGGGCGGTGGCCGGGGTGTCGATCCTGGTCCGCGAAGGAGCCTTCGCCGGCCCGAACGGGCCGTACGGCACGGCCGTCCTGTTGGCGTTCCTCCTCTGGGTGGTCGCGACCAGCGTGGCGCTCTTCCTCCGGGACCGTCGAGCGGCGCGCCTCGGAGCGGACGCCGGGCGGGGGTGAGCGCCCCCGGCGACCTGACTCCCTCGAGCGTCGCTCCGCAGGGTTCCGCGAGCGGCCCCCTGCGGCCAGGAGACGGAGGATCCCACGGGGTCGGCCCGTCGGGGCACCGGAGGAGGCCACCTCGGCCCGGAGGGCCTTCGCTCGCGGAGCCACCCCGGCATCCGAAGGGCCCGGAACCCCTCCTCGGCGCGCCGGCGTGACGACGAAGACAGCTGCGAGGTGGGAGGCGCACAGGCGGAGGTGGACCGCTTCGCGGAGGCGGACGGGAATCGAACCCGCCTCGGAGCTCTCGCCCCGACACCGGTTTTGAAGACCGGGGAGGACACCAGCCCTCGTTCGCCTCCGTCCCGAGGATACGGCCGCCGGCGCCACCCGGGCACCCCGGACGTCCCACGCTCGGGGGCCGCCCCGGGCTAGTCTCTCATGTACTAGACGGGAGGAGGCGGGATGGAGCTGGGGAAGGTCGACCTGGTGACGCTGGGGCTGCTGGCGGACGGGCCGGCGCACGGCTACCAGCTGCTGGAACGGGCGCGGGAGCGGCGGGTCGCGCGATGGGCGCGCATCGGCCGGGCCTCCGTCTACCAGGCCCTCCGCCGCCTCGAGCGGGCCGGGCTGATCGTGGGGCGGGACGCCCCCGGCGTGGAGGGACCGGAGCGGCGCGTCTACCGGCTCACCCGGACGGGGCGCGAGCGCCTGGGGCGGGGGCTCGAGGCCCTGGCCCGCGAGGTCGGCCCGTACGAGGCGCCGGGGAGCGTCGCCCTCGGGTTCCTCCGGCTCCTGGGCCCGGCGCGGGCCCGGGCCGCCCTCGCCGCGCGGGAGGGGGCGCTCCACGACCTCGCCCTCCGGCTCGACGCCGAGGCCCGGGCCGCCGCCGACCCCGCCGACCGGGCGATGCTCGGCCTCCAGGCGGCGCTCGCCCGCGCGGAGGTCGCGTGGATCGCCTCGGCCCGCCGGTCGCTCGCTCGAGCCGGGCGGGTCTGAGACCGATACCGAGATGGAGGCCCGTGTCGGCGGGGTCCTCTAGCATGGGAGGCTCGATGGAGGCCGCGTTCTTCGACCTGGACAAGACGATCATCAGCCGGTCGAGCTCGCTCGCGCTGACCCGGCCGATGTACCGGGCGGGGATGGTGACCCGCGGCCAGCTCCTCCGGGGCGCCTACGCCCAGCTCGTCTACGTCCTGGTCGGCGCCGACGAGCGGAAGATGGAACGGCTCAAGGAGGGGATGCTGGCGCTCACCAAGGGCTGGCCCCGCGACCAGGTCGAAGAGCTGGTCCGGGACGTGATCCTCGAGGTCATCGACCCCTTCGTGTACCAGGAGGCCCTGGACCTGATCGCCCTCCACCGGGCCCAGGGGCGGCGGGTGTTCATCGTCTCCTCCTCGCCCGAGGAGGTCGTCCGCCCGCTCGCCCTCCACTTCGGCGTCCACGACGTGATCGCCACCCGAGCCGAGGTCGACGAGCAGGGCCGCTACACCGGGCAGCTCGCGTTCTACTGCTACGGGCAGGCCAAGGCCGAGGCGATCCGGGACCTCGCCGAGCGGGAGGGGATAGACCTCTCCCGTTCCTACGCGTACTCGGACTCGATCACCGATCTCCCGATGCTGGAGGCGGTGGGCAACCCGGTCGCGGTGAACCCCGACCGCGAGCTCCGGAGGGCGGCGGAGGAGCGGGGTTGGCAGATCCGGGACTTCCGCCGGCCGGTCCGCCTCCGCACCCGGATCGCGGCCGCCGTCCCCAGGCCCCGGCCCCCGGTCGCCGCGGCCGCCGCGGCGCTGGTTCTGGCGGCGATCCTGGGCTGGGTCGCGATCCGCTCGCGCCTCGGGGAGCGGGAACGGGCCCGGGCCGCCTGACGCGCCCCTGAGCCCCCGCCACCGGCCACGCGCTCGCCCCGAACGCGCCCCCGCTCCCGTCGCCCGGCCGCGCGCCCGACCCGATCCGCCCCCCTCCCGCCGCCGCCCGGCCGAGCCGTGCCCTACCGCTCGAACGGCGGG
>DATMBJ010000004.1:0-4355 GCA_035559315.1 Actinomycetota bacterium
GGAGAGGACGAACCACCGGTCGCAGCTCCGCTCGACGAACCGCCTCGCCCCGCGGAACAGCGGGGAGGTGTAGAGGTCGCGGGCGGGGGCCGGCCTCGCCCGCTTCGACTTCACGCACCCCACGAGCCCGATCCGCACCCCGGCCCTCCCCCGGGATCGCTCCCCGGCTGCCGGGATCCATCACCCCACCGCCGCGGGACCGATGCCGAACCTTGGTCAGCTTCCCATGTTCGTCGACCTCGGGCTACCTCGTCCCTCCATCACACCCATGTGATCCGTGTCGGCGCGCCCCCCTACCGTGATGCGCGTCACAGGAGGAGGCGTCCGGCCGGGCGAGCGTCCGCGCCGGAGGCCCGGCCACGGAGGAGGTGCCAGGGGCATGGAGCAGGGGAAGTTCGGGGAGCGGCCCGCGGTCCCGGAGGCGGGAGCCCTGCCGCCTCCCCCGCCCGCGACGCAGGGGGGCGGCCCCGGCGCCGGGCCGACCGGCACGCCCGCCCCCCAGGTCGTCTACCAGGTGGTCCAGGCCCAACCGGCGAACGGGATGGCCGTCGCCGGCCTGGTGCTCGGGATCCTCGGGGTGCTGATCCCGTTCCTCGGGATCCTCGGGCTCATCTTCGGGGCCGTCGGGCTCTCCAAGGCGAACCAGGGGGCGAGCGGGAAGGGCATGGCGATCGCGGGGGTGGTCCTGGGGATCGTCGGAACCCTCGTCACGATCGCCGTCCTCGCGTCCTCGAGCTAGGGGCCGGGGCGGAGGAGCCGGAACCTCACGGATGGGGGTTGTCATCGTCACGAGAGCTGTTCTATAGTCCCCCTCGTCGGCGGGGGACGCTTCGCCGAGCGCCCGCACCGAGGGGACGGAGGGGGCAGGCGTGACGAGATAGGCTGGTAGATAGGCAGATACCCGGGAAGGGATCCCGGTCCTGGGCGGCAAGCCCCGGGGCCGGGATCCCGGCTTGATGGGGCGAAAAAATCCAAAGAAATAGACAGAGATGATGGCAAAGAAAGGAGACGCGGATGAACCAAGAGCAGGTGGCCCTCCAGACGATGGCGCTCGTCGAGGGCGTCAAGGAGGCCTGCCGCCTGGGTGGGCAGGAGATGCACCCCTACCGCATCGCGGTCGTGGTGGAGGGGGTGCTCGGATCGGGGCCGGCCGTGGTCGGCGTCCTGAGCTTCGCCGTCCCCGGCCTCCACGTCCCCGTCCCGGACACCGTCCGGCTGCTGCTCGACGGGCTGGAGCTCATGGCGTGCGGCCACGCAGCGCAGGCGGACCGACCCGGCGCACCCGGTGCCGAGGAGGGCGAGTGAGATGGGCGCCCGAGCGGGGGAGGACGAGCGCCGGCTCCGCTGCCCCTACTGCGGGAAGGTGCGCTTCTCCACCGAGCGCGAGGCCAAGGCCGAGCTCGAGCACATCACCCAGCGGTCGGCGGCCGGGGACCACCGTCGCCGGGAGCGCCGGGCGTACCCGTGCCTCGACGGGTGCGGGGACTGGCACCTCACCTCCCAGGAGGTCCCCTGGGAGCGCGAGCCGCGACGCGACGGCGGGCCGGGGAGGGGGAGGCGACGCGACCGCGGGCCGGGGCGAGGGAGGCGACGCGCCCCTTCCCGCCGCCGCGGGCGGCGACCTAGGATGCGCCGATGAGCCGGGCCGCGAACCGGAGGGGGAGGAGGGAGCCGCTCGAAGCCCGGGCGCGCTCCCTCCTCCGCCGGCTGGTCGGCCCCGGGGCTTCGTTCCGGGACGGCCAGCTCGAGGCCATCCGCGCGATCGTCTCCGACCGGGGGCGGGTCCTGGTGGTGCAGCGGACCGGCTGGGGGAAGAGCGCCGTCTACCTCATCGGGACCCGCCTCCTGCGCGACGAGGGGGCGGGCCCGACCATGCTGGTCTCGCCGTTGCTCGCGCTCATGCGCAACCAGATCGACATGGCGGCCCGGATCGGCGTGCGGGCCGAGACCATCAACAGCGCCAACACCGAGGAGTGGGCGCGGATCGAGGAGGCGGTCCGCCTCGATGCGGTGGACCTCCTGCTCATCGCGCCCGAGCGGTTCAACAACGACCGGTTCCGGACGGAGGTCCTCCCCCACATCGCGCACCGGACGGGCCTCCTCGTGGTCGACGAAGCCCACTGCATCAGCGACTGGGGCCACGACTTCCGCCCCGACTACCGCCGCCTGGTCCGCGTGCTGGATCTGCTCCCGCGCGGGATCCCGATCCTGTGCACCACCGCGACGGCCAACGAGCGCGTGATCGCGGACATCGACGAACAGCTGGGCCCGGACCTCGTCGTCCAGCGGGGCCCCCTCGACCGCGAGAGCCTGGTCCTCTCGGTCCTGGACATCCCGTCGCAGGCCGACCGACTGGCCTGGCTCGCGACCGCCATCCCGGAGCTCCCGGGCTCCGGGATCGTCTACGTCCTCACCGTCGCCGACACCGAGCGCGTCGCGAGCTGGCTCCGGTCGCGGGGCATCGCCGCCCAGGCGTACAGCGGGGAGAGCGAGGCCGAGGCGCGCCTCCGGATCGAGGAGGACCTGCTCGAGAACCGACTCAAGGTGGTCGTGGCGACCTCCGCCCTCGGCATGGGCTACGACAAGCCCGACATCGGCTTCGTCATCCACTACCAGGCCCCCGGTTCCCCGATCGCCTACTACCAGCAGGTGGGGCGGGCCGGACGAGCGGTCGAGCGGGCGCCGGCCGTCCTCCTCCGCGGCCGGGAGGACGAGGAGATCCAGGACTACTTCATCCGCACCGCCTTCCCCCCGAGGCACCAGGCGGAGGAGGTCGTCCGCCTCCTCGAGGAACGAGCGGAGCCGGTCTCGATCAACGGGATCATGGCCGCCGTCAACGTCCGCAAGAGCCGCCTCGAGGCGATGCTGAAGATCCTCGAGGTCGAGGGGGCGGTGGAGCGCGTCGAGGGGAAGTGGCGGCGGACCCTCCGGCCCTGGGCCTACCCCGAGGAACGCGTGGCCAGGGTGACCGCCGCCCGGAGGGCGGAACAGGCCGCGATGCGCGCGTACGGCCAGGAGGGCTGCCTGATGGAGTTCCTCCGGCGCGCGCTGGACGACCCCGCCGCCGAACCCTGCGGACGGTGCATGAACTGCACCGGTGAGGCGCCCGCGTTCCGGCCCCCCGCCCGCCTCGCGGACGCGGCCCGCCGGCACCTCCGGTCGGTCGACCTCGTGATCGAGCCGCGGAGGCGGTGGCCGTCGAGCCTGGAGTTCGAACCGGGCGGGCCCCCGGAGCTGCCGTGCCTCGAACAGGGCCGGGCCCTCAGCGTCTACGACGACGGTGGATGGGGAGGGGACGTGCGGAGGGGCAAGTACGAGCTCGGGCGCTACCCGCAGGAACTGGTCGAGGCCTCGGTCCGGCTGATCCGGCGGAGGTGGAAGCCCCGACCTCCCCCGCGGTGGGTCACGTGCGTGCCGTCGCTCACCCACCCCGAACCGGTCCCCCGCTTCGCCGAGGAGCTGGCCCGCGCCCTCGGGCTCCCCTTCCTCCCCGTGGTGGAGAAGGTCCGCCCCACGCGGCCGCAGAAGGAGATGGAGAACAGCCAGCAGCAGGCGAAGAACGTGCTCGGGGCCTTCCGGGTGAACGGGGAGGTGCCGAAGGAACCGGTGCTCCTGGTGGACGACATCGTAGACTCCCGGTGGACCCTGACGGTGGTCGGGGCCGCCCTGAGGGACGCGGGCAGCGGGCCCGTCTTCCCCTTCGTGCTGGCCCAGGCCGTCGGCGCCTGAGGGTATGGTGGGGTTCGCCATGGCCCGCCGGAGCGAGTCATCGCTCGCCACGCTGCTGCTCACCACGCGGCTCTTCGAGCGGAAGGCCCGGCCCCTGTCGCCCAGGGAGTACTGGTCGCTCGTCCGAGGGGTCGGGGAGCCCGCGGAGCTGTTCGGACGGGACCGCCGGTCGATCGTGGAGCCGCTCGGGGGCCGGGGGGATCTCGGCGAGCGGGTCAGCGCCCTGCTCGACGAGGCGACCAGGATCGCCTTGGACCTCGAGCGGCTCGAGCTCGCCGGCTTCGCCGCCGTCACGCCCTTCGACCCGGTCTACCCCCGCCGGCTGAGGGATCGGCTGCAGGACGATGCCCCGCCGGTCCTCTTCGCCGTCGGGCCCCTCGAGCTGCTGTCCGCCGATGGGCTCGCGATCGTGGGTTCCCGGGCGGCCTCGGAGGAGGCCAGGGAGGTGGCCGCCCGAGCGGCTCGGATCGCCGTGCGAGCCGGGAAGGCGGTGATCTCGGGGGGAGCCAAGGGCGTCGATCAGACCTCCATGGCGGCCGCGTTCCAGGCGGGCGGGCAGGTCCTGGGGATCCTGGCCGGCGGCCTCGAGGCGCGGGTGCGGGACCGGGAGACGCGCCACGTGATCG
>DATMBJ010000005.1:0-8338 GCA_035559315.1 Actinomycetota bacterium
AGGTACCGCCGGCCATCCTGCCCTCCGTCGGGCGCGGCCCGGTGGACGACCCGGGGCCGGCCCGGACGCCCCGACCGTTCGACCGCCCGGACCACGAGCCCGGCCGCCTCCAGGGCCCGCAGGTGGAACCGGACCGTGCTCACGTGGAGGCCGACCGCGGCGGCGAGCTCGAACGCGTCCAGCCCCCGCCCCGCGCGGCGGAGGGCGTCGAGCACCCGGGCCCGGCTCGCGCCGGCCAGGGCGCGGTGCCTGAGGAGCTCCGCCTCCACGCCCGCCATCGAGCCCGCCTCCGCCCGCGCGGTCGAGCCCGCCGTCGCGTCCGCCATCGCCCCGCGAGTTTACACGAATCCATTCATCGCAACCTGCGGCCCGGGCGGCTCGCGGTAGGCTCCCCAGCCACCGCGACGCACGAGGAGGCGACCGCATGGGCGCATGGATCGACGACCTGGCCGCGGGCCTGGGGGAGGCCCCGCTCGACCCCCGCGAGACGGCGACCCTGCTCGAGGTGGCCCGGGACGTGGCCCACCGGGTGGAGCGGCGGGTGACGCCGCTCTCCACGTTCCTCCTGGGCACGGCGGTGGGCCGTGGCCTGGCGGCGGGCGAGGCCCGGGCCGAGGCCCTGGAGCGCTCGCTCGCGGTGCTCCGCTCCCTCCTCCCGGAGCCCCAGGAGACCGAGGGCGGCTCCGGCTGACGGGTAGCGTTCCACCGCCCTTCCGTCGTACCGTGGAGCGAGCGATGGGAGGCTGGCGCCCGCCCGAGACCGATCCGCCCGCCCGGGGTCCCCTGGTGGACACCTTCGGTCGGGTCGCGGACGACCTGCGGATCTCCGTCACCGACCGCTGCAACTTCCGCTGCACCTACTGCATGCCGGCGGAGGGGCTGGCCTGGCTGCCGAAGGAGGAGCTGCTCACGTTCGAGGAGCTCGCCCGCCTGCTCCGGATCTTCGTCTCGCTCGGGGTCCGGAGCGTGAAGATCACGGGCGGCGAGCCCACGGTCCGGGCCGACCTCCCGACGCTCGTCGGGATGCTCCGCGAGGTGGCGCCCGACGCCGACCTCTCGATGACCACGAACGGCGTGCTCCTCGACCGGCTCGCGGAGCCGCTCGCCCGGGCCGGCCTGGACCGCGTGACGGTCTCCTGCGACTCGCTCCTCCGCCACCGCTTCGCCGAGATGACCCGGCGGGACGCCCTGGAACGGGTGCTCGCCGGGATCAGAGCCGCGGAGCGGGCCGGGCTCACCCCGATCAAGATCAACTGCGTGGTGATCGCCGGGCAGAACGAGGACGAGGTGGTGGACTTCGCCCGCTGGGCCCGGGAGACGGGCTACGAGGTCCGCTTCATCGAGTACATGCCGCTCGACGCCGAGCGCCGGTGGGAGCGGGCCAAGGTGGTGCCCTCGGCCCGGATCGTGGAGGCCATCGACCGGGCCTTCCCCCTCGTCCCCGTCCGCCACGGGAACGAGCCGGCCACCAGCTACCGGTTCGCCGACGGCGCCCCGGGCGGGGTGGGCGTGATCGCCTCGGTCACCCAGCCCTTCTGCGACACCTGCGACCGGCTGCGGCTCACCGCCGAGGGGCAGCTCCGAGCCTGCCTGTTCGCGCTGGAGGAGACCGACCTGCGCGGCCCGATGCGGGCGGGCGCCGACGACGCCGAGCTCGAGGCGCTCATCCGCCGCACCGTGTGGCGGAAGTGGTCGGGGCACCGGATCGACCACCCCGACTTCGTCCAGCCCGCCCGCAGCATGTCGATGATCGGCGGCTGACCGCCGTCACCTCCCGGCCGCCTTCCCGCGCGACCCGGAGGGGCATCCGGCGTCCGGCGCTCGTTCACCCGGGCCGCCGTCCCACGACGACCCGCGTGACCTTGAAGCCCCGGTCGACCGTGGAGCGCACGTCCCGCAGACCGGCCCGCCGCATCACGGCCGCGACCGAGCGTGCGCGGTCCGGGCTCACCTCGATCAGGATCCAGCCGCCGGGCTCGAGCCAGCTCCGTCCCTCGGCGACGGCCCGCTCCACGAGCCCTAGCCCGTCCGGGCTCCGATCGGTGAGCGTGTGCACCGGCTCGAAGCGGCGGATCTCGAGCGGGAGGTCGCGGAGCTCGCCCCGGGCCACGTACGGCGGGTGGAGCGTGATCACGTCCACCCTGCCCGCGAGGCGCCGCGGCAGCGGCCCGTACAGGTCGCCCCGGAGGAACGTCGCCCGGAGCCCGAGCCTGCGGGCGTTGGCCCTGGCCACGGTCACCGCCTCCCGCGAGAGGTCGGTGCCGTAGACCTCGGCCCCCCGGACCTCGTTGGCCACGGCGAGGGCGACGGGACCGGCCCCGGTGGCCAGGTCCACGGCCACCGGCCGCCGCCGCCCCCGGAGCCGCCGCACGGCCTGGAGCGCGAGGAACTCGCTCGAGTCCCGGGGGACGAAGACCCCGGGGCGGACGCGGACCTCGAGCCCCCGGAACAGCGTGAACCCCTTGAGGTACGCCAGGGGCTCCCCCCGCGCCCGTCGGGCCACGAGCCGCTCGAACCGCCGGCGGGCGGCGGGCGGGACGATCCGGTCGGGCTCCGGCTCCTCGCCCCCCAGGACGAACGCCAGGAGGTCCTCGGCCTCGATCCGCTCGCGGTCCCGCTGCCAATGGTCGATGGCCCGCGACGCCTCGAGGCGGCGGACGGCCCGTTCCAGGAGCTCGGCGGCCTCCACGCCGACGCATCCTAGCGGCAGCGCGCGGGCGGGAGGCATCGGGGCAGCCGTAGAATCGCAGGTGATGGCGAAGGTCCTCGAGCCGAAGATCGAACCGAAGGCGAGGCGGGAGGAGATCCGCCTCACCGGCGACCGGCTGGTGGTGAAGGTCCCGGAGGACGGCGAGCGCCGCACCCGGGGCGGCCTCCTGATCCCGGCCACGGCCGCCCAGGCCCCCAAGCGGCTGGTGTGGGCGGAGGTGGTCCTGGTCGGTCCCGACGTCCGCAACGTCAAGGTCGGGGACCGGATCCTGTTCCTCCCCCAGGCCGGCCTCGAGGCCGAGATCGACGGCGAGGAGTACCTCGTGCTCCGCGAGCGCGACGTCCAGGCCGTCGCCACGACCCTCGACGGCCAGGAACGGGCGCCCGGCCAGTACCTCTAACCCTCGAGGAACCCGAGCCGGACGGTCCGGCGGTCGTTGTCCCGGTTCGGGTCGACCACCACCACCCGCTGCCAGGTCCCCAGCACGACCTCGCCGTCCTCCACCGGGAGGACGAGGGAGGGGGACACCAGCACCGGCAGCAGGTGGTCCCCGCCGTGGCCCCGCGAGCCGTGCCGGTGCCGGTAGCGGTCGTCCCGGGGCAGGAGCCGCTCGAGGAGCTCCTCGAGGTCGACCTCCGACCCTGCCCCCGTCTCCATGAGCGCGAGCCCGGCCGTGGCGTGCGGGAGGAACACGTGGAGCAGCCCGCTCCCCCCTACCTCACGGGCGAACGCCGCCACCCGGTCGGTGACGTCGACGACCCGCCGGTCAGATGTATCGATCGTGAACGACGCGGTACGCACCTCGACCGACCAGGGTACCCGTGCCGGCACCCGCCGGGCCCACGCCCGGCCCGGCATCCCGGGCGGGCCTGCCCCCGCCTTGACCCCGGGGGTCGTAATGATGTAATCACGCTTCATGACGCCCGGAGACGGCGATCGGGAGATCGAGGAGATCCGCGGGTGGTTCGCCGGGCGCCTCCCCCGGGGCTGGTTCGAAGGCCCGCCCCGGGTGGAGGTGGACCGCGAGGAGATCCTCGTCGTCGGCACGTTGCCCGAGCCCGACCTTCCGGAGGGCGCCGCCGACGCGGAGGCCTGGGCGGCGCGGGAGGCCCGGATCCAGGCGTTCCGCGAGGAGACCCGGGCCCGGCGGATCGCGATCGCGCAGGAGGCCGAACGGCGGTTCCGGCGGAAGGTCTCCTGGGGCGCCCGCTGCGGCGACGTCGAGCGGCTGTTCACGACGCTCTCGGTCCCGGTGATGACCCGGTTGCGGATGCCCGAGCGGCGCGTCCTCGACACGCTCGTCGAGGCCGGCGTGGCGCGCTCCCGCAGCCACGCGCTGGCGTGGTGCGTGCGGCTCGTCGCCGAGCGCCAGGAGGAATGGCTCCAAGACCTCCGCGAGGCGCTCGTCCGGGTGCAGGAGGTCCGGGCCCAGGGCCCGCTCCCGTGACCGCCCCGGCGACGCTACTCGCCGCCGAGGCCCATCCGGTAGACGTTCCGGCCCGCCTCGTGGTCGTGGAGGCGGACCTCCTCCACCCCCATCTCCAGGAGGTCGGCCCAGCTCGTGCTGAGCCACTCCTCCGCCGAGCTGGCGTCGGGGAACAGGGGGGAGCGGCCCACCTCGTCCCCGTGCGCGTCCACGTACGCCCAGTCGAACACGACGGCCGCACATGCTAGCGCACGCCGCCCGCCCTGGCGCGTAGGGAGAACGAGGGACACGCGGCCGACTCAAGCGGCGCGAGGCCCGGGCCGAGGCTCCTGGTATGACGTCGCGGCCCCTCCGACGCCTTCCGCTCCTCGTCGCCGTGGCGCTGCTCGCGGCCCTGGCGCCCCCCCGAGCGGCGGCCGGGGGACCGGGCGCCGAGGGCGAGCCGGGCTCCGGGCCGCGGGCCCGCGCCCTCCGCGCCCCCGAGTCGGCGCTCGCCTGGTCCGACGTCGCCCCGGACCACTGGGCGCGGGCCGCGATCGACCTGGTGGCCGGGACCAACCCCTGGATGCGCGACCACCGACCGGGGCCCGACGGCTCCTACCCGTTCCGGCCCGAGCGACCGGAGCCGCGGGCGCTCTTCGCCCGGGCCCTGGTCCGGGCCTTCGCGCCCGCGGTCGAGGTCGACCCGTCCATCGCCTTCGACGACCTGGACCCGTCGGCCCGGGCCTACCGGTTCGCGAACGTCGTCGTGCAGCTCGGCTGGATGACCACGGAGGGGGCGAGCTTCCGACCGCGGGACCCCGTGACCACGCGGGAGGTGCACCGCGCGCTCGTCCTCGCGCTCGGGCTCGGGGAGGAGGCGGCGGGGCTCGACGCGCTCCACACCGCCGACGGCTACGCCTTCGACACGCCAGAGGGCTTCGGCACGCTCCTGCTCGGGATGCTCCTCGGCCTCCGGTACGACCACCGCGACGACGCCCTCGACGTCGGGCCCGACACCCCGCTCACCCGGGCCGAGGTCGCCTGGTCCCTGGCCCGCGCGGTCACGGCACCCGAGTGGCGGATCGCGGCCCTCGCCCCGTACGCGACGATCGAGCTCCCGCCGCTCACCGAGGAGGTCCGGCAGGTGGTGGAGTTCGGGATCCGCTACGTCGGCTACCCGTACGTGTGGGGCGGGGAATGGGCGGAGCCGACCGGCGACGGCTACTGCTGCGGCGCGCAGCCCGTCGGCGGGTTCGACTGCTCGGGGCTCGTGTGGTGGGTGCTCAAGGCGCCCACCGAGGCCTGGGACAACGTCCCACCCCGGCCCTACCAGGGCTGGGACCTCCCCCAGCGGAGCTCAGCGGAGATGGCCTCGGTGGGCAAGCGGCTCGCGTTCGAGCGGGCCCTGCCGGGCGACCTCCTCTTCTACGACGGCGACGCCGATGGCCGGGTCGACCACGTGAACCTCTACCTCGGCGGCGGGTGGGCCCTGGACTCCTCGGGCGGGGCGGCCGGGGTGACGATCCGGGACGTCGCGAGCGGCTGGTACCGCGACCACTTCGCCTGGGCGCGGCGGCTCTCCTGAGCCTCCATCAGTCGTCGGACGCGAGCTCGGCCTCCACCGCGGCGCGCTCCTCGGCGGTGAGCGGCCGGGACCGGCCGGTGGTTGGGTCGCGGGGGACGATCACGGACTCGGCCTCGGCGGCGAGGGCCCCGTCCCTGGTCCGGATCTCCTCCCTGGTCGTGATGCTCGACCGCCCGACCCGCACCGGGCGGCAGGTCACCACGACCTCGTCGTCGTCGAGCGTGAGCTCCCGCCGGTAGTCGATGGCCACCCGCGCCAGCACGAAGTTCCAGGTGTCGGTCACGGGCCCGAGCACCTTCTGGGCCCACGCGTCGCGGCAGATCTCGAGGTAGGTGAGGAACACGGCGTTGTTCACGTGCCCGTAGGCGTCCAGGTCCCGCCAGCGGATCCGCACCCGCTCCTCGTGCACCTCACCCTCCCTGGATCCGATCCACCTGCACGCCCCGGTCGGCGAGCCAGCGAACGGCCCTCGCGATCTCGTCCTCCGCCCCCTCCATCTCCAGGATCACCCAGGCCGAACGCTCGTCGATGTTCGCGCGGCGGATGTTGGTGACGACCTCGAACTCCTTGCCCACCCGGTAGAGGATCGGTTCCTCGATCAGGTGCTCGGGGAACGTGAGGTGGAAGCGCGCCCTGGTCACGGCCGGGCCCCGGGCGGGTTCATGGATCCCGAGCGGAAGCCCTCGAGGTCGAGGGCCACGAACCGGTACCCGAGGGCCTTGAGCCCCTCCACGACCCGCTCCCGCACCCCCGGCGCCGCCAGGCGCGGGAGGTCCGGGAGCTCCACCTCGATCCGGGCGACGTCGCCGTGCACGCGGACCCGGACCTGGCGGAACCCGAGGTCGCGGAGCAACCGCTCCGCCCGGCCCACCCTCGAGAGCTCCTCCACCGTGATCCTCACCCCGAACGCGATCCGGGAGGACAGGCAGGCCGACGACGGCTTGTCCCAGGTCGGGATGCGGAGCCTTCGGGCCGCCTCCCGAACATCCTGCTTCGTGAACCCGGCCTCGACCAGGGGGTGGCGGACGCCGTGGAGCTCGGCCGCCCGCAGGCCGGGGCGGAAGTCGCCCAGGTCGTCCAGGTTCGCCCCCGAGGCCACGACCGCGAGCCCCTCCTCCCGGGCCACGCGGGCCAGCACCCGGTACAGCTCGGTCTTGCAGTGGAAGCAGCGGTCGGTGCCGTTCGCCAGGTAGGCCTCGTCCTCCACCTCCCGGGTCCGGACCGTCCGGTGGCGGATCCCGAGGTCCCGGGCCAGGCGGCGGGCCTCCGCCAGCTCGCCCGGCGGGAGCGAGGGCGAGACCGCGGTGACCGCGAGGTGGCGCTCCGGGAGCGCCCGGGCGGCCGCCGCGGCCACGAGCGTGGAGTCCACGCCCGCCGAGAACGCCACCACGACCCCGTCCATCGACGCGAGCACGCCCCGGAGCCGCTCCAGCTTGGCCTCGATCCCCGCCACGGCCCGATGGTGCCACAGGCGAGCGGCGGACGCGACGGGAACGAGAGGGGCCCCGGGTCGCCCCGGGGCCCCGTTCCCGCTTCGGAGGGGGGCTCCACCGTTCCTTCGTCGGAGCCCGCCCCTCGGTTCGATCAGAACTCCTCCATGCCCCCGCCGGGCGTGGGCGTCTTCTCCTTCTCCGGCTTCTCCGCCACCACGGCCTCGGTGGTGAGGAACAGCGCGGCGATGGAGGCGGCGTTCTGGAGCGCCGAGCGCGTGACCTTGGCGGGGTCGATGATCCCGGCCTTGAACATGTCCACGTACTCGCCGGTCTCCGCGTTCAGGCCCCAGCCCGGCTCGAGCGAGCGGACCTTCTCGACCACCACGCCGCCCTCGAGCCCGGCGTTCGTGGCGATCTGCTTGAGCGGCTCCTCGAGGGCCCGCCGCACGATCATGGCCCCCGTGAGCTCGTCGCCCTCGAGGTCCACCTTGTCCAGGGCGGCCTGGGCGTTCAGCAGGGCCACGCCGCCGCCGGGGACGATGCCCTCCTCGATCGCGGCCTTCGTGGACTGGACGGCGTCCTCGATCCGGTGCTTCTTCTCCTTGAGCTCGACCTCGGTGGCCGCCCCGACCTTGATCACCGCGACCCCGCCGGAGAGCTTGGCCAGCCGCTCCTGGAGCTTCTCGCGGTCGTAGTCGGAGTCGGTCTTCTCGATCTCGGCCTTGATCTGGTTGATCCGGCCCTTGATCTCCTCCGGGTTCCCCTGGCCCTCGACGATCGTGGTGTCGTCCTTCGTCACCACGACCTTCCGGGCCCGGCCCAGGAGGTCGAGGGTGGTGTTCTCGAGCTTGAGGCCGACCTCCTCGGAGATCACCTGGCCGCCGGTGAGGATCGCCATGTCCTGGAGCATGGCCTTCCGCCGGTCGCCGAAGCCGGGGGCCTTGACCGCCACCGACTTGAACGTGCCGCGGATCTTGTTCACGACCAGGGTGGCCAGGGCCTCGCCCTCGACGTCCTCGGCGATCACGACCAGCGGCTTGCCGGTCTGCATGACCTTCTCGAGGACCGGCAGGAGGTCCTTCACCGCCGAGATCTTCTGGTTCGCGAGCAGGATGTAGGGCTCCTCGAGGACCGCCTCCATCCGCTCGGGGTCGGTGATGAAGTAGGGCGAGATGTAGCCCTTGTCGAACCGCATCCCCTCG
>DATMBJ010000006.1:0-3890 GCA_035559315.1 Actinomycetota bacterium
CGGGCCCGGGCGGAGGAGGCCCGGCGGGCCCTGGCCCGGGAGGAGCGCCGGCTGCGGGCACTCGTGGAGCGCCTCCGGGCCGACGTGGCGGCGGCCCGGGCCCGGGCGGAGGCGGCCGGCCGACGGGTGGACCGCCTGGAGCGCCTGCTGGCGGAGCTGGAGGAGGCCGAGCAGGCGGCGTGGGAGCGCATGGAGCTCCTCTCCGGCGGCACCGGGGCGGACCAGGGCGCGCTCCTGGCCCTCCTCGGGCCGACCGGGGGGCGGACCTGCGAGCTGCCCCCGGGCCTGCGCGACACGGGGCAGGACGTGGACGGCCTGGCCAGCTGGTACGGGTGGGAGTTCGCGGGGAGGACCACCGCGAGCGGCGCGATCTTCGATCCCCGGCTCTTCACCGCGGCCCACCGGACGCTCCCCTTCGGGGTCTTCCTCCGCGTGAGCTACCGCGGGCGGTGCGCGATCGTGCTGGTGAACGACCGGGGGCCGTTCATCGAGGGACGGGTGATCGACCTCTCGATGGCCGCGGCCCGCTACCTCGGGGTGGGCGTCTCCCCGGTCCACGCCGACGTCCTCGTCCCCCGCTGACCCGCGAGGGCCGGGCGCTCCCCCGCTCGGGTACAGTGGGGTCGATGCTCGCGATCCAGGGGTTCCTCGAGTGGTTCTTCGCGGGGCTCCTCGCGGTCCTGGTCGGCGCGGTCGGGCTGTTCGCCCTCTACCTGTTCGCGCAGCTCTTCCGCAACCCCGCTCGGCGGTAGGCGCTCACCCCACCTCCAGGTCCACCACGACCGGCCGGTGGTCCGAGGCCTCGAGGAACGCCGGCGCGTCGGGGACCTCGGCCCGGAGCACCCGCACGCCGGCCCCGACGTAGACGTGGTCGATCCGGGCGACCGGGGCCCGCGCCGGGAACGTGGGCCCGGGCCCGCGGCCGGCCGCCTCCCACGCGTCGACGAGCGCCTCCCGCAGGAGGGTCGCCCCCGGCCCCTCCGGCCCCTCGTTCAGGTCGCCCCCGACGACGACGGCCCCGTCCAGCGCGAGGACCAGGTCGCGGAGGAGCCGCGCGTGGCGGCGTCGCTCGCCCGGGCGCAGGCCGAGGTGGACCGAGGCCGCCCACAGCGCGGCCCCCGGGCCGAGCAGCCGGGCCAGGAGCGCCCCGCGCGGGTACCAGCGCGCCGAGCCCGGGAACCGGTGGAGCCGGTGGGCGCCGATCCGCCACGGGGGCCGGGCCAGGACCGCATCCCGCACCCGGCGGCGGACCGGCGACGGGGGGTCGGCGGCGGCCGCCATCCCGAGGGCCCGGGCGAACCGCCGGAGCGCGAGCCGGCCGCCGGTCTCCTGGAGGAGCAGCACGTCGGGGCGGAGCGAGCCCGCCGCCTCCGCCACCCGGTCCACCCCCGCGCGGAACCCCCGGACGTTGTAGGCCACGACCCGCAGCGACGCGGCGGCCATCGCTAGGGGACGATCGTCGTCCCCGCCTCGCCCCGGAGCGCCGCCACGGCGTCGGAGAGCTCGGCGATCACCGCCCGCTCCCCGCCCCCCCGCACGAACCCCACCGAGGCCTGGACCTTCGGCCCCATCGAGCCGGCGGCGAACTCCCCCGCCCGGAGCAGCTCCTCTGCCTCGGCCGCGGTCATCCGGCGGATGTCCTCGGCCCGCTCGGTGCCGAAGCCCCGCTGGACGGCCGGCACGTCGGTGAGGATCAGGAGCACCGCTGCCCCCACGTCCCGGGCGAGCACCTCCGCCGCCAGGTCCTTGTCGACCACGCCCTCCACCCCCACCAGGCGGGGCCCCTCCTCGATCACCGGGACGCCGCCGCCGCCCGCCGCGATCACGATCACGCCGTCCGCCACGAGCCGCTCGATCACCGGGCTCTCCACGATCGACCGCGGGGCCGGCGAGGGGACCACCCGCCGCCACCCGCCGTGGGGGTCGGGGGCGACCCTCCAGCCCCGCTCCTCCGCGAGCCGCTTCGCCTCCTGCTCCTCGTAGAACGGACCCACGGGCTTCGTCGGCTCCGCGAACGCCGGGTCGTCGGGGCTCACGCGGGTGAGCGTGAGGACCGTGGCCACCGGCCGCTCCATCCCCCGCTCGTAGAACACGTCCCCGATCGTGACCTGGAGCAGGTAGCCGATCTGGCCCTGGCTCTCTGCCCCGCAGACGTCGAGCGGCATCGGGTGGACCCAGCCGCGGGCCGCCTCCTGCTGGAGGAGGATCCGCCCGACCTGGGGGCCGTTCCCGTGGGTGACGACGACCTCCCAGCCCTCCTGCGCGATGTCCGCGACCCGCTCGGCGGCGAACCGGGCGTTCCGGTACATGGCCTCGAACGTGTCCTCCTCGCCCCGACGGAGGAGCGCGTTCCCCCCGAGGGCGACCACGACCCGGCCCATCGCCGCCTACCGGAGGACGGGGGCGAGGACGTCCCGGAGCGTGGGCGAGCCCTCCAGGACCTCGAGCTCGTAGCGGACCCGCACCGCGGGCTTCGAGAGGTCGATCACCCGGCGCAGGTCGATCGGCGAGGCCACCACGACGAGGTCGCAGTCGGCGGCGTCGATCGTCTTCTCCATCTCCTCGAGCTGCTGCTCCGAGTAGCCCATCGCCGGGAGCACCGGCCCCACGTCGTAGCGGCGGTAGACGTCCTGGATCGTGCCGACCGCGTAGGGCCTGGGGTCCACGATCCCCGCCGCCCCGTGCCGGCGGGCCGCCACCACCCCGGCCCCGAACTTCATCTCGCCGTGGGTGAGGGTCGGGCCGTCCTCGACCACGAGCACCCGCTTCCCGGCGATCGCGGCGGGGTCGTCCACGGTGATCCGGCTCGCGGCCTTCAGCACGACGGCCCGGGGGTTCACCGTCCGCACGGTCCGCTCGAGCGCCGCGACCTGCTCGGGGGTGGCGGAGTCGACCTTGTTGATCACCACGGCGTCGGCCATCCGGAGGTTCGCCTCGCCGGGGTGGTAGCGGGTCTCGTGCCCGACCCGGAGGGGGTCGGCCACCACCAGGTGCACGTCGGGACGGAAGAAGGGCAGGTCGTTGTTCCCGCCGTCCCAGAGGAGCACGTCGCACTCGGCCTGCGCGGCCCGCAGGATCTCCGCGTAGTCCACGCCGGCGTAGACGACGGTGCCGGCGGCCAGGTGCGGTTCGTACTCCTCCCGCTCCTCGATCGTGACCCGGTGGCGGTCGAGGTCCTCGAACGAGGCGAACCGCTGCACGCGCTGCGAGGCGATGTCCCCGTAGGGCATCGGGTGGCGGACCGCGACCACCCGCTTCCCGGCCTCCCGGAGCGTCGCGGCGACGGCCCGGGTGGTCTGGCTCTTCCCCGCCCCGGTCCGGACCGCGCAGACCGCCACGACCGGGACCTCGGCCTCGAGCATCGTGGCCCGGGGCCCGAGCAGCACGAAGTTGGCCCCGGCGGCCAGGGCCTCGCTCGCCTTGTGCATCACGTGCTCGTGGGAGACGTCGGAGTAGGCGAACACGACGTCGTCCACCTCGAGCTCGCGGACCAGGCGCGTGAGCTCCTCCTCGTCGTGGATCGGGATGCCCCGCGGGTAGCGGGGCCCGGCGAGCTCCGCCGGGTAGGTGCGGTCTTCGATGAACGGGATCTGGGTGGCGGTGAAGGCGACCACGAGGGCGTCGGGGTCGTCCCGGTACACCACGTTGAAGTTGTGGAAGTCGCGCCCCGCGGCGCCCATGATCAACACGCGTCGGGCCATGCGCCGTCCTCTCCGTCGCGGACGTGGCCGCGCCTCGTCGGGAGCGGCCGGGGAACCCTCTCCGGGCGTGGAGCCTACCCGACGGCGCCCGGGCCGGCATCGGCCCGGGGCCGGTCAGTCGCCCCGGAGCCTCCCGGCGAGGGCCCCGAGCATCGCCCACGCGATCCTGGGCTCCTCCGCCAGGACCCC
>DATMBJ010000007.1:0-1481 GCA_035559315.1 Actinomycetota bacterium
ACCCGGTTCGGGAGGAACCGGCGGACCGTGACCTCCTCCACCAGCGCCCGGGTGTCGGGGGCGGCGGGGTCGCCGACGATCGCCACCTCGTGGGCCGGCCCGACCCAGAGGTCCAGGGCCTGGAGGGCGTGGCCGAACGCCGTCGGGGCCCGGGCCATCCCCTCCCGGACCAGCCGGAGCCCGCCGAGGGCGGCCCGCTCGTACCGCTCCTCGCCGGTGAGGAGCGCCATCCGGAGCAGCACGTCGGCCGCGGCCGAGTTCCCCGACGGCACCGCGTTGTCGAGGAGCTCCTTCGGCCGCACCACCAGCCGCTCGTGGTCGGCGCCGGTCTGGAAGAACCCGCCCGCCTCCTCGTCGTGGAACAGCCGGAGGAGCTCGTCGGCCAGCCGGCGGGCCTCCTCGAACCATCGCAGCTCGAACGTGGTCTCGTAGAGCGCGAGGCAGGCCTCGGCGAGGAGCGCGTGGTCGTCGGCGAAGGCCGGCCCGCTCCGCCGCCCCTCCCGCCAGGCGCGGCGGAGCCTCCCGTCGGGCCCGCGCAGCTCCTCCAGGACGAACCCCGCCGTCCGGACCGCGGCCTCCACGTACCGGGGCTCCCCGAAGACCCGCCCCGCCTCGGCCAGCGCCGAGATCGCGAGGCCGTTCCAGCCGGCGAGTACCTTGTCGTCGGTCCCCGGGCGGACCCGCTCCTCGCGGCGGGCGGAGAGCCGCGCCAGGGCCGCCTCCACCGCCGCTTCGAGCTCCTCCGGATCCCGGCCCAGCTCGGCGGCCACCGCCTCCGTGGGGACGGGCCGCCACGGCACGTTCACGCCCTCCCAGTTCCCCTCGGGGGTGGCGCCCAGGCAGGCGGCCACGGCCTCCCCGAGCTCCCGGTCGCCCCCGCCCGCCACCTCGACGAGCTCCTCGTAGGGCCAGACGTAGAACCGCCCCTCCTCGCCTTCGGAGTCGGCGTCGAGCGAGCTCCAGAACCCGCCCTCGGGCCCGCGGAGCTCGCGCAGCAGGAAGTCGAGCGTGCGCTCGGCGACCCGGCGGTACCGTGCCTCGCCCGTCACCTGCCAGGCCCGCGCGTACAGCCGGGCGAGCTGGGCGTTGTCGTAGAGCATCTTCTCGAAGTGGGGCACGTGCCAGGCGGCGTCCACCGAGTAGCGGTGGAACCCCCCGCCCACCTGGTCGAAGATCCCGCCGGCGGCCATCCGGTCGAGGGTCAGCGTGAGCATCTCGAGGGCGTCGGGCATCCCCCGCAGGTGGCAGCGGAGGACGAACCCGAGGGTCATGGGCTGGGGGAACTTGGGCGCGCCGCCGAACCCGCCGGCGCGCCGGTCGAAGGCCCGGCGGAGCAGCTCGAACGCCTCCCGCAGGACCTCCTCCCCGAGCTCGGCGTCGGGCGCGGCCGCCGGGAGGGCGCGCCCCACGGCCCGGAGCACGCGGTCGCCCTGGGCGAGGACCTCCTCCCGACGCTCCCGCCAGGCCTCGGCGATCGCCAG
>DATMBJ010000008.1:0-14325 GCA_035559315.1 Actinomycetota bacterium
GAGGTCGAGGGCCTCGGCGCGCTCACGAACCGCATCGTGGCCGGCCCGACCCCGATCCGCGAGGACGTGGGGGCCCAGCCCTCCGAGTCCGAGGAGGTCGTCTCGACCGCCCTCGGCGGGGACTGGGAGTTCCGCGGCATCCGCCCCCCGCGGCGGGGGTAGCCCCGCCGCGGGTCCATCGTCGAGCGACGGACCGGCGCGGCGACCGCGTCCCCTGGACTATCCTGGCGGCTGAACCGTTCGGACGCGAAGGAGGGGCGATGAACGTCCAGGGGGAGCGCCTCCGCCTCCTCTACCCCGACCTCCACGGCCTGGACCGCGGGAAGTACGTCTACGGGGAAGAGCGCCGCAAGGCCAACTTCTGCATCGGGGTCTACCCGCTCACCCTCGACCGGGAGATCATCCCGGTCCCCGGGCTCCAGTTCGACGTCGGGCTGCCCGACATGGAGGCCCACCTCGACGAGAGCACCCTCCGCCAGGGGTGGGAGCCCGACACGGTGGTGGGCCTGGCCGACACGAGATACCGGGGGGAGCCGCTGGCCGTGGATCCCCGGGAGGTCCTGCGGCGGGCCGTGGAGCCGTGGCGGGCGATGGGGCTCGAGCCCCAGCTCGGCTATGAGTTCGAGTTCTACCTGATGGAGCCGGACGGGCAGGGCGGGTGGCGCGAGATGCGGACCCCCGGCGCCCGGGTGTACGGGACCGGGATGGCGGTCGACCCGCACGGCGTCGTCGAGGACGTGGTCCGGGCCTCCCGGGCCTCGGGGTTCGTGATCGAGGCCTACAACAGCGAGTACGACACCCCGCAGTTCGAGATCAACCTGGAGTACGAGGACGCCCTCCCCGCGGCCGACGCCGCGTTCCTCTGGCGGGTGCTGGCGCGGGAGGTGGCGGCCCGCCGCGGGTTCCACCTCACGTTCCTCCCCCGCCCCTTCGGGGACCGGAGCGGCAGCGGCCTGCACCTGAACATCAGCTTCCGGGACCTCTCGGACGGGTCGAACGCCCTCACCGACCGGGCGGCGGAGGACGGGCTCTCGAAGCTCGCGCACCGCTGCATCGCCGGGCTCCTCGCGCACCACGAGGGGCTGTCGGGGATCTGCGGGGCGAACTGCAACTCGTACAAGCGCCTCCAGCCCGACATGCTCGCCGGGTACTGGGCGAACTGGGGCTACGACGACCGCACGGTCACGGTCCGGGTCTCGCCGGACCGCGGCGCCGCGACCCGCCTCGAGCACCGCGTGGCGGACGCCGCCGCCAACCCCTACTTGGTGGGGGCGGCCCTGCTCCACGCGGCCCGCATGGGGGTCGAGGGGGAGCTCGACCCCCCGCCCCCGCAACCCGTGGGCGAGGAGCCGAACACCGACCGGCGGGTCCCCCCTACGCTCGAGGCCGCCCTCGAGGCGCTCGAGGCCGACCGGGAGCTGGTCGAGGCCCTCGGCGCCCCGCTCGTCGAGGCGTTCACGATGATCAAGCGGGCCGAGTGGAAGAAGTACGCGGAGGCCGTGGGCGACCCCTCGACCACCAAGGTCACGGACTGGGAGCTCGCCTACTACCTCCCGTTCTTCTGACCGGCCGTTCTCCTGACCGGCTCCCGCGGGCGCGGGCCCCGATCCCGGGCGAACGACCGGTCCGCGCCCTTGCGCGCCCTATCGTTCGGTAGCAAAATATCCCCCGGGCGGAGCGGAGGAGCGGGCGTGCGCGTCGGGAGCCTCGAGGACATCCGGCTCTGGGACCACGACTTCTTCGTCGAGGAGGTCCCCCACTGGGCCTTCGAGCTGCTCCGCCGGGAGGACCCGGTCCACTGGCAGGAGGAGCCCCCGCCGAACCACGGGTTCTGGGCCGTCACGCGGTTCCGCGACATCGAGGAGGTGCTGAAGGACCCCCGCACGTTCTCCTCGGCCCGCGGCATCACGCTCGAGGAGCAGAGCCCCGAGGAGGTCGAGGCCCGCCGCTCGATGATCGACATGGACCCGCCGCGGCACACGCGGCTCCGGAAGATCGTGAGCCCCCTCTTCACCCGGTCCGCCGTCGCCCGCTACGAGGAGCTGTGCCGCGCGCTGGCCCGCAGGGTCCTGGACCACGCGCTCCCCAAGGGCGAGTTCGACTTCGTCGAGGAGGTCTCGCGGGAGCTCCCGATCCGCATCCTCGCCCGGATCATGGGCGTGCCCGAGGAGGACACCCCCCAGATCATCGAGTGGGGCGACGCGATGATCGCCCAGGCCGACCCGGAGTACTCCTGGGCCGTGATCGACAAGGAGGACACGAGCGAGTACCGGCTGCTCCCGTTCCGGAGCCCCGCCGCCCTCGACATGATGGCCTACGCCCACCGGTTGGCCGCGGAACGCCGGCGCGAGCCCCGCGACGACCTGGTCACCAAGCTCATCAACGCCGAGGTCGAGGGGCAGCGCCTCTCCGAGCAGGAGTTCGACAACTTCTTCTGCCTCCTCGCGGTGGCGGGGAACGAGACCACCCGCCACGCCATCAGCCACGGCATGCTCGCCCTCATGGAGCACCGGGACCAGTGGGACCGGCTCCGACGGGATCCCTCGCTGATGCCCCTCGCCACCGAGGAGATCCTCCGGTGGGCTTCCCCCACGATGCACTTCCGCCGGACCGCGACCCGGGACGTCGAGCTCGGCGGGAAGGAGATCCGCGAGGGCGACAAGGTCGTGGTGTGGTTCGTCTCGGGGAACCGGGACGAGGAGGTCTTCCCCGACCCCTTCCGGTTCGACGTGGGCCGGGACCCCAACCCCCAGATGGCCTTCGGCAGCGGCGGGCCCCACATCTGCCTGGGCGCCCACCTCGCGCGGCTCGAGATCCGCGTGATGTTCGAGGAGCTCCTCCCGCGCCTCGCCGACATCGAGCTCACCGGCCCCGTCGTCCGCCTCCGCTCGAACTTCATCAACGGCATCAAGCACATGCCGGTCCGGGTGCGGCTCGCCTGACCCCGTCGGCGGAGCGCCCCGCGACGCGGTACCGTTGCCCGCGGGCGCGGGGGAAGGGAGGCTCGCCGTGGACGACCTCGACGTGATCCAGCGGATCGACGAGCTCGCCGCCGAGGAGCACGCGCTCTGGCAGCGGGCCTCCGAGGGCAAGCTCACGCGCCCGGACCGGGAACGCCTCCGCGAGCTCGAGGTCACGCTGGACCAGTGCTGGGACCTCCTCCGGCAGCGACGGGCCCGGCGCGCCGCCGGGCAGGACCCCGAGGAGGCTCGGGTCCGGGACCCGAGGACCGTCGAGGGCTACCTCGGCTGACGGCCACTCGGGGTGGAGAGGGCGGGAACCTCCGGTCCCGCCCCGGGCAACGATCGGGTCGGGCGGGGAGGCCGGGCCGGCCGCTCGGCCCAGGGCAGGATCAGGCCTCGGCCCGCCCACGCCCCTCCTGCGTCGCCCGGAGCAGCGAGCGGAGCATCCCGGCCAGGGCCTCCTGCTCCGCCGGCGAGAGACGCGAGGCCAGGGCGCGTTCCTCCGCGTTGAACCGCGGGAAGAGCTCCTCGATCTTCCGCAGCCCCTCCTCGGTGAGGGAGACCCGGACCATCCGGCCGTCCTCGGCGTTCCGCCGCCGCCGGACCAGCCCCCGGCGCTCGAGCGTCGTGACCACGCCGGTGCTGGTCGGCTTGCTGATGCCCACGGCCGCGGCGAGGTCGCGGGACTCCATCTCGCCCCAGACCCAGAGCACCCACAGCGCGACGAACGACGTCCACGACAGCCGGTCGGGGGCGAGGACCTCGCGCTCCATGTGCCGGCGGACCGCGGTCGAGGCCCGGAAGAGGTTCGAGACGGCCGCCATCGCGCGGAAGTCGAGGGGCAGGTGCCCGAGGCGCTCGAGCACCTTCCGCTCCGCGGGCAGGAGGTCGTGCTCGCTCACCCTGCGCCCCCGGGGTGGCGGCCCCGGCTCACCGCCCCTCCCCCGCCTTCGGCCAGCACCCGCATCCCGACCTCGCGCGTGATGTCCACGAGCGCCAGCACGTCCTGCTCCGTGGTCCGGAAGTTCACGAAGCACGGCCGGAGGTAGACCTCGCCGTCGATCAGCGCCGACGCCAGGTAGACCCGCCCGTCGGCCTGCAGGGCCTTCGCGAGCCGCCAGTTGTGGTCGTTCACGTCGCGCACCCCCTCCGGCACGTGGCGGAACGGGACGATCGAGAGCTGGGGCGGCGGACCCAGGGTCTCCATGTCGGGCTCCCCCTGGAGCCGGTCGTAGAGGAGGCGGGCCTCGGCCAGGTTCCGCTCGATGGCCGCGCGGAACTGCGGCGCGCCGTGGGCCCGGAACGCGAGCCAGCACTTCAGGGCGCGGAACGGCCGCGAGTACTCGAGCGTGATGTCCACCGCGTGGAGCTCGTGCTGCTGGTGCGGGAGGTAGCCCTGCTCGTGGGAGAAGGCCGCGATGAGGTCCTCGGGCCTGCGGACCAGGACCACCCCGCACGCCTTGGGGACGTAGAGCCACTTGTGGGCGTCCACCGAGACGGAGTCGGCCCGCTCCACCCCGGCGAACAGGTGGGCGTGGGAGGGGACCGCCGCGGCGGGCAGGCCGTACGCCCCGTCCACGTGGAGCCAGACCCCCCGCTCCTCGCAGACGTCGGCGAGCGGCGCGATCGGATCGATCGCCCCGGTGAGCGTGGTCCCGGCGGTGGCCACGACCGCGACCGGCACCACCCCCTCCGCCCGGTCCCGGTCGATCGCCTCGGCCACCGCCTCCGGCAGGAGCCGCCGCCGCTCGTCGATGGGGAGCGCCCGGACCTGGCGGGAGCCCATCCCCAGGAGCTCCACGGCCCGGATCACCGAGTAGTGCACCTCCCGGGAGCAGTAGACGGCCGCCCGGACCCCGCCCATCCCCTCGGCCCGCGACCCGGGGAGCGCCCGGGTCCGGGCCGCGGCGAGGGCCGTCAGGTTGCTGATCGTGCCCCCGCTCGTGAACGCCCCCCCCGCGGTGGCGGGGTAGCCGACGAACTCCGCAACCCACCGGACCGCCTGCTTCTCGATCTCGGTGGCGGCCGCGGCGTAGACCGCCAGGTTGATGTCGTAGCAGGAGGCGAGGGCGTCCCCGATCGCCCCGATCTCCAGCCCCGAGGAGCCGATGAACGCGAAGTAGCGCGGCCTCGGCTGGGCGATCGACTCGTCCAGGATGCGGCCGGCGTCGTCCAGCACCTCGTGCACGGGGGACGGCTCCTCCGGCAGCTCGGCCTTGAGGAGGGCGAGCACCCGCTCGTCCAGGGGCGGTTCCTCCGGCCGGAACCGGTCGAAGCTCCGCCAGGCCTGCGCGATCAGCTCGGCGGCCCGGGCCAGGGCCTCCTCGCGCGGCGCGTCGAGCCGGAGCGGCCGCTCCTCCCCCGTCATCCCTCCCCGAGTATGCCCCGTCTCACCCCCGGAGGTCCTCCAGCACTTCGTGGGCCGGCGCCCGCCCGCGCACGGCGAGCGTCACGGCGATCCCCAGGACGATCCAGACCAGCCCGATCTTCCAGACCATGTCGAAGGGCGCGGTCGCCTGGTAGATCCCGCCGAAGATCGCCCCCACCGACACCGCCAGGCCGACCAGCCCGGCGATCCACACCCCCGCGCGGTTCGGGTGGCCGGCCAGGCCCCGGAACGCCCCGAGGGCGGTGAGCGCGTACACCAACATGAGGACGAAGCCCCCGTAGGTCGAGAGCCACGCGAACAGCGCGAAGAAGTGGTTCTGACCCGGGAGCGCGAACAGGCCCCGCCAGTACTGCGCGAAGAGGATCATCAGCACCGAGAAGGCCTCGACGAAGACGATCGACCCGACCGGCTGACCCCGGCCGTTCACCGCGGCGAGCGGCCCCGGGATCCGCCGGTCCCGGGCCAGCGCGAACACCCCGCGGGTGGACGCCGTGGCCGCCCCCAGCCCCACGGCGAGGACGTCGAGGAACACCACGATCTCGAGGAGCTTCAGCATGAGGTCCGACGCTCCCCCGTACCCCCCGACCGCCGCCGGCGACCCCAGGGCGAACAGCGGCGCCGCCGCCACCTCCGGGTCCAGGAGGACCCCCAGGTCGAACCCGAAGCCCGCGATCTGCGCGTAGGCCGCGATCAGGTAGTAGGCGGTCACGATCGCCACCGAGAGCAGCACGGCCCGGGGGATCGAGCGCTTGGGGTTGGCGGTTTCCTCGGCGAGGTTCGCGGCGGTCTCGAACCCCACGAAGATCAGTACCCCGTAGAGGACCCCGAAGAACAGGCCGGTCAGGTTCGGCGCCTCCGCCGGGTTGAAGGCCCGGGGGCTGTTCACCGGCGCGTTCAGGATCACGTTGACCGAGAACAGGAGCACCACGACCGCTGAGACCAGCGCCAGGGTGAGCTGGGTCCGGGTGGAGAGCTCCACGCCCGTGTAGAGCACGAGGAACCGGGCGGCCACGTAGACCAGCCCCCAGACCGCCACGGGGAGCACGCCGCTCACCCCGAACGTGCCCACGAGGATGACGTCGTGGAGGAACCACCCCACGAGCACCGCGATGGCCGACGAGAGCACCGTGGTCCCTCCGTAGTAGATCCACCCCGCCACCGTGCCCACCCGCTGGCCGAGGCCCAGCGTGACGTAGTCGTAGAGCGAGCCGGCGGCGTGGACCCGCTTCGCGTACTGGGCGACGATCCAGCCGAGCGCGAACGTCCCCACCGCCGCCAGCAGCACCGCGAACGGTGTGGCGATCCCCGCCCCGTGCCCGGTGGCGCTGGCCCCCGCGATCAGCGGGATCAGGAAGGCCGCCGAGAACACCGGGCCGATCAGGCCCACCGATTGCGCGATGACGTCGACGAGGGTCAGGCGCTTCGTCCCGAGCCGCTCGTAGGCCGCTGCTTCCTCCACCGCGTCCCCCTTTCCCTCGAGCCTCGACCCCGTCAGGCCGCCCGGGGCGCGGTCCACCCGCCCTCCGGGCGCTCGAACCACACGTGCACCTGGCCGGTGCCCACCGACGCCTCGTAGTCCGAGAACAGCTCGCCCCGGGCCGTGCAGGCTCGGCCGCCGAGCGCGCCCACCATGATCAGGTAGTGGCCGAAGTGCCCCTCCGGCGAGAACCGGCGGTACTCGGGCATCCAGTCGATCACGCCGGCGTGGTCGCCCTCCCGGAACATCGCGAGGACCTTCTGGTCCGCCTCGGCGTGGGCCGGCGAGTAGACGTTCTCGATCCTGGAGGACTCCCGCTTCCGGAGCTCCTTGAACGGGAGGAACCGGTGGGACATCCCGCCCGAGGCGAGCAGCACGACCCGGCGGTCGATCCCCTCCACGGCCCGGCCGATCAGCTCGCCGAGCAGGAGGAAGTCCTCGGTCTCGGCGGTCTGGTTGATCCCCACCGAGACCCAGCGCTCCCCGCCGTTCAGGTACGTCCACAGGTTCACGGTGCCGTAGAAGATCGGGAGGTAGGGGTCGTCGTTGGCCAGGACCCAGGTGTCGTCGCGCTCCTCGGCGAGCTTCGCCACGGCGTGGGCGAGCTCGGGATCCCCGGGGAAGTCGTAGCGGATCTGCCGCATCCCGCGGGGGAGCTCGCCCGAGGTGAACACCCCGGTGCGGCGCTCGTGGGCCGTGATCACGTGCTCGAACGTGACGTCCCAGTGGGTGTCGAGCACCACGATCGTGTCGGGGCGGAGGCGGTCGAGCACCTCGCTCCGCAGCCGCCGGAGCCCGGTGACGAGCGTGATCTCCTTCCCCTCGTTGATCTCGAGGCGGACCTCCTCCGGCAGCATGATGGTCGGGACGTGGGAGACGAGCCCCGCGCCGACGATCTCACCCATCGCGTTCCTCCTCTCCTCTCAGCCGCCCTCGAACGGCGCCATGCACACGGCCTTCACGTCCGCGTGGAAGTCGAAGCTCCAGGTCCCGCCCTCCCGGCCGATCCCCGAGTCCCGCGCGCCGCCGAACGGGGCCCGGAGGTCCCGCACGTAGAAGCAGTTCACCCAAACCGTCCCCGCGACGAGCCGGCGGGCGACCCGCTCCGCCCGCGCCCGGTCCCCGGTGTAGACGATGGCGGCCAGGCCGTAATCGGTGTCGTTCCCCATCGCCACCGCCTCGTCCTCGTCGTCGAAGGGCTGGAGCGTGAGGACCGGCCCGAACACCTCCTTCCGGAGCACCTCGGCGCCCTGCGGCACGTCGACGAAGAGCGTGGGGCGGTAGTAGAGCCCGCCGAGCTCCTCGTTCGGGCCGCCGCCGAGCACGGCCTTCGCCCCGGCCTCCTTCGCCCGCCGGACGAAGCCGTCCACGCGCTCCAGGTGCTCGCGGGTGATCAGCGGCCCGAGGTCCACGTCGTCGCGGCGGGGGTCGCCCTGGCGCAGCGCCCCCGCGCGCTCGAGGAACCGGTCCAGGAAGACGTCGTAGACGCCCCGCTCCACGAGGAGCCGGGTCCCGGCCAGGCAGACCTGGCCGGCGTTGTCGTACTGGTTCACGGCCTGGGCCACCGCGGCGTCGAGGTCCGCGTCGGCGAAGACCAGGAACGGGGACTTGCCGCCGAGCTCGAGCGAGACCGGCGTGAGGTTCCTCCCGGCGGCCGCCGCCACCAGCCGGCCGGTCTCGACCGAGCCGGTGAACGAGATCCGGTCCACGTCCGGGTGGGCGACGAGCGCCGCGCCGGCCTCCTCCCCGATCCCCTGGACCACGTTGAAGACCCCGTCCGGGAGCCCCGCCTCCCGGGCCAGGTCGGCGAAGAGCGAGGCGGTGAGCGGCGCCCACTCGGGGGGCTTGAGCACCACCGTGTTCCCGGCCGCGAGCGCCGGGGCGAACCGCCAGGTGGCGAGCATCAGGGGCGCGTTCCACGGCGTGATGACGACCGCCACGCCCGCCGGGTCCCATTCCACCCGCGTGCGGTGGCCGCGCGTCTCCAGCTCGTCGTGGCGGAGCTCCAGGAGCCGGTCGGCGAAGAACCGGAGGTTGCGGGCGACGCGGGGCATCACCGAGTTCCGCATGGAGCGGAGCAGCGAGCCATTGTCCCGGGTCTCGACCGCGGCGAGCTCCGGGACGTGCTCCTCGACGAGGTCGGCGATCCGGTGGAGGATCCGCGCCCGCTCCTCGGGCGGGGTCTCGGCCCAGGCGGGGAACGCCTCCCGGGCGGCCCGGACCGCCCGGTCGGCCTCCTCCGGCCCGCCCCGGGCGACCTCGGCGATCGTGGCCTCGTCGATCGGGGAGACGTCGGCGAAGACGTCCGCCGAACCGACGCGCTCGCCCCCGATCCAGTGCTCGGTGGAGACCTCGACGCCCTCGACGAGAGCCGTCCGGCCCATCTCCCTCCGTCGAACGCCCGCCCCTCGAGCGAATCGTTTGGAACCGAAGGAAAGCTACGGCGGGGTCCCGCGCGTGTCAAGGCGGCGCGATGCGCAACGCAGCCCTCCCCCTCGTCCGTCGCGACGTGGTTCGATGCCTCCGATGCCGGAGGAGCAGGACCCCCGTGTCCCCACCCGCGACGAGATCGAGGAGGCCGCGAACCGGATCGCCCCGTTCGTCCGCCGCACGCCGGTGGTCGCGCTCGAGCCGGGGGCCTTCCGCGTCCCCGGCCGGCTCGTCCTCGAACTTGAGCAGCTCCAGCACACCGGTTCGTTCAAGGTCCGGGGGGCGTTCAACCGGCTCCTCCGGGCCGAGGTGGGGCCGGCGGGCGTGGTGGCGGCGTCGGGAGGGAACCACGGGCTCGCGGTGGCCCACGCCGCGCGGGTGCTGGGGTACGGGGCCGAGATCTTCGTGCCCGAGACCTCGCCCGCGGCGAAGGTGGACCGGATCCGTGCCCTGGGAGCGACGGTCCGAGTGGTCCCCGGCTACTACGCCCAGGCCCTGGCGGCGAGCGAGGAGCGGGTCCGGGAGACCGGCGCGCTCGCGGTCCACGCCTATGACCAGCCGGAGGTCGTGGCCGGCCAGGGGACCCTGGGGTGGCAGCTCTCCCAGCAGGTGCCGGGGCTCGATACGGTCCTCGTGGCGGTGGGCGGGGGCGGGCTCATCGCGGGGATCGCCTCGTGGTTCCGGGGCGACGTTCGGGTGGTGGGGGTGGAGCCGGAGGGCTGCCCCACGCTGACCCGGGCGCTGGAGGCGGGCCGGCCGGTGGACGTGGAGGTGGGCGGGCTGGCCGCCGACTCGCTCGGGGCGGCCCGGGCCGGACGGATCGCGCTGGCCGCGGCGGAGCGGTTCGTCGACCACGTCGTGCTCGTGCCGGACGAGGCGATCGTGCGCGCGCAGCGGGAGCTCTGGTCGACGGCCCGGGTGGTCGCGGAACCGGGCGCGGCGGCGCCGCTCGCGGCGCTCCTGAGCGGCCGCTACGTGCCAGGTGGCGAGGAGCGCGTCGCGCTGGTCGTGTCGGGCGCGAACACCGACCCGGCCGCCGTCGCGTCGGCGGCGGCCGGGCTATCCGCGGCCGGCGAGGGTCTGCTCCCGTTCGCGGTCGAGCGACCGGAGGTCGTCGGGGACCGGCGGCAGGTCCCGCCGACCACGCCGGCCGATGGCCCATCCGAGCGCGAGGGCGGCCGCGGCGGCGCCGAGCGCGCCGAGCCAGACGCCACCACTCCCTCCTGACGCCTCCTCGGCTCGGACCCATCGGCGTTCGAGGTCGCGGACGAGCGCCGAGAGATGGTCCACCCGCGCCTCGAGGAGCGCCCGGGGCCCGTCCTCCGCCACCGCCTCCAGCTCCCGGATCCGGTCCCGGACCGCCCGGAGCCGGCGCCGCGCCTCGCGCAGCTCCAGGCCCAGCTCGTCCACCCTCCGCGCCAGGTGGGCCGTGAAGCGGTCCGGGGCCACGAGCACCCGGCTCGGCACGATGTCCCCCAGTGGCCGGGTGCAGCCGGCGTCGCAGAACATCAGGGCGTACGCACCGGGTGGGAGCGGGGGGACGACGAACGACGCCCGAGCGTGGGCCAGGTTGAGGTCGAACCCCGACAGCCGGACCCGCCCCACCTCGAACGCCCGCGCCGATCCCAGCTCCCACCACGGGCCGGGGTTCGCGACCCGCATCGCCTCCTCCAGCGGGTCCCAGTCGAACCCCCGGACGAGGTACACGCGGAAGTCGCCCCCGGAGCGGGCCCGCTCCGCGGCCTCGGTCGAGCGGAACGCGAACCCGGTCCCGACGCGCACCCGGTCCCCCGGGGCCAGGTGGCGGTCCCCGAGGTCGAGGGATGACCACCAGCCCCCGGCCACCGCCGCGGGGGCGGGCGCGAGGAGGAGCACGGGCGCCGCCAGCAGCACCGCCGGCCACCGTCGCATCGGCACCACCTCCGCGAGGAAGACCGGTCGCCCGGCCGCGGGGTTCCCTCGGAGAGGGAGCTATGCCGGCAACCGCGACCTCCGTAGACTCGTGCCGTGCCGACCTGCCCCGCCTGCGGCCAGGAGAACCCCGAGGGCTTCCGGTTCTGCGGCTCGTGCGGCGCGTCGCTCGAGACGCCGCCGCCCGGGGAGGAGCGGAAGGTCGTCACGGTCCTCTTCGTGGATCTGGTCGGCTTCACCTCGCGGGCCGACCGGGCCGACCCGGAGGACGTTCGGGCCATCCTCCGTCCCTACCACGCCTTGCTCCGCCGGGAGATCGACCGGTGGGGCGGGACCCTGGAGAGGTTCGTGGGCGACGCCGCGATGGCCGTGTTCGGCGCCCCGGTGGCGCGCGAGGACGATCCGGAGCGCGCGGTCCGGGCCGCGCTCAGGATCCTCGAGGAGCTCCCCGACCTCAACCGGGAGCACGGGCTCGACCTCGAGGTCCGGGCGGGGATCGCCACCGGCGAGGCGCTCGTCACGCTGGGGGCCCGGCCCGAGGCCGGGGAGGGGATCGTGGCCGGGGACGTCGTGAACACCGCGGCCCGCCTCCAGGCGGCCGCCCCGGTGGGGGCGATCGTGGTGGGCGAGGGGACGTACCGCGCGACGCGGGAGGCGATCGACTTCCAGGCGCTCGAGCCGATCCGCCTGAAGGGCAAGGCCGAGCCGGTCCCCGCCTGGCGGGTGCTCGGGGCGCGGAGCCGGTTCGGGACCGACCTGGAGCAGCCCCGGACGCCGTTCGTCGGCCGGGACGACGACCTGGCGGTGCTCCAGCAGGCCTACCGGCGGGCGGTCCGGGAGCGCTCGCTCCAGCTCGTCACCGTGACCGGCGAGCCCGGCGTGGGGAAGACCCGGCTCGTCACGGAGCTGCGGCGGTGGGTGGACGACCGGCCGGAGATCGTGTCGTGGCGCCAGGGCCGGTGCCTGCCCTACGGCGAGGGGGTCGCGTTCTGGGCGATCGGCGAGATCGTGAAGGCGCAGGCCGGGATCCTGGAGTCCGACGGCCCCGAGGCGGCCCGTCGGAAGCTGGGCGAGGCGGTCGAGGCGGTCGTCGAGGACCCGCGCGACCGGGGCTGGCTCCTCGGCGCGCTGGGCCCGCTCGTCGGGCTCGGCGGCGACCAGGGCCTCGACCGGGGGGAGTCGTTCGGGGCGTGGCGCACCTTCCTGGAGGCGGTGGCGCAGGCCCGTCCGCTCGTCCTCGTGATCGAGGACCTCCACTGGGCGGACGAGGGGCTGCTCGGGTTCCTCGAGGAGACGCTCGACCGCACCACCGACGTACCGCTGCTCGTGCTCTGCACCGCGCGACCGGAGCTCTACGATCGCCACCCGAGCTGGGGCGGTGGGAAACGGAACTCCACGACCGTCGCGCTCTCCCCCCTCTCCGACGAGGAGACGGCGAGGCTCGTGGCCGCGATCCTCGATCAGGCGGTCCTCCCGGCCGAGACCCAGCGCGTGCTGCTCGAACAGGCCGGCGGGAACCCGCTGTACGCGGAGGAGTTCACCAAGATGCTCGTCGACCGGGGGACCCTCTCCCGCGACGGCGGGACCTGGGCGATCCGGGAGGGGGCGGCGATCCCGGTCCCCGAGACCGTCCACGCGATCATCGCCGCCCGCCTGGACACGCTTACCCCGGACCGCAAGGCCCTCCTCCAGGACGCGGCGGTCGTGGGGAAGGTGTTCTGGTCGGGCGCCCTCGCCTCGATGGCCGGCACGGACGAGTCGGCCGTCCGCGAGGCCATGCACGAGCTCGCCCGGAAGGAGCTCGTCCGGGAGGCCCGCCGCTCCTCGGTCGAGGGGCAGGCGGAGTACGCGTTCTGGCACGCGCTGGTCCGCGACGTCGCCTACGGCCAGATCCCGAGGGCCGCGCGGATCGGGAAGCACCGGGCGGCCGCCGCCTGGATCGAGCGGCTGGCCGGGGACCGCGTCGCGGACGTCGCGGAGCTGCTCGCGCACCACCTCGGCAGCGCGCTCGAGCTGGCCGTCGCGTCGGGGCTGGAGGCGGAGGCCGCGGAGCTCCGGGAGCAGGCCCGGCGCGTGTTCGTCCTGGCCGGCGACCGGGTGCGGTACCTCGACGAGCGGCGGGCAGCCGGTTACTACCGCCGCGCCCTGGAGCTCACCCCGGAGGGACACCCCGAGCACCCCGAGATCCTGGTCAGGTGGTCGGACGCGGCGAGCGACGTCGGGTTGATCGGCTTCGACGAGGCGCGGCGGGGGTTCGAGCGGGCCATCGAGGCCTTCCGGGCCCGCGGCGACCACCGGCGAGCGGCCGACGCGATGGCCCGGTACTCCTTCCCGCTGTGGGTCCGCGGCGAGGGCGCCCGCGCGCTGGACCTCGCGCGGAGGGCCGTCGAGCTCCTCGAGCGAGAGGGCCCGAGCCACGACCTGGCGAGCGCATGGGCGAGCCTCGCGCCCCGGCTCTTCTTCGCCCGCCAGACCCGGGCGAGCCTGGAGGCGGCCGAGCGGGCCCTCGAGCTCTGCCGCGAGCTCGACCTGCCGGCCCTGGCCGCCCGGGCCCTCCAGGTGCGGGGGATGGCCCGCTGCGACCTCAACGACCTCTGGGGTCTCGAGGACCTCCGGGAGGCGCTCCGGGCGGTCCGCGACCTGGGCCTCGGGGCGCAGCCCACGACCACCGCCCACATCAACCTGAGCTGGTGGGTGTGGCTCACGGAGGGACCGCTGCCCGCGATCCGGCTCCACCGTGAGGCCATCGCGGCCTGGGAGCGTCGGGGCCTGGGGACGCACGTGTGGGTGACCGGGGAGCTGTGCTGGCTCCTGTTCGACGCGGGTCGGTGGGACGAGCTCCTCGAGGCGGCGGCGACCGTCCTCGACGAGGAGGAACGGGCCGGGGACGCGTGGCAGCCGGGGACCATGGCCCTCACGATGCGCTCCTTCGTCGACGCGCACCGGGGGCGGGCGACGGAGGCGCTGGCCCGCGTCTCCGAGCTCGCCGCCCGGGCCCGGCGGGTCGAGGACTCCCAGATCCTGGTCCCCGCGCTCACCGCCTGCGCGGTGGTGGAGCACCGAGGCGGCCGGGGGGCGATCGGGACGCTGGCCGAGCTGGTCGAGCGCTGGCCGGGCCTGGAGCCGACGTGGCGCGCCCACCACCTCGCCGACCT
>DATMBJ010000009.1:0-2950 GCA_035559315.1 Actinomycetota bacterium
GAACGCCTCCCGCAGGACCTCCTCCCCGAGCTCGGCGTCGGGCGCGGCCGCCGGGAGGGCGCGCCCCACGGCCCGGAGCACGCGGTCGCCCTGGGCGAGGACCTCCTCCCGACGCTCCCGCCAGGCCTCGGCGATCGCCAGCAGGACCTTCCGGAACGCGGGGAGGCCGTGGCGGTCCTCCGGCGGGAAGTACGTGCCGGCGTAGAACGACTTCCCGTCGGGGGTGCAGAAGGCGGTGAGCGGCCACCCCCCGCCGCCGGTCATCGCCTGGACGGCGTCCATGTAAATCGCGTCGAGGTCCGGCCGCTCCTCCCGGTCGACCTTCACGCAGACGAAGTGCTCGTTCATGATCGCGGCGGTCGCGGGGTCCTCGAACGACTCGCGCTCCATCACGTGGCACCAGTGGCAGGCCGCGTAGCCGATCGAGACCAGGAGCGGCTTGTCCTCCCGCCGGGCCCGCTCCAGCGCCTCCTCGCCCCACGCGTACCAGTCGACCGGGTTGTACGCGTGCTGGAGGAGGTAGGGGCTGGTCTCGTGGATCAGGCGGTTCGGTCGTCGCTCGCCCATCGGTCCCATCATCCCCGGTTCCTCGCCGGACGACGAGCCCCGTGTCGGCGGGGCCGGATAGGGTCCGCCTCGCCTCGGGGCGGGAGGCCGGACGGCCGGCCCGGGCCGAGGACGTGGGGGACGAACGTGGGAAGAACCGCTTATGTGGGAAGTTCCCGGATAGTGGTACTCTTAATCAAGATGGGCGAAGGATCCAGGGGTCCCGAGGAACTGACCGTCGACGACCGGGGGCGCCTCCTGCTCCCCGCGGAGGTCCGCCGCCGCCTCGGCCTGGCGCCCGGGGCCGCGCTTCTCCTCGAGGTCGAGGACGGGACCATCCGCCTGGTGCCGAGGGCCGCGGCGGCCCGCCGGGGCCACGGCATCTTCGCCGACCGGGCCCGGGGCCGTTCGCTCGTGGAGGAGCTGCGGAGGGAGCGCCGGGCCGAGGCGGCCCTGGAGGAGGCCCGTGCGACCGGGGACCGCGGGCGGGTCCGGGCCGCGCGACGGGCGCTCGCCCGGGCCGCCCGGGGGGCGCGGTGACCGTCGTCCTCGACGCCTCGGCCTTCCTCGCCTACCTCTTCGGCGAGCCGGGCGGCGAGGAGGTCCGGGACGCGATCGGCGGGGGCGCGCTCATCTCCGCGGTCAACTGGGCGGAGGTCCTCTCGAAGCTGGCCGACGCGGGGGTGGAACCGGGGGAGGCGGCCCGCCGCCTCGCGAGGGAGCGCGTGCTCCCCGGCGCGGTGTCGGTGGCGGCCTTCGACGCCGCGCAGGCGCTCGAGGCCGCGCGCCTGCGGTCCTCCACCCGGCGCGTCGGTCTCTCCCTCGGGGACCGCGCGTGCCTCGCCCTCGGTCGTGTCGCCGGCCTCGAGGTCCTCACCGCCGAGGCGTCCTGGGCCGCGGTCGGGCTCGACGCGCCCAGGGTCGTGGTGATCCGCTGAGAGGCGTCGGTCCCGGCGTCGAACCGCGGCCGTCCGGGGGTCCGCCGGGCGAGGGACTCAGGTCCCGGGCCCGTCGCGCCGATGCATCAGGCGATGGCCGAGCCGGTGCGGGTCCTCGTCGTGGACCACCACGAGATGTTCGCGGAGGGGCTCCGGCACGCCCTGGGGAGCGAGCCGGGGATCGAGCTCGTGGGCGTGTTCCCCACGCTCGCTGAGGCTCGGGTTCGCCGGCGGCAGGCCGACGTCGTGCTGCTCGGAGCGGACGACCCCGAAGGGGACCCCGTCGCCGACGTCGAGCGGATCCGCGCGACGGCCCCCGACGCCCGGGTCATCCTGCTCACCGACGGCGGCTCCCCGTGGGTCCTCGCGGAGGCCCTGGCCGCCGGCGCGGTCGGGTTCCTCCGGCGGAACCAGCCGTTCGAGGACCTCGCCGGGCTCGTCCGGCGCGCCGCCCGCGGCGAGGTCGTGATGGCCGCGAGCGACCTCCCGCGGCTGCTCGAGGCCATCCACGGCCCGGCCCGGGTCGTGCCCGCCGAGGTGGCGCTGGCGCGGCTCACCCCCCGGGAGGCCGAGATCCTCCGGGCCCTGGCGGAGGGCGCCTCGGCCCGCGAGGTGGCCGAGGCCCTCGGGATCAGCCGGCTCACGGTCGAGAGCCACGTGAAGAGCATCCTGGCCAAGCTCGGCGTGCACTCGAAGATCGAGGCCGTCACGCTCGCTTGGCGCCACGGCCTCGTGCCGATGTCGAGGCCGGCCTGAGGCGGACGGCGGAGCCCGGCGCGTACCGGCCGGGCGGCAGGAGGCGGGAACCCCTCGGATCTTCAGGCGTCGGCCGGCAGCACGTGGAAGGACCCCGCCCCGGTCAGCGGCTTCATCGCCCTGAAGTGGCGTTCGTCGAACGTGGCGATGTCCACCGTGCCGACGCGAGCGGCGAGGACCACGAGCGATGCGTCGACGAGCCCCACCCCGAGCTCGGCGTAGCGGTCGGCGACCTCGGCTGCCGCGCTGGCCGCCCCGGACCACCATTCGACCGAGTACGCGCCCGCTCGGATGTCCGAGCGGAGAGCCTTCGCCGCTCTCGGTCCGAGCCGTGTCGAGGCGAGGTGGTCCGCCTCGGCCAGGACGAGCGGGGTCGTCACGAGCTCGTCGTCGACCCGGCGGTACCAACCGACGGCCTGACGGTGCCGCCGGTCCGCCGCGTCGAGGAGGGCGTAGATCAGCGAGGTATCGACGACGATCACGCGGTTCCGAACCCGGTCTCCGTGAGGTGGCGGTCGACATCGTCCGCGACGTCGCCGGGCCCCTTGCCCACCCCGATCGCCCTGATCCGTCGTCGCTCGAGGCCACGGGTGGCGTCTCGGAGGGCCCGGCGGATCGCCTCCGCCTTCGAGATCCCCTGCCGGGCGGCGAGTCGCTCGACGGCGCGGTCGAGCTCGGGCTCGAGGTACACGGTCGTCTTCTTCATGCCA
>DATMBJ010000010.1:0-4346 GCA_035559315.1 Actinomycetota bacterium
GAGCTCCCGGCAGAGGTCCCCCACGAGCTCCCGGGGCCAGGCCCCGCGGGGCTCCCAGGCCAGGACCAGGCCGTCCCGAGGCGCGGCCGAGCAGAACGCCCGCAGGTCCGCGACGTGGGGATCGGTCGGCGTGAAGCTCGCCGGGCACTGGAGCACGACCACCTCGGCACCGAGCTCCCGGGCCACCTCGAGGGTGCGCCGCCAGGCCTCCCGGACCTCGGCGGTCGGGCGGAACCACCCGTAGGCCTCGGGCGGCCCGGCGAGGGGCTCCCGGAGCCTCCGGTACGTGGGGCTCGAGGGGGGGTGGGTGACGAGCTGCCAGGCCTTCATCGCGAACCGGAAGCCCGCGGGGGCCTCCTCGCGCCACCGGCGCGCGGTCCCGGGGCGGGGGAGCTGGTAGAAGGTCTGCTGCACCTCGACGACCGGGAACTCCGCCTGGTAGCGGGCCCGCGCGACGGGGAAGCCGCAGCAGCCGACCAGCACGCGTCCCACGGGCCTGAGTGTGGCACCGGCCCCGGCGTGCGCGCGACGCGGGGCACCGGTAGAGTGCCGCCGTGACCACGGTCGTCCTCCGCGCGCCGCTCCGGGACCTGGCCGGCGGGCAGGCCGAGGTCGAGGCGGAGGGGACGACCGTCGTCGAGGTCCTGCGCTCCCTCGGCTCGGCCCGCCCGGCCCTCGCCGGCTGGATCCTGGACGAGCGGGGGAGGGTCCGGGAGCACCTCGCGCTGTTCGTGAACGGCGAGCGGGCGGACCCCGAGGCGCCGGTCCGTCCGGGCGACCGGATCCACGTCCTCCCCTCGATCTCGGGTGGGGCGGGCGGGGCCCGGGGTGAGGCCGGCCGGGCGTCGGACCGGAGCGGTCGGGCGTCGGAGCGGAGCGGCCGGGCGTGGGGGGACGCCGACGCGGTGGAGCTCCTGGTGGGGACCAGGAAGGGGCTCGTGGTTCTCCGCGGACCGAGGGACGGAGAGGTGGAGGTGGCGGCCCGGGCCTTCGCCGGCACCCCCGTGGAGTACGCGATCCGCGACCGGCGGACCGGGACGTACCTCGCCTCGGTCACCTCCGCCCGCTACGGGCCGCGGGTGTACCTGGCGGACGACCCGGCCGCGGGGTGGGAGCCCGCGTCGGGCCCGGCCTTCCCCGCCGATGCCGACGCGGCCGTCGAGCGTGTGTGGACGATCGAGCCGGGGGAGGAGGAGGGCGTGGTGTTCGCGGGGGTCGCGCCCGCCGCCCTCTTCCAGAGCGAGGACGGCGGACGGAGCTGGGCGCTCGTCCCGGGCCTGTGGGACCAGCCGACCAGGGCCGCCTGGCAGCCGGGCGCGGGCGGGCTGTGCCTCCACTCCGTCGCGACCTGGCCGGGGGACCCCTCGCGCCTGGCGGTGGGGGTCTCGGCGGCGGGCGTGTGGCTCACCGAGGACGGCGGGGAGACGTGGTGGCGCGGGAACCGGGGGCTCGTCGCGCGCTACCTCCCCGAGGAGGCCCGGGAGAGCGCGGTGGACCTGTGCGTCCACGACCTCCAGCGCTCGCCGGTCGAGCCCACCGCCCTGTACCTGCAGTTCCACGGCGGCGTCTACCGCTCCGACGACGCCGGCGAGACCTGGGAGGAGATCGGCGGCGGGCTCCCCTCCGACTTCGGCTTCCCGATCGTCGTGGACCCCCGCGATCCCGCTCGGGCGTTCGTGATCCCCCTCGTCGCCGACGAGGACCGGGTCACCCCGGGGGGGAGGGTGCGGGTGTACGGCACCGCCGACCGCGGCGCGACGTGGGAGGCCCTCGAGGAGGGGCTCCCGCAGCGGGACGCCTACCTCACGGTGCTCCGGCAGGCCTTCTGCCACGACGGGCGAGACCCCCTCGGGCTGTACTTCGGGGCCACCTCGGGGGAGGTGTTCGGCTCGGCCGACGCGGGCCGGACCTGGCGGACGCTCGCCCGCCGCCTCCCGCCGGTGCTCTCGGTCCGGGCCGCCTGACGCGCCCAGGGCTCAGGCGCGAACGCCCCAGGGGAGCGGGGCGCCGGGTTCGATCCGGTCGAGGCGCCGGAGGAGGTCCCAGGCCCGCTCCTCGGAGACCGTGAGGTAGGCGTCCTCCGGGGCCTCCCGGTGCTGCTGGGCGGAGATCGCGACGCTCGTGGCCAGGCGGATCCGGATCAGGTCGAGGACCGCCTCGCGCTCGGGCCCCTCGAGCGGGAAGGCCTCCTCGTAGCCCCGGACGACGTGGGCGGCGGCCTCCAGCGGGGTCTCCTCCCCGAGCATCGCGTAGGCGCAGGCCACGGCGGCATCGTTCACGACCCAGGTGCGGACCAGGTCGCCGAGGTCCAGGAGCCCGACCACCCGTTCCCCGGCCTCGTCCACCAGCACGTTGTGGTCGTTGGCGTCGTCGTGGACCACGCCGGTGCGGGCCAGGGCCAGCCGCGGGAGCGCCTCGCGTCGGAAGCGCGCGAGGGTCCGGAGGACGAGCTCCCGGCGCTCTCCCTCGGGGACGGCGGGGGCGCAGGCCTCGATCACCCGCCGCGCGTGCCGGACGTCCCAGTGGAGGTACCGGCGGTCGGCGGGGTGGGAGAACCCCTCGAGCGCCGCCGCCGCCCGGCCGCAGGTCCTCCCGAGGTCTCGCAGGAGGGCCGGCGGGCGCGGGGGTCGGAGCTCCGCCATCGGCCTCCCCGGGAGGTACGTCAGCAGCCGGACGAGGTGCCCGCGCTCCTCGGCCACCTCCCGCCCGTCCGCGATCGGCACCACCCGCGGGACGGGCACGCCGCCCGCGAGGAGCCGCTCGGCGGCCCGGTGCTGGAGGTCGAGGACGAGCGGGTCCTCCCGGGCGTTCGAGATCTTGAGGACGAACCGGGGCTCGCCCCCCACGCGGACCAGGAAGTTCCGGTCGCGCTCGGAGGGCAGGGGCTCGAGCTCGGCCTCGATGCCCCAGAGCCGGGCCAGGACCCCCCGCGCCTCGCCGGGCTCGACCCGGGGCCGCGAGCGGACGGGGAGCGGGATGGCCGGCCGCACGGGCGCATCTTCGCAGACCGCGTGACGCCCCGGCCCGGGCCAGATGCCGCGGGCCGGGTTGGACGCGGCGGCCCGGAGGCGGCAGGCTACGAGGCATGGGAGGCAGCGCCGCGCCGAACCTCACCCTGATCCTGGCCCGGGATCTCGCCGCCACCCTCTCCACCCCCGTGTTCCTGGTCGACGCCCGTGGCGACATCGTGTTCTTCAACGAGGCGGCGGAGGAGGTCCTCGGGACGACGTTCGCGGAGGCCCAGGTGATGACGGCGGACGAGTGGTCGGTGGCGTTCCGCCCGCGGGACGAGGGCGGGAGGCCGCTCGCCCTGGAGGAGCTGCCGATCGGGGTCGCGCTCCGGGAGGGGAGACCCGCGCACCGGGCGATCGAGATCGTCGGGCGCGATGGGGTGGCTCGGCGGATCGAGGCCACCGCGGTTCCGCTCCGGGCGCGGGCGGGGGAGTTGGTCGGGGCCGTGGCGGTGTTCTGGGAGCGTCCGGCGGAGCCCTCGTGATGCTCGTGCGGATCTGGGGGTGCCGGGGGTCGCTCGCCGCCCCCGGTCCGGACACCCTCCGCTACGGCGGCAACACGTCCTGCCTCGAGGTCCGTCTGTCGGACGGCACGCTCCTGGTCCTCGACGCCGGGACCGGGATCCGCCCCCTCGGCCTGGCGCTCGACGGCGCGCGGCCGGCGAGGATCGACGTCCTCCTCACCCACCTCCACCTCGACCACCTGGAGGGGCTCGGGTTCTTCGAGCCGCTCTGGGATCCGGGCACGGAGCTCCACATCTGGGGGCCGCCCTCCCCGGTCCGGCCCCTCCGCCAGCGGATCGCGACCTACCTGTCCCCCCCGCTGTTCCCGGTGCGGCTCTCCGAGGTGCCGGCGCGCCTCGTCCTCCACGACGCTCCCGAGGAGCCGTTCCGCATCGGCCCCGCCACCGTCCGCGCGCAGCCGATCGTGCACCGGGGCCCCACGGTCGGCTACCGGGTGGTGGAGGGCGGACGGGTCCTCGCCTACCTCACCGACCACGAGCCGGCCCTGGGCGTGAGCATCGGGACCGCCCCGCCGGAGTGGGTGTCCGGCTACGGGATCGCCGCCGGAGCCGACCTGCTGATCCACGACTGCCAGTACACCGAGCAGGAGTACGGGCCGCGGATGGGCTGGGGCCATTCCAGCACGGCCCACGCGGCGGCCTTCGCGCGGCTGGCGGGCGCCCGGCGGCTCCTCCTGTTCCATCACGATCCCCTCCACGACGACGGCGTGCTGGAGGCGATGCTGGCGCGGGTCCGGGAGCTCTGGCCGGAGGGCCTGGTGGAGCTGGCCCGCGAGGGGATGGCGCTCGAGGTGTAGGAGCGGCCCTCACG
>DATMBJ010000011.1:0-12588 GCA_035559315.1 Actinomycetota bacterium
AGGCCAGCGTGGGCATCGGAGATCACCAGGCGCACGCCCGAGAGGCCCCTTGCGACCAGCGAGCGCAGGAACGCCCTCCAGAACCCCTCGTCCTCGGAGATCCCCACGTCGAGGCCGAGGATGTGCCGCTCTCCGGAGGCCGAGACCCCGATCGCGACGACCGTGGCGAGGGAGACCACCCGACCATCCCGGCGCACCTCGTGGAACGTCGCATCCAGCCGAGAGGTACGGGTGGGGCTCCTCGATCGGACGCCCCGGGAGGCCTTCATCCCCTCGTCCAGCTCCGAGCAGATCCGGGTGACCTCGCTCCTGGAGACGCCCTCCATCCCGAGGGCGCGGACCAGGTCGTCGACCTTCTCAATGTCATCCACGTCGAATGCGAAGGAGACCCTGCGGCGATCGTATCGGGGGAGAGGCGACTTGGCTAACAGCTCAAGAAGCTTGCCCTCAAAGTCAAACCAGACCCAGTCATGACCTGCTTTCAACTCCGACAGGCCCAGCACATCCCGATAGAAACGCTTCTGGGCTTCGAGATCCTCGCACACCACACCGATCCATACTGGCGAACGAAGCTGGAGGCGATCAGATGATTTCGAATCGTCGTCCATGTCGCCTTCTCCGAATGTCTGCATAACGCGGCGGTGAGCAGCCGCGGCAAGCGAATGAACGCCCGCGGTCGGCTCCACCGCGTGGTTGGGCGACTTCTGCGACGATTGCGCGAGCGGTACCGCAACCCGGTCCAGCCGAAGGGGTCGTAGTATTTGTCACTGTGTCTCACTCGGGCTTGAGAAACACGCCCTGGATGTACCTCACCCGCCCGTCGCGCAGGGCGCGGCCGGAGTTGGTACGCTTCTCAGCATGTCGCTCGCCAAGCACCAGGTGCATTCCAAGCGGAGGCGGTGTGCCCGCTGGTGGTGGGTTTGCGTCCTGCCAGGCAAGGATAGACGCAGAGACGTCCCGAAATGCGTGCTCTTTAAGGCCCAATGCACCCAAGAGCCTCTGCAGGTCTTCCGGGGGAATCAAGTGGCTCTGCCCCGCTTCGCTCGCCCAGGGAACGGGAAAATCCAGCGGCTGCCCATTGCCCGCACAGATGTCTTGGAATACGAATTGCCCGCCGGGTCGCAGGACGCGCGTGATTTCGCCGTAAAATTGGCGCTTCTCAGCAATGTTCATCTGTGTCTGAATCGTCCAGACGCAGTCGAACGTGCCTTCATCGAACGGCAGCGCCAATGCATTTCCTTGCCGAAATCGGGTCCGCTCCGTTAGGCGCGTGAGTCGGGAAAGCTCGGTGGCCACGGTGCAAAACTCAGGCATGAGATCGATACCGGTGACATCACAGCTGTACGTCGCGGCGAGAAACCGTGCCGGGCCACCCAAGCCGCTGCCCACGTCAAGCACCCGTGTTCCGGGCTTGAGGGCGGCGAGCGCGGCGAGGTCCTTCGTGGCATGGCGCCCGGCCGAGTGAAACTCATCGGCCGGCGCGAGATCATCCACTGTCGGTGCGCCAGGGTCCTTGCCCGCTTCGCGCAAACCAGCGACGATGCGATCGAGCAATCCCACAGCACGGTAGTGAGCTTGAACGGAATGTTCATCAGTCATGATGACACCTCCCTTCTGTCGCCCAACGCCCTGGTTCAGCGGCGGGACGCGCAGCGGACCGTTCACTGCAACCGGTTGTTAGGTTGCCTTGGCGTACTTGAGAACCACGATCCCGCACTCGAACGACCTGGATTCCACCAGCGTCACAACCTGTCTGCTTACAATCTCCCAGAAGATGGTATCCAGGATGACTGGATTGATGAATATCGAACTCTCATACCTCACTCCGTAGCGTTGTACTCGTGCAACCTAACGACCCTGGCGCTCACCCGCCGCGAGGCGCAGCCGAGCCCGGTCGGGTACAGCGCCGAGTTAGGCCGCATCGCGTTCCAGGCAAAAGCGATGAACGTGAGCATTGAATGCGTCAGGTTGCTCCATGTTGCTGAGGTGTCCGGCCTGAGGGATGACCGCGAGTTCGGCATTAGGGATCGCGGTATGAAGCTGCTTCGCGATGTGCAGCGGACTGCGGCGATCGTCGTCGCCCCACAGCACGAGCGTCGGCACGTCGATCCTTGGCAGGAGGTCTCTGGTGTCCATGTCGGCGCATGACCGCGACATCACGCGGAAGCCGACCGGGTGGAACTCGGACATGATCGTCCCCAGCTCTTCGCGCACCTCTTCAGGCACCCCATCGGTGAACATCCCCGGCAGCAACTTGGCAACCAGAGCATCGGCAGGCCCAGTTGAATCGCGGAGGCACGTTTCCAACCGCTCCCTCCACACCGGCTCAGGGAGCGACCCCTTCCAGCCCGCGTACGTATCAGCCAGAACGAGGCTGCGTACGCGCTCGGGGAAGACGCGGTAGAGCTCCTGCGCCAGGATTCCGCCCCACGACAGACCCACCACGTGGGCGGAGGTCATAGCGATCTCATCCAGGAAGCCGGCGAGGCAGCGCGCGTAGTCGGTGGTCGTAAACGTCTCCGGCGGGTCCGATGACAACCCAGCGCCCGGTGCGTCCCACGCCACGACCCTGAACTGATCGGATAGCCCGCGAAGTTGGCGCATCCAACAGCGAGAGTCACAGAGGAAACCATGAAGCAGGATCAGCACCGCGCCGCGCCCGGCCTCCCTGTACGCGATCGAGTGCTCATCGACTTGCGCGGTACGCAGCTCGGTGTCGGTCATATTGGTCGGCCTAACTCGTATTTCGGCTGGTCCACCTGAACGTCCGGCCCCTGTCGGCCTAACGCGACAGCGTGAAGAAGATCCGGGTTCGACATCACCCCCCTGGCTCGCGTCTTCGTCCCCTGGGCGCCCCCTCCAGCCGGGCGCTATGCTGCGTCGCCGAGCACCATAGTCCTCCGGGGGCGCTGGGCTCAAGACCCCGGTCCGTCCATGGGGCTCCGGACCCCCTTGCCGCCCCGGTTCAGCACGTGGGTGGAGACCATCGTCGTTTTCACATCCTTCTGCCCGAGCAGCTCCTGGACCGTGCGGATGTCGTACCCGTCCTCCAGCAGGTGCGTGGCGAACGAATGCCGGAAGGAGTGGCACGAGGGGGGCTTCGTCACCCCGGCCCGGCGCACGGCCTCCTTCACGGCCCTCTGGACGACGGTCTCGTGCAGGTGGTGCCGGTGCCGGATCCCCGTGTCGCGGTCCACGTAGTGCGACGAGGCGGGGAAGACCCACTGCCAGGCCCTCCGCCGGTCGGCCTCGGGGTACTTGCGGGCCAGGGCGTCGGGCAGCGGGACCCGGCCCAGACCGCTCGCCAGGTCCTTCGCATGCTGCCGGCGCACTCTCTCCAGGTGCGCCTGCAGCGGCGCCCTCACCGCCGCTGGCAGCATGGTCACCCGATCCTTGCCGCCTTTGCCGTCGCGGACGATGATCTCGCCCCGGTGAAGGTCGATGTCCTTGACCCGCAGGCGCAGGCATTCGAGCACCCGAAGACCGGAGCCGTAGAGCAGGCTGCACACCAGGTGGGGCGTTCCGTCCAGTTCGTTCAGGACCGCCCGGACTTCCTCCCGCGTCAGCACGACCGGAAGCCGCCGGGGCCGGCGGGCCCGCACGACGCCCTCGATCTGATCGAGCGGGCGGCCCAACACCTTGTCGTAGCAGAACAGCAGAGCGGCCAGGGCCTGGTTCTGGGTCGAGGCGGCAACGCGTTCGCGCGTGGCCAGATGCGTCAGGAACCGGTTGACCTCGCCCTCGCCCATCTGCGCAGGGTGGCGCCCACCGTGGAAAGAGACGAAGCGCCTCACCCAGGCCACGTAGGCCTGCTCGGTGCTTCGGCTGTAGTGCCGGGCAGCGATGGCGCGACGGAGCTCATCGAGGATCCGGGGGGCCGGGGCAGGGCCCCGAGAGACCTTCGGTCGATCGTCTGGGACCGCAGCACGGCGAAGCGAAGCATCCACCTCAACAGGCTCGCCGGCAAGGAGAGCCAGCAGGTGGGCCAGGGTCTCCTCGGTGTGGGGAACCGTCCAGTACCTCCCCTCAGGGTGCCAGCGGCGACCGGCCACGGCCTTGATCTTCTCGACGCGCTCAGGGCTGGAGGGCAGGAGCACGATGAGCCGTCCCGCCTGCCCCGGCCTGATCTGGATCGGGTCCGCCGGCGTCGGGGGTACCAACGCACGCGCCAGCGACCCCCGCGTTTCGCCCGTGTCCGCCTGGTTCCTCAACGGAGCACTTCTCCCACCTGAGGCGTCCGCGGGAGGACGCCCAGCGCCGGCGGCGGCGATGGGGCGTACGCCGGAGCCTCGACCGGGATCTGGGCAGCGGTTCGGATCCTTCGCGCCCGGGTCCACGAGCGCCTGCTACCCGGCCACGTCGATCTCGATGTTCACCTTGGGGGTCGCGACCGCGACCGTTCCGTACAGCGGTCACCTGCCCGTGAACCGCTCCACGAGCAGGTCGGCCTCGTCGCGCGTCACGCCCCGGACCTCGAAGCGGAGGTCCACCCGGTTGAAGACGGTCAGGTCCGGGCGGGCGGGGTTCGCGGGATCGACCTCGCCCCGGACCTCCACCCTGGCGGCGGGGACCGGGAGGCCCTCGTCGCGGGCGATGACCTCGAGGAGCTCGACCGCGCAGGCCGCCACGCCGGCCAGGAACAGCTCACCGGGCGTGACCGCCTCCCCCGGGCAGCCGTTCCAGGTCGGCCCGTCGACGACGAGGTGGTGCGCACGGGCCCTGGCCAGGACCCGCCCGAACGTGTCCGTGGAGCGGGCCTCGGCCGCGTACCTCCGGATCTCGGCCATCGCGTCCTCCTGCCCCGGGTCCGCGGCCCCTCCGCGGCGGCGGGGTACCGGGGAAAGTTAACGCCGCCGAAACACGGGACGCGTGACAAGGGAAGGGACATCGCGTATAAACCCGGGCTCAAGTACCGGCCGAACCGGAGGGGGACCCGTGGGACGGATCGACGGCGCCGACACCGCCTGGCTGCTCGCCTCGACCGCGCTCGTGATGCTCATGACGCCGGGCCTGGCCCTGTTCTACGGGGGGCTGGTCCGGGCGAAGAACACCCTGGGGACGATGATGCAGTCCTTCGTCGCGCTCGGGGTCGTCTCCGTGCTCTGGGCCGCGGTCGGGTACTCCCTCGCCTTCGGTCCCGACCTGGCCCGCGTGATCGGCGGGCTCGACCTCGTCGGCCTCCGGGGGGTCGGGGCCGCGCCGCACGAGCTCGCCCCCACGGTCCCGTCCTCGGCCTTCATGGCCTTCCAGATGATGTTCGCGGTGATCACCCCGGCCCTCATCACCGGGGCCGTCGCCGAGCGGATGCGCTTCGGCGGGTACCTCTTGTTCCTCGCGCTGTGGTCGGTCGCGGTCTACGCGCCGGTCGCCCACTGGGTGTGGGGCGGGGGCTTCCTCGGCCCCGCCGGGGTGGGCGCGCTGGACTTCGCCGGCGGGACCGTCGTGCACGTGAACGCGGGCGCGGCGGCCCTCGCCGCCGCCCTGTACCTCGGGCGGCGTCGAGGGTACGGGGCCCGGGCCTTCCTGCCCCACAACGCGCCGATGGTGGTGGCGGGCGCCGGGTTGCTCTGGTTCGGGTGGTTCGGGTTCAACGCGGGGAGCGCCCTCGCCTCGGGCGGGCTCGCGGCCTCGGCGTTCGTCGCCACCCACCTCGGGGCGGCGGGCGCGCTCCTGGGCTGGATGCTGCCGGAGCGCGTGCGCCACGGGCGCGCCACCACGGTGGGCGCGGCGACCGGGGCGGTCGCGGGCCTGGTGGCGATCACGCCGGCCGCGGGGTACGTCGAGCCCTGGGCGGCCGTCGTGATCGGGTTCGCCGCGGGCGTCGTCTGCTTCCTCGCCGTCGGCCTCAAGGGGCGGATCGGGCTGGATGACTCCCTCGACGTGGTCGGGGTCCACCTCGTGGGCGGGGTCGTCGGCGCCCTCCTCACCGGGGCCCTGGCGAGCCTCGCGGTGAACCCGGCGGGCGCCGACGGGGGCGTCGCGCAGCTCGGACGGCAGGCCGTCGCGGTCCTCGTGACCGCCGGCTTCTCCCTCGCCGCCACGTTCGGCCTGCTCGCGCTGGTCGACCGGCTCGTCGGCCTGCGGGTGGACGAGGAGGCGGAGGAGGCGGGGCTGGACCGGGCCGAGCACGGGGAGGTCGCCTACTCGTTCTCCGATCGCGGTGGACAGCCGGCGATCTCGGCCGGGTGGATCCCGGAGACCCTGGGGCCCGAGGGGATCCCGCCGGAGCGCCTGCCCGAGGCCTTCGTGCGGGCGGTCGCGGAGCGGGTCGAGCAGCTCCAGGCGGGGGGGCGGTGAGCGGGCTCCGGGGGACGAAGGCTCGGTAGGTGCGGCGGGCCGGGCGCCCGCCGCGGAAGGACCCTCCGCGCCGCGCGGAGGGTCCTTCGCACCGGGGACGAGGAGGTCGAGGATGGACGCAGGCCGGGAGCGGAGCGCATGCGGGATCGGCTTCGTGGCGGACGCCGCCGGCCGAACGCGCCGGGACGTCGTCGGGCTGGCGCTCGAGGCGCTCCGCCGGCTCCGCCATCGCGGCGCGGTGGACGCCGACGCGCGGACCGGCGACGGGGCCGGCGTCCTGCTCCCGCTCCCCCGGCGGTTCCTCTCGCTCGAGGCGGAGCGGCTCGGGCTCCGCGTCCCCGACCCCGACCGGCTGGGGGTGGCGATGGTCTTCGAGCGGGACGGGGCCGGCCTCGTCGAGGACGTCGTGGCCCGGGCCGCCGCGGCCGAGGGGATCGCCGTCCTCGGCTGGCGGGACGTGCCGGCCCGCCCCGGGTCCCTGGGCAGGCAGGCGCGGGCCACGATGCCCCGGATCCGCCAGGCGCTCCTCCTCGCGCCCGAGGGCTCCCTCCCGGAGCTGCGCGAGCAGCGCGCGCACCGGGCGCGGCGGCGGGCCGAGCGGGAGCTCCGGGAGCGGCGCCTGGCCTCCTCCTTCCCCTCGTTCTCGTTCCGGACCGTGACCTACAAGGCCCTCGCCGCCGCCGACCAGCTCGCCTCGTTCTACCCGGACCTGCGGGACCCGATGGTGGAGGCGTCGTTCGTCCTGTTCCACCAGCGCTACTCCACGAACACCGCGCCCTCCTGGGAGCGGGCGCAGCCCTTCCGCATGCTCGGCCACAACGGCGAGATCAACACGATCGCCGGCAACGTGCGGCGGATGCGGGCCCGGGAGGGCCGGCTGGGGCTCCCCGAGGGGGAGCTCGAGGAGCTGTTCCGCCCGGTCGTGGACGAGGCGGGGAGCGACTCCCAGATCCTCGACGAGGTCGTGGAGCTCCTCTGTCGGGAGGGCGGGGAGCGCGGCGCCGGCCGGGACGTCCGGCTGGCCATCGCGATGCTCGTCCCGCCGGCCTGGGAGGGGGACCCGCGCCTCTCCGAGGAGGTCCGCGACCTGCTCCGGTTCCAGCGGTCGCTGATGGAACCGTGGGACGGGCCGGCCGCCCTCGTGTTCACCGACGGGGTCCGGGTGGGGGCGGCCCTCGACCGGAACGGCCTCCGCCCCCTCCGGTTCGCGGTCTGCGAGGACGGCACCGTGGCCTGCGCCTCGGAGGCGGGGGCGGTGGACCTCCGGGGCCGCGGGTCGGTCCGGCGGGGGAAGCTGGGGCCCGGGGGGATGCTGGTCGTGGACCCGGCGGAGGGCGGCCTCCAGCTCGACCCGCTGGAGCGGATCGCCCGCCGGCGCCCCTACGGCGCGTGGGTGGCGCGCCACCGCCGGGAGCCCCCGGCCGCGCCCGCCCCCGTCCCCGCCGTCGACGACCTCGAGCGGCGGCAGGTGCTCCACGGCTACACGCGGGAGGAGCTCACGCTGGTCCTGTCGCCGGCGGCGGCGGCCGGGAAGGAGCCCACGTTCTCGATGGGCGACGACACCCCGCCCGCGGTCCTCTCGGCGCAGGACCGGCCGCTGTACCACTTCCTCAAGCAGCGCTTCGCGCAGGTCACGAACCCCGCCATCGACCACCTCCGGGAGCGGCACGTGATGTCGCTCGCGGTGCTCCTGGGCCCCCGGGACCCCGTCCTCCTGGAGCGTCCGGAGGCGGCGGCCCTGCTCGAGCTCGAGACCTTCCTGCTGCCGGAGGCGCTCGCGGGCGAGGGGCTCCGCGCCGTCCGGCTCGACGCGGCCTGGGCCGCGGAGGAGGGCCCGGGGGGTCTCGGCCGGGCGCTGGACCGCCTGGGGCGCGAGGCGGTCGAGGCCGTCTCGGCCGGCGCCGGCCTCGTCGTGGTCTCCGACGCGGCCGCGGGCCCGGAGCTCGCCCCGGTCCCCGCGGCCCTCGCTGTCGGGGCGGTGCACACCGCGCTCCTCCGGGCCGGCCTCCGGACCCGGGCCTCGCTCGTGGCGGCGGTCGACGACGCCCGGGAGTCGCACCACGTGGCGTGCCTGCTCGCGCTGGGCGCCGAGGCGGTCCACCCGCGGCTCGCGCTCGCCACGGTGGCCGCCCTGGCGGAGGCGGGGCGGGTGCGGGGCCGCTCGGCCGAGGAGGCGGCGGCGGGGTTCCGGACGGCGATCGAGGAGGGGATCCTCAAGGTCCTCTCCAAGCTCGGGATCTCCTGCGTCGACTCGTACGTGGGCTCCTGCCTCGTGGACGCGGTCGGGCTCGCCGCGGAGGTGGCCGATCGGTGCATGCCCGGGGTCGCCTCGACGCTCGGGGGCCTGGGGTTCGAGGCGATCGCGGCCCGGGTCCTGGCTCGGCACGCGCGCGCGTACGGGGAGGGGCGGCCGGTCCTCGCGAACCCCGGGCTGGTGAAGTTCCACCGGGGCGGCGAGTACCACGCCGCCAACCCCACCGTGGTCCGGGCCCTCCACCGGACCGTGGACCCGGGGCTCGCTCGGCTCCGCTCCACGGCGGCCGCCGAGGACGACGAGGACGAGGACGAGGGCCTCGCCGCGGGGACCGCCGAGGCCCACGCGCTCCAGCGCGCCCTCCGAGACGAGCCCAGCTTCGAGCGGTACGAGCGGTTCACCGAGCTGGTCCACGGGCGGCCCCCCGCCGCCATCCGCGACCTCCTCGACCTCGTGCCGGCGGGGCCGCCGGTCCCGCTGGAGGAGGTGGAGCCGGTCGAGGCCATCCTCCGGAGGTTCTCGAGCGGGGGGATCAGCCACGGGGCGGTCGGGCGGGAGGCCCACGAGACCCTGGCGGTGGCGTTCCAGCGGCTCGGCGCCCGGGCCAACACCGGGGAGGGCGGCGAGGACCCCGCCCGCTACCGCACCGAGCGGAACAGCGCGATCAAGCAGGTGGCCTCGGGACGGTTCGGGGTCACCCCCGAGTACTGCGCGTTCGCCGACGAGCTGCAGATCAAGATCGCCCAGGGATCCAAGCCCGGGGAAGGCGGCCAGCTCCCCGGCCACAAGGTGACCGAGGAGATCGCGCGGCTCCGCCACACCCGGCCGGGGGTCGCGCTGATCAGCCCCCCGCCCCACCACGACATCTACTCGATCGAGGACCTGGCCCAGCTGATCTTCGACCTCAAGCAGGTGAACCCGCGGGCCGAGGTCTCGGTGAAGCTCGTCGCCGAGGCCGGGGTGGGGGTCGTGGCGGCGGGCGTGGCGAAGGGCCTGGCCGAGGTGGTGCACGTGGCTGGGGCCGACGGCGGCACCGGCGCCTCGCCGCTGTCCTCCATCAAGAACGCCGGGCTGCCATGGGAGCTCGGGCTGGTCGAGACCCAGCGGGTCCTCTCCGAGAACGGGCTCCGGGACCGGGTCCGGGTCCGCGTGGATGGGGGGATCAAGACCGGGCGCGACGTCGTGGTGGCCACCCTCCTCGGGGCCGACGAGGTCTCGTTCGGGACCGCCGCCCTCCTCGCCGAGGGCTGCCTCATGGTCCGGACCTGCCACCTCGACACCTGCCCGGTGGGGATCGCCACCCAGGACCCCGAGCTCCGGGCGCGGTTCGCCGGGACCCCGGAGATGGTGATGGCCTACCTCACGTTCGTGGCCGAGGAGGTCCGTCGGATCCTCGCCTCCCTCGGCCTCCGCTCGCTCGCCGAGGCCGTGGGGCGGGCCGACCTCCTCCGGCCGCGGGCCGAGCTGGACCCGCCGCTCGACCTCCGACCCCTCCTCCGCCCGGCGTCGGGCGCCCGCCGGTTCCACGGGCACCGGCCGTTCCAGCGCCCGCGGTCGTCCCTGGGCGACCGGGTGTTCCGCGACGCGTGGCCGGTCGTGCGGGACGGTGGGACCGCCTGGCTCGCCTACCCGATCGCGAACGTCGACCGGACCGTCGGGGCCCGCCTGGGCGGGGCGATCGGGCGGCGGTTCGGGGACGCGGACCCGCCCGGGCGGGTCTTCCTCCGGTTCGAGGGGGAGGCCGGCCAGTCCTTCGGGGCGTTCCTGGCCCGGGGCGTGGAGATGCTCCTGGTGGGGGAGGCCAACGACTACGTGGGCAAGGGGATGGGCGGCGGGCGGATCGCGATCGTGCCCCCGGCGGACGACGCGGGCGACCCCTGGCTCGTGGGCAACACCGTCCTCTACGGGGCCACCGGCGGCGAGCTCTACGTGGCCGGCCGGGCCGGGGAGCGCTTCGCGGTGCGGAACTCGGGGGCGCAGGCCGTGATCGAGGGCGCCGGCGACCACCTCTGCGAGTACATGACGGGGGGCCGGGTCGTGGTGCTCGGGCCGGTCGGGGCGAACGTCGGCGCCGGGATGACCGGCGGGGAGCTGTTCGTGCACGACCCGGGGGCCGGCCTCCCGGCGCTCGTGAACCCCGAGCTGGTCGAGGCCCGCCGGCCGACGCCCGCCGAGCTCGAGCCGGCCTGGGCCCTCATCGAGCGGCACGCCGAGCTGACCGGCTCGCCGCGGGCCCGGGCGCTCCTCGCCGACCGCGCCGCCGCGGCCGCCGCGTTCTGGATCGTGGTCCCGCGGGACGACGTGGTGGAGGTCACGAGGAAGGAGGAGGGGACGGTCCGGGCCCGGGCCTGAGGCCGGGGCCGGTCAGGGCGAGGGCCCGCCCGTCGGAGCCGCGGGTCAGAGCGAGGGGATCCCGTCGGGGTCGGCCTCGACGTAGCGGGTCTCTCCGTAGCGGGAGAGGTCGCGCCGGGCCAGCTCGGCGATGAACGAGGTCGGGAGCACCGCGGCGAACGACCGGTGGGAGAGCCGGTCGCGGCGGATCGCCTCGGGCCGGACGTACGGGCCGATGTTGTCGCCGTAGCGGTAGTCGGCGAGGAAGGCGGCCAGGTCCTCGGCGCTGAGCCCGGCGTCCCAGAGGGCGGCCCGGTCCAGGTAGATCTCGGAGGGCGCCACGGCCTCGACGAGGCCGAGGAAGCTCCGCCCGAACCGCCGCTCCAGGTCCTCCTGGAGCTGGATGGGGTCGATGCGGACGCCCCCCGCGGGGTCGATCAGCGGGCACTGCCCGTGGTCGGCGGTCACGATGAGCGCGAAGCCCCCCGGGCCGAACGCCGCTTCGAGGAGGTCGGCGAGCCGCCCCAGCTCCCGGTCCACGGCGGCGAGCACCTCGCCGATGCGGGGGTCCTCCATGTTGTAGACGTGGCCCGCGTAGTCGGGGGCCTTGTAGTTCACGTACAGGAGGTCGGTCACCTCGTCGTCCCCCACCCCCTCCGAGGCGATGGTGGCCTCCACGAGCTCGGCCTGGTAGCGGACGATCGGGGGCGAGCAGCAGTCCGCCTTCCTCCCCCGGGGGTCGAACGGCGAGGGCGGGAACCCGCCGAACGCCGCCCGCAGCTCCTCGAGCCGCTCGGGGGGCGGCACGGCGCGGGGGAGCCGGTACAGCTCGGGGTTGTGGGGCTTCCACCCCCCGCCGTGGTCCTCGTCCCAGAACACCCCGACCGGCAGCTCCCCCCGGGGCCGGCCGCCCCGGCCCAGCATCCCGACGTGCCAGACCTGGTAGCCGATCTCCCCGACCCACGCCTGGTCCCGGGTCTCCGCGGTCCAGGCGTCGGCGAGCGTCGGGACCAGGAGGAACGAGGGGTCGATCCGCCCCGGCTCCCCCCAGGCCTTCCGGGGACGCCCGTCCCGCCGCACGTTGTGCCCGGTGATGCCGTGGGTGCGGGGGAACGCGCCGGTCCCGATCGTGGCGTGGGCCGCGGCGGTGACGGCGGGGAACGAGCCCGTGATCGCGTTCCGGTACCGGGCGCCCCCCCGCGCCAGGCGGCGGAGGTTCGGCCAGGCGTCCGGCCAGCGGCGGAGGACGTTCCACCCGCCCCCGTCGATCACGAACGTCACGATCACCCGCGGCGGGCGGGTCGGCGCCGGGATCCCCGGGAGCGGCCGCCCGTCCGGGGCCCGGAAGGCGTCGAAGCCCATCAGGCGCGCGGTCGTGGGGGCGAGGTCGGCGAGGGTCACCCGCTCGGTGGAGTCCGAGGGCTCCACGAGGCCCGGCGCGTACACGACGATCGGGACCCGCTCGGCGTACATCCAGACCACCGCGTGGCTCGTCCGCGGGTCGTTGGGGACGAGCGAGCGGGACTCCTGCGGGTAGTTGGAGCTCGAGAACGGCGTGACGAGGAGCTGGAGGTCGCCCGAGCGCTCCGGGTGGTAGGCGCGGACCACGAGCTCCAGGTACTCGGCGCCGAGGTCGCGGGCCATCGCCTCGAGCGCGGGCCGGGGGTCCGGGCGGAGCCACCGCCGGAGGGCGTGGCCGAGCCCCG
>DATMBJ010000012.1:0-6923 GCA_035559315.1 Actinomycetota bacterium
CCGGCTGACGACCGCCGGTCATCCCGTCCGGTGGGGAGGGTGAGGGCCCCTCGCTAGGATGCCCTCGACGACCCGGCCGGAGGAGGGCAGGGCATGCCGAAAGGGTTCCTGGAACGTCTGGCGGAGGGCCCCGTCCTCGGGGACGGCGGCTACCTCCTCGAGCTGGAGAAGCGGGGCTACGTGCAGGCCGGCCCCTTCACCCCGGAGGTGGCGATCGAGCACCCGGAGGCCCTGGCCCAGCTCCACCGGGAGTTCCTCCGGGCCGGCGCGGAGTTCCTCACCACGATGACGTTCTACGCGAGCGAGGACAAGCTGGCGACGGTGGGCCTGGCGGACCGGATCGACGAGATCAACCGGAACGCGGTCCGGATCGCCCGGGACGTGGCCGCCGAGGGCGACGCGCTCGTGGCCGGCGACCTCTCGCTCACCTGGGCCTACGACCCGGCCGACCCGGCCTCCGCGGACCGCGTCCGGGCGCTCTTCGACCGGCAGCTCGAGGACATGCTGGACGCCGGCCCCCCCGACCTCTGGGTGGGCGAGACGTTCGACTGGCTCGGGGAGGCGCTGCTGTTCGTGGAGCGGGCGAAGGCCACCGGGCTCCCGGTGATGGTGACGATGTGCTTCGAGACGCTCCCGGCGAGGTCGAAGGAGGGCCACCCGCCGGCGGAGTGCGCGAAGCGGCTGCTCGACGCGGGGGCCGACGTCGTCGGCACGAACTGCCTGAACGGGCCGGCCCAACAGCTCCCGATCGCGGTGGAGATGAAGCGGGCCGTGGACGGCTACGTGGCCTGCCAGCCGGCGGCGTTCCGGACGAGCGACGACCGGCCCGACTTCACCGCCTACCCGGAGTTCCCCTACGGGCTCTCCCCGCTCCAGCTGGCCCGCGGCGAGATGGCGGAGTACGCCCGGCGGGCCCGGGAGGCCGGGATCGACGTGATCGGCTCCTGCTGCGGCTCGGTGGCCGAGCACGTCCGGGCCATGGCCAAGGCCCTCGGCAAGCTCCCCACCGAGGAGCGGCCGTGGCGCTCCCCGACCGGGCGGCCGATGTCGGGGTACGAGTACCACGGCCACACCGAGACCGAGGTGTAGGCGGGGGCGGGTGCCGGGGCCGGTGCGGCGGGACTTCGAGTACGTGGTCGTGGGGCTCGGCGGGCTCGGCAGCGCCGCGGCCTACCGGCTCGCGCGGCGGGCGGAGGGGGAGGTCCTGGGCCTGGAGCGCTTCGAGCTGGGCCACGCCCGCGGCGCGTCGGAGGACCGGACGCGGATCGTCCGGCTCTCCTACCACGCGCCGCACTACGTCCGCCTGGCGAAGGCCGCGTACGGCGCGTGGGAGGAGGTCGAGCGGGAGGCGGGGGAGCGCCTCGTGCTCCGGACCGGCGGGCTCGACCTGTTCCCGCCGGGGGCGGCGATCCCCATCGACGACTACACGTCCTCGATGGACGCCGAGGGCGTCCCCTACGAGCTCCTCGACGGGCGCGAGGTCGAGGAGCGCTGGCCGGCCTGGCGGCTCCCCGAGGGGACCCGCGCGCTGTTCCAGGAGGCGGGGGGTCTCGTGGCGGCCTCCCGGGCGAACGCGATCCACCGGGAGCTCGCCCGCTGGCACGGGGCGACGCTCCTCGAGCGCTCCCCGGTCGAGGACGCGCGGTCCGCGGGCGGCGAGCTGGACGTCCTGGCCGGCGGGGTCGCGTACCGGTGCCGGGTCCTCGTGGTCTGCGCCGACGCGTGGACGAACCGGGTGCTCGCGCCCCTCGGGGCCCGCATCCCGCTCACCGTGACCCAGGAACAGGTCGCGTACCTCGAGCCGAAGGATCCGGCGGCGTTCCACCCCGACCGCTTCCCGGTGTGGATCTGGATGGACGAGCCGAGCTTCTACGGCCTCCCCTCCTACGAGGGGACCGGGGCGAAGATCGGGCAGGACGTGGGCGGGCCCGAGGTGGACCCCGACCGCCGCTCGCTCGAGCCCGACCCCGCCTACCACGCGCGCCTGGAGGCGTTCCTCCGGGAGCGGCTCCCCGACGCCCTCGGCCCCCTGCTCGAGGCCAGGACCTGCCTGTACGCCATGCCCCCCGACCGGGACCTCGTCCTCGGCCCCTTGCCGGGGCACCCCAACGTGCTCGTGGCCCAGGGCGCGGCCCACGGGTTCAAGTTCGCGGCGCTCCTCGGGCGCGTGCTCGCCGACCTCGCGGTCGACGGGGAGACCGACGTGGACCTCTCCCCCTACCGGGTGGACCGGGAGGCGCTCACGGCCGACGACGCACCCCGTCGGTTCCTGGTCTGAGGAACCCGACGGGCGGTCCCGCGCCGGGGCGGCCCGTCCCCGGCCCGCTACCATCGGCGCGACCGCTCGCGAGGAGGGGACGGTGGCCGGAGCGCTGGTCGGCGTAATCATGGGCTCCCGCTCGGACTGGGAGACGATGCGGCACGCGGCGGAGACCCTTGACGAGCTCGGCGTGCCCTACGAGGCGCGGGTGGTGTCCGCCCACCGGACCCCCGACCTGCTCTACGAGTACGCCTCGACGGCGGAGGCCCGGGGCCTTCGGGTGATCATCGCGGGGGCCGGGGGCGCGGCCCACCTCCCGGGGATGACCGCGGCGAAGACGACGCTCCCGGTCCTCGGGGTCCCCGTCGAGTCGCGGACGCTCCGGGGCCTGGATTCGCTCCTCTCGATCGTGCAGATGCCGGCCGGCGTGCCCGTCGGGACGCTCGCCATCGGCCGGGCGGGGGCGGTGAACGCCGCGCTCCTCGCCGCGGCGATCGTCGCCCTCTCCGACGAGGGTGTGCGGGAGCGGCTCCGCGCCTACCGGGAGCGTCGGACCGCCGAGGTGCTCGCCCACCCCGACCCCGCGGAGGGCTGACCCGGGTGCTGGTGGCGGTCCTCGGCGGGGGGCAGCTCGGGCGGATGCTCGGGCTCGCCGGCATCCCCCTCGGCCTCCGCTCCCGGTTCCTCGACCCCTCGCCGGACGCGCCGGCCCGGGCGGTGGGGGAGCTCGTCGTGGGCGCCTTCGACGACCCGGACGCGCTCGAGGAGGTGGCACGGGGGGCGGACGTCGTCACCTACGAGTTCGAGAACGTGCCGGCGGCCTCGGCCCGGGCCCTCGCCGGCCGGGCGCCGGTGCTGCCCCCGCCGGAGGCCCTCGAGGCGGCCCAGGACCGCCTGGCCGAGAAGCGCCTGTTCGAGCGGTGCGGGATCCCGGTGGCGCCCTACGTGCCCGTGGACCGGGAGGAGGACCTGCCCGGCGCCATCGAGGCCCTGGGGCTCCCCGCCGTGCTCAAGGCTCGGCGCCTCGGCTACGACGGGAAGGGTCAGGCCGTGGTCCGCTCGGCCCAGGACGCCGGACCGGCCTGGGCGGCGGTGGGCGCCGCACCGTCCATCCTCGAGGCGCTCGTCCCGTTCGAGCGGGAGCTCTCGGTCCTCGCGGTCCGGGGCCGGGACGGCGAGGTCCGCGTCTACCCGGTGGTCGAGAACGTCCACCGCGGCGGGGTCCTCCGGGTGTCCCGGGCGCCCGCCCCCGACCTGCCCGAGGGGCTCGGCGAGGCGGCGTCCGCCTACGTCCGCCGGGCGCTCGAGGCGCTGGGCTACGTCGGGGTGCTGGCGATCGAGCTGTTCCAGGCCGGCGGCGAGCTCCTCGCCAACGAGATGGCTCCCCGGGTCCACAACTCCGGCCACTGGACGATCGAGGGCGCGGCGACCAGCCAGTTCGAGAACCACCTCCGGGCGATCCTCGGGCTCCCCCTGGGGGCGGCCGAGGCCCGCGGCCAGGCGGCGATGGTGAACCTGATCGGGCGGCTCCCCGACCCCTCCCGGCTCCTCGCCGTCCCCGGGGCCCACCTCCACGTCTACGGGAAGTCGCCCCGCCCGGGCCGGAAGCTCGGCCACGTCACGGTCCTCGCCCCCGATCGGGAGACCCTGGAGGAGCGCCTCGCGGAGGTCCTCCGGGCGGTCGGGGAGGCCGGATCGTGAGCGCGGGGAGGGGGTCCCGCCGGCCCTCGGCCCCCGGGGAGAGGGGTGGGTCGTGGCTCACGCTTCCGCGACCTCGATCGCGGCCTCGATCGGGACGCACCGCTCGATCGAGGCGTGCACCGAGCAGTCCTTGAGGCCGAGCGCCAGCGCCCGCTCGGCCTTCCGGGGGTCCACGGGCCCGCGCACCACGAACCGCATCGCGATCCGGAGGAACCTCCAGGGCGGGCGGTCCTCCTGCTCGGCGTCGATCCGCACCTCGAGGCCGCGGAGATCCTGCCGCTGCTTGCGGAGGACGTTCACGACGTCGTAGGCCGTGCAGGCCGCGAGCGAGATCGGGAGGAGGTCCGACGGCTTGGCCCCCGCCGACCCCTCCTCCCCGGAGACCGGGAAGCGGAACCCGCGCGAGTCCTCGCCCTCGAACCGGAGGCCGCCGGCCCACGTCAGGCGCTGGCTCCCCATGGGCGGAGTGTACGCCCGGGGCTCCAGCGCCCGGCCTCGCCGTCCGATACCGGAGGTATGGCCTACCCGACCTGTCCCGGGTGCCGCGTCCCGCAGCTCGTGGACGACGACGCCGTCGAGTACCGCTGCGTCACCTGCTACTCGGAGGTGCGGTTCCACACCTGCCCCCACTGCGGGCTGCCCCAGTCGATCCTCCGCCCCTGGACCTCCTACACCTGCGCCCGCTGCGAGCGGCGGGCCGACGTGCCCCCCCGGATCCCGTTCCCGGAGGCCACGAGGGCCACCCGTTCCGAGGGCGCCGCCTGGCCGTACCCGAAGCTCTAGCCGGCTCGTTGCCTCCGGGCGAAGCTCCGGGCAGACTTCTGGGGGTCCGTGCGGAACAGGCTCCCGACGCTCGCGCTCCTGCTGGCCCTGCTCGCGGCGTGGGCGCCGCCCGGGCCGGCGACCGCGGGGCCGGTGCTCGGCCAGTTCGTCGTCCGCTGCCCGTACTCCCACACGCTCCCCGACGACCCGATCGTGTTCCCGGGCCTCCCCGGCGCGTCCCACCCCCACGACTTCTTCGGCAACGTCACGGCGGACGCGTCCTCCACCTACGACTCGATGCTCCTCGGGGCCACCACCTGCCGGGTCCCGAGCGACACCGCCGGGTACTGGACCCCCACGGCGTACCTCGACGGGGAGCCCGTCGTCCCACCCGTGATGCGGATCTACTACCTCGGTCACCCCACGGGGAGGGTGGAGACGATCCCGCCCGGCCTCCAGATGATCGGGGGGAACCGGGACGCGACCTCGCCCGAGGAGAACCCCCACGTGCGCTGGTCCTGCGGGCAGACCGTGGAGGTCCGCACGCCGCTCGAGGCCGCCCCCTACGACTGCACCCCGTGGGCCGGCTACCGGTTCGTCGACGGGGTCGTGGCGCACATCGACTTCCCCCGCTGCTGGGACGGGGTGGGGTTCACCCCCGAGCACGTCGTGTACGAGGTGAACGGGAGCTGCCCCGCCGGGTTCCGCCACCTGCTCCCCGAGATCAGCGAGCGGATCCACTTCCACGTGATGGACCCCACCGGCCCCGACGGGACCGTCCGTCTCACGCTCTCGAGCGGGCCCTACTACACGATGCACGGGGACTTCTGGAACACCTGGCAGCAGCCCCGGCTCGACCAGCTGGTCCGGGACTGCATCGTGGCCCGGGTCCATTGCGGCGGGCTGTTCGAGGGCGCCGAGCTCTCCTGGGCCCGGGGCTTCGGGACCGGGGCCGCGGAGGCCGCGACGGCGGTCGCGGCCGACGCCTCGGGGGCCGTGGTCGCGGGCTGGACCGAGGGGGCCCTCCCGGGGAAGCGGTCCTCGGGCGGGCGCGACGCCTTCCTGCGCCGTTCCGACGGGGAGGGCGGGGTGGCCTGGATCCGGCAGTTCGGCACGCCCGGGAGCGACGAGGCGACGGCGGTGGCGGTGGACCGCTCCGGGGTCTACGTGGCCGGGACCACCACCGGCCGGTTCCCCGGGGAGCGCCGGGGCGGCGGCGAGGACGTCTTCGTCCGGCGGTACTCGCCCGAGGGCAGGCTCCTCTGGCAGCTCCAGCTCGGCACGTCCGACCCGGACCGGGCCGCGGCCATCGCCGCGGAGGGCGGCTCGGTCTGGGTGGCGGGGACGACGTGGGGGAGGTTCCCCGGCGAGCGGCGGGGGGGCGGGGCCGACGCGTTCGTCGCGAGGCTCGACGCGGCCGGGGCGCCGCGTTGGGTCCGCCAGATCGGCGGGCCCGGCGACGACCTGGGGCTCGCGCTCGACGTCCGCGACGGGCGGGCCTACCTCGCCGGGGCGACGGACGGGCCGCTCGCGCAGGAGCCGCCGATCGGGGGGACCGACGGGTTCGTGGTCGCGCTCCGGGCGACGGGCTCCCTGGCCTGGGTCGACCGGATCGGGACCCCGGGCCTGGACGAGGCCAGGGGGGTCGCGGCGGGCCGCCGGGCGCTCTACGTGGCGGGGGCGACCGACGGGGCCCTCGCCGAGGGCGGGGCCGGGGGGCTCGACGGCTTCCTCCGCCGCTACCTGCCGGGCGGGGCGGAGCGCTGGACGCGGCGGTTCGGGACCCCGGGCGAGGACGCGGCCTCCGCGGTGGAGGTCCGGGGCGCGGCGGTCCACGTGGCGGGCACCACCGGGGGGACCCTCCCCGGGCAGGCATCGGCGGGGGAGGCCGACGCGTTCGTCCGCCGGTTCGACACGAAGGGCGTGGACCTGTGGACCGTGCAGTTCGGCACGTCCGGCCCGGACGAGGCCCTCGGCGTCGCCCTGGACGCGGCGGGCGCGTGGGTCGCGGGCCGCACGTGGGGGGCGTTCGAGGGGGACCCGGCCCCGGGGGATGCCGACGCCTTCCTGGCGCGGCTGCGGTTCGTCTGATCCCGATGCGCGCGCCCCGCCGCCTCCTCCCCGCGCTCCTGGCCGGGCTGCTCGCGGCGTGCGCCGCGGCGGGGCCGCCCGCGGGGGAACGCCCCGGGCGCGGCGAGGG
>DATMBJ010000013.1:0-16005 GCA_035559315.1 Actinomycetota bacterium
GGTCCCGCCCCGGGACCCGCCGGTGGGGCGCTGGCCCCCGGCGCCGGCGCGCGCCCGGCGACGGGGACCGCCCCGACCGGGGCGCCCGCCCGCCTGCCGGCCGCGTCGCCCAAGGCCCGCCGGCTCGCCCGAGAGCGTGGCATGGACCTCGGGGCCCTCGCGGGGAGCGGGCCGGGGGGCGCCGTGGTCGCGACGGACCTCGGGGCGGCGCGGGCGGAGGGCGTCCCGGTCGGAGCGGTCCACCGACGGATGGCCGAGAGGACCGCGGAGAGCTGGCGCGCCGCGCCCCACTTCTACCTCTCCCGGGACGTGCTGGCGGACCGCGCGGTGGAGCTGGTGGAGGCCCTGCGCCGCGGGGGCGCCGAGGTCACCCTGACCGACGTGTTCGTGCGGGCCGCGGCGCTCGCCCTCCGGGCCCACCCGCGCGTGAACGGCCGGTGGGAGGACGCGGGCCCGACGGTGGTGGAGGAGGCGGACGTGAACGTCGGGATCGCCGTGGCCACCGACGACGGCTTGGTCGTCCCGGTGATCCGCGGCGCCGACCGGATGGGGCTCCGCGAGCTGGCCGCGCGGCGCCGGGAGCTCGTGGAGCGCGCCCGCGGCGGGACGCTCCGCCCGGAGGACGTCCGGGGCGGAACCTTCACGCTGAGCAACCTGGGGATGTTCGGCGTGGACCGGTTCGCGGCGGTGCTGAACCCGCCGCAGGCGGCGATCCTGGCGGTCGGCCGGGTCGCCGACCGGCCGGTGGTCGTGGGCGGGCGGGTCGAGCCGCGGGCGGTGGTCTCGCTCACCCTGTCCTGCGACCACCGGGTGGTGGACGGGGCCCTCGGCGCGCGGTTCCTCGACGCCGTCGCCTCGGCCGTCGAGGGGCCGTCCGCGCTGATCATGGGGGGCGGTGCGTGAGACGCGGGGAGGCCGGCGGGAGCGGCCGGAAAGGAGGGGATCCGAGAGCACCGATGGCCTGGCAACGGTCCGTCCGATGTCGAGGAGGGGGGAGGTGTCGACGGTGAAGCGATGGAAGCTGCTCGGAGCGGCGCTCGCGGCCCTCGCGCTCGTCGCCGCCGCGTGCGGCGGTGCGGAGGAGCAGCCCGCCGGCGGCGGGGAGGAGCCGATCCGCATCGGCGCCTCGCTGCCGCTCACGGGGGAGTTCAGCGAGCCCGGGACCGCGGCGCAGCGCGGCTACGAGGTATGGGTCGAGATGGTGAACGAGGCCGGCGGCCTCCTCGGTCGCCCGGTCGAGCTCACCGTGCTCGACAACGCGAGCGATCAGGACGATGCGGTCGCCGACTACGAGAAGCTCATCACGGTGGACAAGGTCGACCTCGTGGTGGGCCCGTTCTCGAGCTTCCTGGTGATCCCGACCTCGGAGGTCGCGGCGCGCTACGGCTACGCCTTCGTCGAGCCCGCGGGGGGCGCGCCCGACGTCTTCAACCGGGGGCTCACGAACCTGTTCTTCGCGCAGCCGGCGCCCGGGTGGGAGCAGGCGGACGTGTTCGCCGAGTACGTCCTCTCGCTCCCCTCGGACCAGCGGCCGGGGACGTTCGCCGTCGTGAGCCAGGACGATCCGTTCACGCTCGGCGTGATGGAGCAGCTGAAGAAGCTCCTCCAGGAGGGCGGCGTGGAGCTCGTCTTCGACGAGATCTACCCGCCCGAGACCACCGACTTCTCGGCGATCGCCAGCCAGGTCGCCGACCTCGACCCCGACCTGATCGTGGGCGGGACCGTCCTCGAGGACTCGATCGGGCAGATCCGGGCCTACCAGGAGGCGGGCTACCAGCCGCGGGGAGCCTTCTTCACGACCGGCCCTTCGCTGCCGGGCCCGTTCAGCGAGGCGTTGGGCGAGGCCACGGAGGGCATCTTCGCCTCGATCTCGTGGTTCCCCGAGGCCGAGACCTACCAGAACGCCGAGTTCATCGCGAAGTACGTCGAGATGTTCGGGGGCTCCCCCTCGGACATCGCCGAGGACGCGGCGAACGCCTTCACGGTGGGACAGGTCCTCCAGCAGGCGATCGAGAACACCGGCTCGATCGATAACGCCACGCTGATCGAGGAGCTGCACCGCGCCACCTTCGACACCGTCGTCGGGCCGCTCAAGTTCGACGAGCAGGGCAAGCCGCAGGGCGACTTCCTCCTGCTCCAGTGGCAGGGCGGCGACATCAAGATCGTGGCGCCCGCCGACGTGGCCCAGGCCGAGCCGATCTGGCCGAAGCCGGAGTGGTAGGAGCGGTCCCGCCGACGACGGGGGGAGGCCGGCCGCGCGGGGCGGCCGGCCCTCCCCGGCCATCCCGGGGGTCGGGCCGATGAAGCTGCCGTCCGCGAACGTGCTCGTGCAGGTCGTGATGGTGGGGATCCTCACGGGCGGGGTGTACGCGCTCATGGTCTCGGGCCTCACGCTGATCTTCGGCGTGATGCGGGTGATCAACGTCGCCCACGGGGCGTTCCTGATCCTCGGGGCCTACCTCTCGTACTGGCTGTTCACGCTCCGGGGGCTCGACCCCGCCGTCTCGGTGCTCCTGACCGCCCCGCTCTTCTTCGTCATCGGGAGCGGGGTCCAGCGGCTCCTCCTGGCGCGGGTGCGTCAGGACCCCGGCCTCATGGTCCTGGTGACGTTCGCCCTGGCGATCGTCCTGGCCGGCGCGATGGGCGCCGCGTGGGAGTCGACCTTCCGCTCGGTGCGGACCGGCTACACGGGCGAGGTCGTCCGGCTCCACCTGGGCGCGATGGCGGTCCGCCTGCCCGTGGTGCGGCTGGTGGGCTTCGCGGCCGCGCTCGTCGTGCTCGGGTCCCTGTCGTTCCTGCTCGCGCGGACCGACCTCGGTCGGGGGATCCGGGCCACGATCCAGAACCCGGTGGCCGCGCAGCTCGTCGGGGTGAACGTGGCCCGCGTTCGGGCGGCGACCTTCGGGCTGGGCCTGGCCACCGTGGCCGCGGGAGGTGCGGCCTTCAGCCTGATCTGGAGCTTCAACGCCGCGAGCCACGAGGAGTGGATCTCGAAGATGCTCTCGATCATCGTCCTGGGCGGCATGGGGAGCCTCCCGGGGGCGCTCCTGGCGGCGATCCTGATGGGGGTCCTGGAGGCGGTGGCGGCGGTCACCGTGACCACCTACCTCTCGCCGATCGTGTTCTACCTCGTGCTGTTCGTCACGCTGATCGTCCGCCCCCAGGGCATCATGGGGACGCGGATCCGGGAGGGGTAGGCGTGGCGGCGAGGGTCCTCCGTTGGTGGCCGGCGCTCGCGCTGGCGGTCGTGGTGGCCTTCCCGTTCGCGCGACGGGACATCTACTACCACGTGCTCGGGTTCAACGTGCTCCTCGCGGCCACCAACGCGACGAGCTGGAACATCCTGGGCGGCTACACCGGCTACAAGTCGCTCGGGCACAGCGCCTTCTTCGGCCTCGGCGCCTACCTCGTGGCGATCGCGGCGGCCCGCTGGGGGTGGAACCCGTTCTGGAGCGCGCCCCTCCTGGCGGTCGTCGTGGCCGCGCTGGCCGTGGTCCTCGGGTGGATCATGCTGCGGACCACCGGCTCGGCGTTCGTGATCGCCACGATCGCGATGCTCCTGATCTTCCGGCTCCTCGCGCTGAACCTCCGGGACATCACCGGGGGCTCGCCGGGGATCAGCCAGCCGCTCCCGCCGTGGAGCGGGCCGTACGGCCAGCTCCCCTTCTACTTCTACGCGCTCGGCTGCCTGCTCGCGGCCCTCGCGGTCTCCGCGTACATCCGGCGGTCGCGGTTCGGCCTCGGGCTCCTCGCGATCCGGGACGACGAGGGGAAGGCGGCCTCGGTGGGGATCGCGACGACCGCCTACAAGGTGGCCGCGTTCGCGGTGAGCGCGTACTTCGTGGCCCTCTCCGGGGGGATCTGGTCGTACCGCTCGATCCACATCAGCCCGGTCTTCGCCTTCGACATCCTCGTGAGCGTGGACATGATCCTCATGACCATGCTCGGGGGCCTCGGGACGGTGTGGGGACCGGTCCTCGGGGCGTTCATCCTCGTGCCGGCGGCGGATCTCATCCGGTTCCGGTTCGGCGCGAGCCAGATCCACACCGCGGTCCTGGGGGCGCTGATGCTGGCGATCATCCTGTTCATGCCGCGGGGGATCATCCCCACGGTCCGCGACCTCCTCGTCCGCCGCCTGGGACCGCGGTCGGCCTTCGCCGGCGCCCGGGCCGCGGCCGAGGCGTTCGGGGGAGCCGAGGAGGGCGAGGAGCTCCCGGTGCCCGCGGCGGATCGGTCGCCGGAGGAGGGCCCGTGACCGCGCTCCTCGAGGCCGTGGGCGTCGTCCGGCGGTTCGGCGGGATCACCGCGCTCGACGGGTGCTCGATCCGCGTCCCCGAGGGCAGCATCACCGGCCTGATCGGGCCGAACGGCTCGGGCAAGACCACGCTCTTCAACGTGATCACCGGGATGGACCGGGCCCAGGCCGGCGAGGTCCGGCTCCGAGGGGAGCGGATCATCGGGCTCACCCCGAGCGCGATCTGCCGCCGCGGCCTGTCGAGGACCTTCCAGATCACCCGGCTGTTCTGGGAGCTCACGGTGCTCGAGAACATGATCGTGCCGGTCCGGAAGGTGGGGATCCGCCCCCTCCTCGGCCCCGGCGTCCTCCGCGTCGAGGAGGAGCGGGCCATGGCCCTGCTCGAGCGTTTCGGGCTCGCCCACCTCCGGGACGAGCCGGCCCGGAAGCTCTCGTTCGGGCAGCAGAAGCTGCTGGAGTTCGCCGCGGTGCTGATGGCCCAGCCCGAGATCGTGCTCCTCGACGAGCCCATGGGCGGGGTGAACCCGGCGATGATCGAGTTCCTCATGGCGATGATCCGCTCGCTGAACGAGCAGGGGGTCACGTTCCTCGTGGTGGAGCACAACATGGTCGCGGTGATGGAGCTGTGCGACCGGGTCGTGGTGCTCGACCAGGGCCGCGAGATCGTGGAGGGGCCGCCCGAGGTGATCCAGTCCGACCCGCGGGTCCTCGAGGCCTACCTGGGGGTGTGAGCGTGCTCGAGCTTCGCGACGTCGAGGCCGGCTACCTCAAGGGGGTGAAGGTCCTCCAGGGCCTGAGCCTCGACGTCGGCGAGGGCGAGATCGTCTGCCTGATCGGGCCGAACGGCGCGGGGAAGTCCACCGTGCTCCGAACGATCACCGGGATCCTCCGCCCCACCCGTGGGCACATCCGGTTCCAGGGCCGGGACATCGGCGGGATGCGGCCGGACCAGATCCTCCGGCTCGGCATCGCGCACGTCCCCCAGGGGCACAGCTCGTTCCCCGCGATGACCGTGCACGAGAACCTCCTGATGGGCGCGTACGCGCTCCGTGACCGCCGCGAGCGGGAGCGGCGCCTGGCCGAGGTCTACGAGCGCTTCCCCATGCTCCACGAGCGGCGCAAGGAGCGGGCGGGGAACCTCTCGGGCGGCCAGCAGAAGGTGCTGGAGATCGGCCGGGCGCTCATGATGCGGCCGCGGCTCATGCTCCTGGACGAGCCGTCCCTGGGCCTGGCGCCGAAGGTGGCCCAGCTCGCGTTCGAGACGATCCGCCGGCTCCGGGACGAGGCGGGGATCTCGATCCTGATGGTGGAGCAGAACGCGAGGAGCGGCCTCGCCATCTCCGACCGCGCCTACGTGCTGGAGCTGGGCAGGGAGCGGCTCGAGGGGCCCGCCCGGGACCTCCTGGCCGACCCCCGGGTGGGCCGGCTGTACCTGGGGGCGGGCGTGGGCGGTCCGGGGGACGGGCGGGCGGTCCGGGTCCGGCCATGAGCGGGGCGCTCTGGGGAACCTTGGCCGGCTTCGGGTTCGGGCTGTTCCAGAGCCTGAACCGGCGGGCCCTCCAGGGTATGGAGGTCATGGCCTCCAGCTTCCTCCAGCTGCTCCTGAGCACCGTCGTGCTGGTGGCGATCGCCGCGGTCGCCGAGGACGAGGGGGCGCTGGCCCGCGCGCCGACGGGGTCGCTCGTCGCGTTCGGGCTCGCCGGGTTCGTCCACTTCTTCCTGGGGTGGACGCTCCTGAACCTGAGCCAGAAGCGCATCGGGGCCGCCCGGACGGGCCCCCTGCTGGCCACCACGCCCCTCTTCGCGACGGCGATCGCGGCGGTCACGCTCGCCGAGGTGCCGACCGCGGTCACGCTGGCCGGCGTGGCGATCACGGTCTGGGGGGTCCTCGTCCTCTCCGGCGAGGGCCCGGCCGCGGTGGAGGGCGCCGGCGGGGAGGAGGAGGGCGCGCTCGAGGTCGAGCCGGCGGCGGGGCGCGGGGAAGGGCGGGTCGCGGTCCTGGCCGGGGGCCGCCTGGCCCTGGCCCCGGCCCTCGGCACCGCCCTGTGCTGGGCGGTGAGCCCGGTGTTCATCCGAGCCGGGCTCCGGGGGCTGCCCTCGCCGCTCCTGGGCGTGGCGCTCTCGATGGTGGTCGCCTCCGCCGCCTACGGGCTGGTGGTGGCGCTCCGGGGGAGGTCCCTCGGGCTGCGGCGGATCCCGCGCGGGTCCCTCGCGTTCAAGGCGGTCGCGGGCCTGCTCGTCGGGCTCTCCACCTGGGCGCGGTGGATCGCGCTCGGCCGGGCCCCCGTGGCCGTGGTCCTCGCGGTGAACTCGGTCTCGGTGCCCACCGTGATGCTGCTGGCGCCGGTCCTCATGGGCCGGCACCTGGAGCGGGTCACGCTCCGCCTGTGGGCCGGCGCCGCGCTCGTCGTCGGTGGGTCGCTGATCCTGATCCTCTGGGGGTGAGCGCGGTGATCGTGGACGTGCACTGCCACGTGATCGTCCCCGAGATCCTCCGGGACGCGGCCCCGCAGGAGGCCTGGCGTCCCCGCGTCCTGCGGGAGGACGGGGGCCAGGTCGTCGAGTTCGCCGGGAGGCGGATCCGGTCGGCGGTCCGGGAGTTCGTGGACGTCGAGACCATCCTCGAGCAGGAGGGAGCGGCGGGCATCGACCTGGTCCTGCTCTCGCCGTGGATCTCGCTCGCGTTCTACGCGGAGCCGCCGGACGAGGGCCTCCGGCGGAGCCGGCTCCAGAACGACGCCCTGGCCGCGGCCACGGCCCGTCATCCCGACCGGGTGCGGGCGGTGGGGACCGTCCCGCTCCAGGACCCGGCCCTGGCGGTCGCCGAGCTCGAACGGATGATGGGGCTGCCCGGGATGCACGGGGTCCAGGTGGCGGCGAGCGTGCGGGGGGCCTACCTGGGCGACGATCGGTTCGCGCCGTTCTGGGAGGCGGCGGAGGCGCTGGGGGCGACGATCCTGATCCACCCCACGACCCGGGGGTTCGACCTGCCCGTGTTCGAGGAGCACTACCTCTGGAACACCGTCGGGAACCCCATGGAGACGACGGTCACCGCGGCGCACATGGTGCTCAACGGCGTCATGGAGCGGCACCCGCGGCTCAAGGTCGTGCTGGCCCACGGCGGCGGGGCGATCCTCGCGGTGCGCGGCAGGCTCGACCACGGGTGGCGGGCGGTGGCGGCGGCGCGTGGGCGGCTCGAGGCATCGCCGGTCGCGTCGATCCGCCGGTTCCACTTCGACACCGTCACCCACGACCCAGAGCTCCTTCGGGAGCTCGTCGGGTTCGCCGGGGCGGAACGGGTTCTGCTCGGGTCCGACCACCCCTTCGACATGGGGACCGAGCGCCCGGTCGAGGCGGTGCGTGCCGCGGGTCTCTCCCCGGAGGAGGAGGCGCTGGTCCTCGGGGGCAACGCGGCCCGGCTCCTCGGCCTGGGCGCGCCGGCCGGGACCGGGGGCTAGCCGTGGCCAGGCTGTTCCCCCGCTCCGTCCTGCCCCACCTGCGGTCCACCCGGGACACCCGGGACCGGCTGGACCTCGTGACCGACGACGTCCCGGTGGGGGCGACCCGCATCCGGGCGGACCGGATCGTGTACCACCCGGGGGACACCGCCGCCGCGCACTACCACACCGACTGCCACCACCTCTTCTACGTCCTCCGGGGCGCGGGGGTGCTCCACGCGGACGAGGAGACCCACCGCCTCGCGGCGGGGATGGTCGCGGTGGTCGGCCCCGGCGAGGTGCACTGGTTCGAGAACGACACCGACGCGGACTTCGCCTTCGTGGAGCTGTGGGCTCCGCCGCCCCGGGAGACCGTGTGGGTCCGCGCCGACGACATATGAACGTGGGAGCCGGAGGCCTGAGTTCGCAGGCCTGGGGAGCGAGGGAGGGGAGGACGACGTGACCGAGCGGTTCGACGTGGTGGTCGCGGGGGCCGGGCACAACGCGCTGGTCGCCGCGGCGTACCTGTCCCGGGCCGGGCTCCGGTGCCTGGTCCTCGAGGGGCGCGACGTGATCGGCGGCGACACGGCGACCGAGGAGCTCACGCTCCCGGGGTTCCTGCACGACACGTGCTCCACCGCCCACAACCTGATCCAGGCCAACCCCATGCTCCGGGACGACGAGCTCCACCTGGGCGAGTACGGCCTCGAGTACATCCGGCCCGACCCCGTGGTCCACGTCCCGTTCCCCGACGGCGCGTGGATCACGCAGTGGCGGGACCTCGACCGGACCTGCGAGGAGCTCGCGCGGTTCTCCAAGCGGGACGCGGACGCCTACCGCGAGCTGATCGCGGACTACGACCGGGCCAAGGCGGCCTTCGGCGGCTACCGGCACACGCCGGTCGGCTGGGGCCCCTCCCTGCGGGACCGCCTCGCCGCGCTCCCCGACGGGCGGCGCTGGCTCCGGCGGATCCAGATGAGCGCATGGGAGGTGATCCAGGGGACCTTCGAGGATCCCCACGTCCGCGCCTTCATGCTCTGGATGGCATTCATGACGGTCCAGCCCGTCGACCGGCCGGGGACGGGGGCCCTCGCCTACTCGTTGGTCTACGGCCGGCAGCAGCACAGCTGGACCCTGCCCCGGGGCGGCTCCGCCGCGCTCCCCCGGGCCCTGGCCCGGTTGATCGAGGCCCACGGCGGGACGATCCTCACCGGCAAGCGGGTGGCGGCGCTGGTGCTGGACGGCGGCCGGTGCGTGGGGGTCGAGACCGAGGACGGCGAGCGGTACCTCGCGGCCCGCGCCGTCGTCTCCTCGATCCACGTCAAGCACCTCATCGAGATGGCGCCCCGGGAGGCGTGGCCCGAGGACTTCCTGGACGGGGTGGGGACCTGGCGGGGCGGGGTCACGATGTTCGCCGCGCACTACGCGACGACCGAGCCCCCCAGGTTCCCCGTGGACGGCGGGACGCTCGAGTCGGTCGCGGCGGGCATCCCGACCTCCGTGGACCGGATGCTCCGGGTCGGCTCCGACTTCGTCCGGGGCGTGGTGGCCACGGACGACCCGGTGCTGCTCGTGGTCTGCCCCACGGTCGCGGACCCCTCGCGCGCCCCGGAGGGGCGCCACACGCTGAAGGTGATCGGGTTCCAGCCCTACGAGCTGCCGGAGGGCCCGGCCCGGTGGGACGGGATCAAGGAGGAGGTGGAGGCGGCCAACCTGGAGCAGCTCCGCCGCTACGCCCCGAACCTCACCGACGAGGTGATCCTGGCCCGGGTCGTGAAGAGCCCGTTGGACCTGGAGCGCTTCAACCCCCACAACTGGCACGGGACCTGTCACGGCGGCGACATGGGCCCGGCGTGGTCCGGGGAGCTCCGGCCGGCCCCCGGATGGGCCGAGCACCGGATGCCGATCCCGGGCCTGTACCAGACGGGGAGCACCACGCACCCGGGCGGGTCGGTCTCCGGGGCGCCCGGGCGGAACGCGGCCATGGTCGTGCTGCGCGACCTCGGGATCGAGCTGGAGGAGGTGGTCCGTGGCTGACGAACGGGTCGAGGCGGCGATCGCGAACTGGGCGCCGCGCTTCATCGCCCAGGGGGTCGATTACAACGACTTCTTCCGCACCACGGCGAAGGTGGAGCGGTGGGAGGACTGGCTCGACGCGTGGTGCGAGACGGGCGACGAGCACGCCCGCCTGGCCCGGGAGGCTGAGGAACTGGGCCGCACGCTCACCGCGGGCGAGGCGTGGGTCCGCGCCGCGCTCTGCTACCACTTCGCGAAGTTCGTCTGGATGGTGGACCCGGCCCGGCACCGGGAGGCGGCGGACCGGGCGGTGAGGAGCCTGCGCCAGGCCCATCGGCTCCTGGACCCGACCGCGGAGCGCCTGGAGATCCCGTTCGAGGGCGCCACGATGGTCGCGAACCTCCGGCGGCCGGCGGGGCCGGGGCCCGCGCCGGTCGTCCTGCTCCTCCCCGGCCTGGACTCCACGAAGGAGGAGTTCTTCTGGTGGGAGGACGTGTTCCTCCGCCGCGGGATGGCCACGCTCTCGCTCGACGGTCCCGGGCAGGGTGAGACGGGCTACGCGACGACGATCCGGCCGGACTACGAGGTCGCCGTGGCCGCCGTCCTCGACGCCCTGGAGGGACGGCCGGACCTGGACCTCTCGCGCGTCGGGGCGGCCGGCGTGAGCCTGGGGGGCTACTACGCGCCCCGGTCGGCGGCCTTCGAACCCAGGATCCGGGCCGTGGCTCCGATCGGAGGGCCCTACGACTTCGGCGATTGCTGGGACCGGCTCCCCAGCATCACCCGGGAGACGTTCGCCCACCACAGCGGGGCCGCCGACGAGGAGGAGGCCCGGAAGCGCGCCTCCGCCCTCGACCTCTCCGGGGTGGCCGAGGGGATCCGCCAGCCGATGCTCGTGGTGTTCGGGAAGCTCGACCGGCTGATCCCCTGGCAGCACGCGGAGCGCCTGGCCCGCGAGGCGCCGAACGCGGAGCTCGTGATGTACGAGGAAGGGAACCACGTGTGCAACAACATCCCCTACAAGTACCGGCCGCTCGTCGCGGACTGGATGGCCGAGCGGCTGCGGGAGGTGTGAGGGGTGGCGCTGGTCGCGGGCCCGCGGGACCGCCGCGAGCGCCGACACGGCGAGGTCGAGGAGGCCGTGCTCGCCGACCCGTCCTGGATCGGCGCGCCGGCGATGACGGCGCGGACGTGGCGCGTCCCCCCGGGGGCGTCGGGGCCCGAGATCGCCCGGGGCCCCGACGAGGAGCGGTTCCTGTTCGTGGTCCGGGGGTCGGGGACCGCGGTGGTGGGGGCCGAGCGGCTCCCGCTCTCCCCGGAGTCGGTCCTCTGGCTCGAGCCCGGGGACCGGTGCCGCTTGGAGGGGCCGGCCGCCGGGTCGGAGCCGCTCGAGGTCCTGGAGGCCTGGGCGCCTGGAGGTAGCGGATGAGCGACGCCGAGTACGTCGTGGTGAACCGCGCCGAGGGGCGGATGCTCTCGCATAGCGCGAGCGAGGTGCGGGTCCGGGCCTTCCCGCCGCTCGTCTCCGACGAGCCCCCGAGGCGCGGTGGGGAGGACCGGGGCCCGACCCCCCTCGAGTACGTCCTGGTCGCCCTATGCGCCTGAACGAACGTCTCGACGGCCAGGTTGGCCGCCAAGATCAGGCTCCGGTACGAGGACCTGCGGACCGAGGCCGAGGGGGTCCTCGACATCCGCGGCCGGATGGGCCTGGCTCCGGTGCCCGTCCACTACTCGAAGGTGCGCCTGCGGGTGCGGATCCGCACCGACGAGCCGGAGGCGCGGGTACGCCGCCTGGCCGACCTCGTCGCGAGGTACTGCCCGGTGGACAGCCTGATCCGGGCCGCGGTGCCCGACTACGAGGTCACATGGGAACGGATGTGAACGCCCGCGCTGGGGCGGGCCGGTTCGGGCGGGGAGGTCGTGACGGTACCGCGGGTCCCCGGCCTGGATCCGCTGACTGCCGGCCTCGCGCCAGGCGGCGGGAGGTGGAGAGGTGACCGCCGTCTGCTCTCCCCGGAGGACCGGGTGAGCGGGCGTGGGCCGGCCGGGGACGGCTGGGTGGGGCGGCCGCTCCTTCGGCGGGAGGACCGGCGGTTCCTCTTGGGCGAGGCGCGCTACGTCGACGACCTTTCGGTCCCGGGCACGCTCCACCTCGCCCTGGTGCGGAGCCCGCTGGCGCACGCCCGGATCCGGGGCGTGGACCCCGGGCCGGCCCTCGCGGCGCCCGGGGTGGTGCGGGTGCTCACCGGCGAGGACCTGGAGGGGCGGGTCGACCGCCTGCCGGTGGCCGGGGCCGAGGGCGCCGAGGTGGCCGAGGTACCGGTCCCGCTGCTGGCGGCGGGGAAGGTCCGGTTCGCCGGGGAGCCGGTGGCCGCGGTGCTCGCGGAGGATCGCGCCGCGGCCCTCGACGCGGCCGAGCTCGTGGGCCTCGACCTCGACCCGCTCCCCCCCATCGTGGACCCCCGGCGGGCGCTCCTGGACGAGGTGCTCCTCCACGAGGAGCTCGGGACGAACGTCCTGATGCGCTGGCGGAGGAGGGGCGGCGACGTGGAGGGGGCCTTCGCCTCCGCCCGCCGCGTGGTGCGGGAGCGGATCCGGATCCCCCGGCTCGTCGCCGCTCCCATGGAGCCGCGCGGGGCCCTCGCGGTCCACGACCCGGCCGCGGACGTCCTGACCGTCTTCTGCTCGGCCCAGGACCCCCACCGTCCCCTCGGGCACCTGTCCCGCGTGCTCCGCCGCCCGTCGGAGAGGCTCCGGGTGGTGGTCCCCGACGTGGGTGGGGCGTTCGGCAGCAAGGGGGTCCTGGCGCCGGAGGCGGCCCTCGCGGCGTGGCTCGCGGTCGAGACCGGCGCCCCCGTGAAGTGGATCGAGACGCGGGCCGAGAACTTCCTGGCGGCCCCCCAGGGCCGCGGGCTCGAGGCGGACGTGGAGCTGGCGCTCGATGGGGAGGGCCGGATCCTCGCGATCCGGGCGCGGCTGCTCGCCGACCTCGGGGCCTACCTCGTGGCGAACTCGGCGGTGCCGCCGGTCACCGCGGCGATGCTCCTCACCGGCCCGTACGCCGTGGAGGCGGCCGAGGTCGAGATCGTCGGCGTGGCGACCTCGAAGCCCCCCACCGGCCCGTACCGAGGGGCCGGACGGCCGGAGGCCGCGCTCCTCGTCGAGCGGATGGTCGACCTCGCGGCCCGCGAGCTCGGGATGGACCGGGTGGAGCTCCGGCGGCGGAACCTGGTGCCGCGCGACCGCTTCCCGCACCGGACGCCCCTCGGGTTCGAGTACGACTCCGGCGACTACGGTCGGGCGCTCGATCGGGTCTGCGAGCTGATCGGCTACGGCTCCCCGCGCGCGACGGAGGGTCGGGTGACGGAGGGGGTCGGGCTCGCCGTGTACGTGGAGCGGGCGGGCGCGGGCGCCTCCGGGCGTGGCGCCCTCTGGGAGCGGGCCGCGGTCGAGGTGGACCGGGACGGGCGGGTCGTGGTCCGCACCGGCTCCACCGCCCACGGCCAGGGACACGAGACGACCTTCGCCCAGATCGTCGCCGACGCCCTGGGCATCCCGCCGGACGGGATCGTCGTGGAGCAGGGGGACTCGGCCGCCGTACCGGCCGGGGTGGGGACCTTCGCCTCCCGTTCGGTCACCGTGGGCGGCTCGGCGGCGGCCCTCGCCGCCGCCGAGGTCCGTGCGCGCGCGCTCGCGGTCGGCGCCCACCTGCTCGAGGTGGCGCCCGAGGACGCCGAGTGGGCCGGCGGCCGGGTCCGGGTGCGGGGCGCGCCCGAGCGGTCCGTCGCGCTCGCCGAGATCGCGGCCGCGGCGCACGACGGGCGCGGGCTCCCCCCGGGGGACCCGCCCGGCCTGTCGGCGGAGGTCACGTTCACGCTGCCCGGCCCCGTCTTCCCGTTCGGGGCCTACGCGGCGCGGGTGGCGGTCGACCCCGAGACCGGCGAGGTGGAGGTGCGGGAGGTGGTGGCCGTCGACGACGCCGGCCGGGTCGTGAACCCCCTCCTCGCCGAGGGCCAGGTGGTGGGCGCCGCGGTCCAGGGCCTGGGCGAGGCCCTCACCGAGGAGGCGGTGTACGACGACGAGGGCCAGCTCCTCACGGGCTCCCTCGCGCAGTACGGCGTGCTCTCCGCGGCCGAGGTCCCGCCGATCGAGACCGAGCTGCAGGAGACCCCCTCGCCCCACGACCCGCTCGGCGCGAAGGGGATCGGGGAGGCGGGCGCGATCGGGACCCCCGCCGCGGTCGCGAACGCGGTGCTGGACGCCCTCGCCCCCCTCGGCGTGCGCCACCTCGACCTCCCGTTCACGCCCGAGCGCGTGCTCGCCGCGATCCGGGCCGCCCGGTAGCGGGGGGCGCCCCGCGCGGGGTCGCCCCGGTCGCCCGTCGTCCGCCCTCCCAGCGCGGCGGTATCGTGCGCCCTGTCGACCGGGAGGTCGGGCGGAGGAGGGACCGGTGAGGGGTGCGGCGGACCTGGCGTTCGTGAACGGCGCCGTCTACACGGTGGACGCCGCGGGGTCGCGCGCCCGGGCGGTGGCGGTCCGGGCCGGACGCATCGCGGCGGTGGGGAGCGACGACGACGTCCGCGAGCACGTCGGCCCTCGGACCGAGGTCGTGGACCTCCGGGGGAGGATGCTCCTGCCGGGGTTCCAGGACGCCCACGTCCACGCCGCGGCCGGCGGGATGGACCGCCTCCGGGTCGACCTCAGCGGCGTGCACGACCTCGAGGCGTACGCCCGCCTGATCCGGGGCTACGCGGAGCGGAACCCGGATGCCGTGTGGATCCTGGGCGGCGGCTGGGCGATGGACGTGTTCCCGGGCGGCACCCCGAGCCGCCACGAGCTCGACCGGATCGTCCCCGACCGACCCGCGTTCCTCTCGAACCGCGACAACCACGCGGCGTGGGTGAACAGCCGGGCCCTGGAGCTCGCCGGGATCGACGCCCGGACCCCGGACCCCCCGGACGGGCGGATCGAGCGCGAGGAGGACGGCTCCCCCCAGGGGACGCTCCACGAGGGGGCGATGGCGCTCGTGCGCCGTCTGATCCCGCCGCCCTCCGAGGAGGACCTGGCCCGGGCCATCCTGCTCGCCCAGGCCCACCTCCACTCCCTCGGGATCACCGCCTGGCAGGAGGCGATCGTGGGGGAGTACCCGACGATGCCGAACTGCCGGGAGGCCTACCCGGCGCTCGCCGCCCGCGGCGAGCTCACGGCCCGGGTCGTCGGCGCGCTCTGGCTGGAGCGGGGCCGGGGGGTCGAGCAGGTCGAGGAGCTCGCCTCCCACCGGGAGGCCACGACGGTCGGGAACTACCGCGCGACCACCGTGAAGATCATGGCGGACGGGGTCTGCGAGAACTTCACCGCCGCCCTCTCCGACCCGTACCTCGACCGGGACGGCCGGCCGACGGGGAACACCGGGCTCGAGTACTTCGACCCGGAGACCCTGCGGGAGGTGGTGGTGCGCCTCGACGCGGAGGGGTTCCAGGTCCACGTCCACGCGATCGGGGACCGGGCCTGCCGCCACGCGCTCGACGCGTTCGAGGCCGCCCGGCGGGCGAACGGCTGGAACGACAACCGCCACCACATCGCCCACATCCAGGTCGTCCATCCCTCGGACGTCCCCCGGTTCCGCGCGCTCGGCGTGGCGGCCAACGCCCAGATGCTCTGGGCCGCCCACGACCCGCAGATGGACGAACTCACGCTCCCGTTCCTGGGGCCCGAGCGGTCGAGGTGGCAGTACCCGTTCAGCTCGCTCGCCGCGTCGGGCGCGGTGCTCTGCGCCGGCAGCGACTGGCCGGTGTCGAGCCCCGACCCCCTCCAGGAGATGCACGTCGGCGTCCACCGGACGACGCCCCCCGGCTACGTGTACGGGGTGGCGAGCGAGGAGCCGTTCCTGCCCGAGCAGCGCCTCACCGTGGCCCAGGCGATCCGGGCGTTCACGATGGGCTCGGCCTACGTGAACCACCTCGACCGGGAGACCGGGTCGATCGAGGTCGGGAAGGCGGCGGACCTCGTCGTGCTCTCCGCCGACCTGTTCGAGCTCGACACTCCCGCCGACGCCCGCGTCCTCCTCACGCTGGTGGGCGGGCGGAAGGTGTACGAGGCGCCGGGGTCGGAGCTCTGAGCCGCCGACCCGTGCGCCCCGTGGCGGGACCGGTGCGAGAGGGGGTGTCTGAGTTCACCAGATAGTGGACACCTGTGTCGGAGCATCGTGGACACCTGTGAAGGGGGTCCACGATGGATCTGGCACGGTACGTGGTGGACGCCGTGGCGCTCGAGGGGCGGAGCTACCGGGAGGTGGCC
>DATMBJ010000014.1:0-3270 GCA_035559315.1 Actinomycetota bacterium
GGGGGCCGCGGAGGCCGCGCTCCGGCTGGGAGACCCCGCCCGGGCGGTCGAGTTCGCCGAGATGGCGGTGGCCCGCGAGCCGCTCCGGGAGGCGGCGCGGATGCTCCTCATGCGGGCGCTCTACCTCTCCGGCGACCGGGCCGGCGCGCTCCGCGCCTACGAGGAGCTCCGCCGGGGCCTGGCGGAGGAGCTCGGCGTGGACCCCTCCCCCGAGGCCGTCCAGCTCCACGTGGGGGTGCTCCGGGGGGACCTGGGCGTCGACGAGTCCCTGCGCAGGGTCGTGGGCGGGGACGTCCTCGACGAGGAGCTCAAGGGCGCGCTGGGCGGGGCGAGGGGCGCTGTGCTCCGCTCGCTCGCGCTCTCCCGGATGGCGGGCTTCGCCGCCGGGGCCGACGACTACCGCAGGGCGTCGAGGCTGGCGGAGCTGGCCCTCGCGGAGGCCGGCGACGACGCGCCGGCCAGGGCCGAGGCGCTCGCCGCGATGGCCGTGATCGACATGAACCTCGGTCGCCTGGAGGATTGCGAGCGCCGGGCCGACGAGGCCCTCGCGATCTTCGACCGGCTGGGCGACCGCCACGGCCGGGCCAGGATCCTCGACCTGCGGGCCATGATGACGTTCCTCGCGGGCCACATCCGGGCCGGCGTGGAGGCGTTCGAGGCGGTCGCCGACCTGTTCGACGAGACCGGGGACCCCTTCCGCTCCATCACCCCCCGGTCCACCCGGGGCCACGGCCTCGTCCACATGGCGCGGGCGCAGGAGGGCCTCGCCGAGATCGACCGCGCCCTCGAGATCGCCCGCGACCTCCGGCACCGGGAGATGACCTGCTACTGCCTGTGGCACCGGAGCGAGGCCCTGGCCGCGCTCGGGAGGGGCGAGGAGGCGCTCGGGGACGCCGAGGCGAGCCTCCGGATCGCCCGGGAGCTCGGCCACCGGGAATGGACCGCCGCGGCGCTCCGGGGGGTGGGGATCGCCCGGACGGTCCTGGAGGGCCCGGCGGCGGCCGAGGCCACGTTCCGCGAAGCGCTGGCGGCGGCGGAGGGGCTCCCGCTGTTCGAGTCGTGGGCCGCGGCGCGGCTCGCGCTCGCCCTCGTCGCCCGGGGTGAGCTGGAGGAGGCCGAGCGGATGGCGGAGGCGGCGCTGGCGGGACGGGTGCCGCACTCCCTGTTCGAGGCCAGGCTCGCCCAAGCGGAGGTGCTGGTGGCCCGGGGAGCCCCGGAGGCCGAGGCGGTCATCCGGCGGGCGCTGGAGGTGGCCACCGAGGAGGGCCATCTGGCCAGCGCGCGGCGGCTCACCGAGCTGATCCGGGCGGCGCGGAGGTAGGCCCTCAGGGGGAGGTAGGCCCTCAGGGGTGGATCGCCTGTTCCAGGCGGCGGCGGTCCTTCGTCTCGAGCTGGAACGTGCTGTGTTCGATGTCGAAGTCCCCGGACAGGCACGCGCAGAGCTCGTCCAGGACCTCCGCGGGGTCCGCGCCCTCCGCCAGCACGACGTGGGCCGAGACGACGTGCACGCCGCTCGTGAGCGTCCACACGTGGAGGTCGTGGGCGTCGGCGACCCCGGGGGTCTCCAGGATGTGCCGGCGGACCTCCGCCAGGTCGACCTCCCTCGGGGCGGCCTGGAGCAGGACGTCCACGGCCTCCCGGAGCAGGCCCCAGGTCCGGGGGAGGATCAGGAGCCCGACCGCGGCCGAGGCCAGGGCATCCGCGCGCACGAACCCGGTGAGCGCGATCGCCGCGGCCGCCGCCACCACCGCCGCCGATCCCAGCAGGTCGCCCAGGACCTCGAGGTAGGCGCCGCGCACGTTCAGGCTCTCCCGCTGTCCTTCGTGGAGGAGCCGGGCGGAGACGGCGTTCGCGGCGAGGCCGGCGATGGCGACCCCGAGCATCAGGCCGCCCGCGACGGGCCGGGGCTCCGCCCACCTCCGCCAGGCCTCGAACAGCACGAGGGCGGCGACGCCCAGGAGCAGGACGCCGTTCACCACCGCGGCGAGGATCTCCACGCGGTACCAGCCGAACGAGCGCTCGGGGGGCGCCGGGCGCTCGGCGAGCCAGGCGGCGAAGAGCGCGAGCCCGATGCCCGAGGCGTCGGCGAGCATGTGGCCGGCGTCGGCGAGGAGCGCGAGGCTCCCCGACAGGAGCCCGCCGGCGACCTCGACGGCGAGGAACGCGAGGCTCACGGCGAGCGCCGCGACGAGCCGGCGCCGGTGCCTCGCGGCCCTCGATCCCCAACGGCCGCTCACCGGTCCCGTCCCCCGCTTCGCTCCACGGAGTCCATGGTCTCAGAGGCCCGGGCCTCCGGGGAAGTCGCGGGGTCGGCGCGAACCCCAGATGTTGACCTGATAGGTCTATCTTTCTAGACTCGATAGGTCATGAAGATGGCTTCGGTGAGCGAGCTCAAGGCCCGCATCTCCGCCTACCTCCGCTGGGTGAAGCGTGGGGGCGAGGTGGAGATCCTCGAACGCGGCGTCCCGGTGGCGAGGCTGGTCCCGGTGGCCGGCTCGGGTCGAGGACGGCGGCAGCGCCTCGCTGCGGCGGGCATCGTTCGGCTCGGGAGCGGCGACGCGTCGTGGATCCTGGGCGAACCGCGGCGGGGCGGCCTCCGGCTCCGAGAGGCGCTGGAGGAGCAGCGCGAGGACCGGATCTGACGCCGGCCCGTGCGGTACTGGGACGCCTCCGCCGTCGTGGCCCTGATCGAGGACGAACCGGGGACCGAGCTCGCGGTCGGTTGGCTCCGGGAGGACGCCGACATCGCGACGTGGGCGCTCACGCCCGTCGAGGTGGCCGCCGCGATCGAGCGTCGGGCGCGCGAAGGCCTGCTCTCGCCGGGGGACCGCCGGCGCGTCCTCGGCCTCCTGGGGCGGCTGGGCGGGTCGTGGGACGAGGTCGCGGACGTGCTCGGGGTGCGGCGCCAGGCGCTCGCCGTGCTCGCGCGCCACGCCCTCCGCGCCGCCGACGCGTGCCAACTCGGCGCGGCCTGGCTGGTGGCCGAGAGCCGGCCCGAGTCCCTCCCCTTCGTCACGCTGGACCGGAGGCTCGCGGCCGCCGCCGAACGGGAGGGCTTCCCGGTGCTCACCTGGCCTGAGGACTAGGGATCGCTGTCGGAGCCGCGGCCTTCGGCCGTTGATCGTGTCGGAGGGGGTGTCTGAGTTCACCAGATAGTGGACACCTGTGTCGGAGCATCGTGGACACCTGTGAAGGGGGTCCACGATGGATCTGGCACGGTACGTGGTGGACGCCGTGGCGCTCGAGGGGCGGAGCTACCGGGAGGTGGCC
>DATMBJ010000015.1:0-12860 GCA_035559315.1 Actinomycetota bacterium
GCGGGGCCCGGCCGACCGCCGGGCCCGGAAGGAGGAGGCCCGGCGGGCCCGGGAGGCGGCCCGACGCCGGGCGCGGTGGACCGAGGCGCTCCGCCGGGCCGCCGTGTTCGCGCTGGTGGGAGCGCTGGCCGTCGCGGCCTACCTCTGGCTCACCAGGGCCCCGGGCTCGGGGCTCGTCGGGGAGGCCGCCCTCCGAGCGGCCGAGGCGGCCGGGTGCGGCGCGATCGAGACCCCCGAGCAGCCCGACGACGCCGTCGGTGGGCTCCACCTGGAGCCCGGCCAGGCGTACACCTACCCCCGGCATCCCGCGACCTCCGGCTACCACGACCCGTCGTCCTTGCCCCCCGAGCCGAAGGTCTACGACCGCCCGGTGCCCGAGACGCAGGCCGTCCACAACCTCGAGCACGGCTACGTGATCGTGTACTACCGCGCCGAGGGGCCGGATGCCCTGCCCGAGGCGGTCGTGGACCGCCTGGCGAGCATCGTCCGGGGGGAGGACGAGGTCCTCCTGGCCCCGCACTCGCTCCTCGACGACGGTGTCGCGCTCGCGTTCACCGCCTGGAACAAGCTCTGGGAGTGCCCGGCCGGCATCACGCCCTCCCAGGCGGCGACGATGCTCGAGGGCTGGATCCGGGCCTACCGGAACTCCGGGAGCGCCCCCGAGCCCGCCGCCTGAGCCCGGGCTCGGGCCCGGTTCCTGGAACCCCGCCGGGCGCCCGGCCCCGCTCAGGCCCGCCGGCAGCGGCCGGCGGGCGAGCACACGATCCTGCCGCCCTCGAAGTCCGCGGCCGAGCCGCCCCCGGCCCGGGACCGCACGTCGCTCGTGGGGAACCCCAGGGGGCCGCCCGCGCCCCCGAGCTCGAGGTAGAAGTCGAGGACCGGCCCGTGGAGCTCGAAGGCGCCGACGCCCTCCTTGAAGTAGATCCGCCCGCCGTCGAACCCGGCCCGGGCGCAGGCCGCCCGCTCGCACCCCGCCTGGGTCCGGAGCCGGACCACCCCCGAGCGGGGCAGGCCGAGGACGCTCCCCGCCTCGCCCAGCGCCCGGTACTTGTCGTAGATGGGGCCCCGCAGCCACACGGTCGCCCCGACCGCGTCGTTCCGGTAGATCGCGCCGACCGCGAACCGCTGCCGCAGGCCGCCCGGTACCCGGGCCTGGGGGGTCGTGGGGAGCCCGGGCGCGCACCCCAGGGCGTCGTACTTGGCGCGGATGTCGCCGACCACGTTCTTGTCGACGTTGATCCACACCCGGTCGTCCCGGAGGCCGAGGCCCACGCGGAGCTCGCCGCCGGAGATCCGGGCCTCCCCCGCGTCCCCGCGCACGAGGATCGAGACGATCCGGCCGGACACGCCCCGGACGGCCGCCGCGAACCCGCGGACGGTCCCGATGTCGCCGGTGTAGGGACGGAGGCGCTGGGTGACCTCGTCGGCGGTGAACGACACCTCCCACACGCGGCTCGGGTTGGCCGGGGTGTAGTCGCCGGGGTCGCACACCCCGCGGAGGTAGGGGATCGGCGTCCCGCCCCACACGTTCTCGTTGTCCTCGGTGTGCCCGCCCGAGGAGGAGGAGTAGAAGGCGGTGATCACCTCGCCCTGGTGCACCACGACCTCGCCCTCGGTGGCGTCCACGGCCCGGACCCACCGCTCGCCGTCCGCGCCGGCCTCCTTGTCCCACCCGACGTAGACCTGGTCGGCGGCGCTCGCGTACAGGGCGCAGTTGCACACCGGTCGGTGCTGGCCGTAGGCGGCCTTGGCGAAGGCGTAGGTCCGCGCGGCCACGGCCTGGGCCTCGAGCGCCTCCTCCGGCCAGCTGCTCGGGACCTCGCCCAGCCCGTACAGGTACTCCTGGGGGGCGATCGAGAGCACCAGGCGGATCCGACAGGCCGCCGGGCAGTCGTACAGGTTGAACTCGATCCACCCGCGGGCGTAGGCGTGGCCGGCCTCGGGGATCCGGACCCTCGCGCCCTGGGGCGCGTAGACCGCGAACAGGTGCGCGTCGGGCCCCCCGACCGGGCCGCCGGCCGGCGCCCCCGAGGCGTCCACGACCCGGTAGCGGCCGTCGCGGATCCGCACCGTCCAGGTCTCGCCGGCCGGGATGGTGGCCACCCGCTCCCCGCCGGTCCCGCCCAGGCGCAGCTCGACCCCGGCCTCCTCCGCCGCCAGGCGGACCCGGCGCTCCCCCTGGGCGAGCCCGATCCGGAGCCGGGCCGGCCCCTCCGCCACCCGCCGCACCTCGGTCCCGGTGTAGAAGTGCGTGAGGATCTCCTGGTGCGACCAGCCCCGGAGGGCGAGTCCGTAGGCCCCCCACTGCGACAGCCCGAGCCCGTGCCCGTAGCCCGAGCCGTAGAACGTGAAGCGCTCCGCCGCCCGGGCCGGCGCTGGCCCGAGCAGCGGCACGGCGACGAGCAGGATCAGGATCGTTCGACGCATCGTGGATGGGGGAGGCCGCACCCTATCACAACGGACCGGCGGATCCCGGGGTTACGCTCCGGGGATCGGCGACCTCCCCCGCCCCGAGCCGCGCGCCCTCGAGGGCGAGCCCGGGCGCGACGCGAGCCGCCTCCGCGAGCACGCAGCCCACGACGGTCGCCCCGTCGCCGATCTCGGCGGCCGGGCCCACGATCGACGCCAGGACCCGGGCGCCGGCCCCCACCCGGGCCCGGGCCAGGACGATCGAGTCGTCGATCTCGGCGTCGGGGCCGACGACCGCGCCCGGGCCCACCGAGACCCACCGTCCGAGGTGCGCCCGGAGGTCGACCCGGGCCTCGGGCGAGACGTACGGCGCCGGGTACCGCACCCCCCGCACCTTCCCCTCGAGCAGGTCGAAGTGGGCCTGGAGGTACTTCTCCGGCGTCCCGAGGTCGATCCAGTAGGCACCGCCGGGGAAGCCGTAGACCCGCCGCCCCTCGGCGATCAGCGCCGGGAACACCTCGCGCTCGATCGAGAGGGGCCGGCCCCTGGGCCAGCCCCGCAGCACGGCGGGGTCCAGGAGGTAGGTCCCGGCGTTCACGTCTCCCGGCACCGGCTCCTCCGGTTTCTCCCGGAACTCCCGGACCCGGCCGTCGGGGCCGGTGAGGACCAGGCCGAAGGGGCGGGCGTCCTCCACCCGGTGGAGCGCGATCGTGGCCTCCGCCCCCCGCTCCTCGTGGAAGGCGCGCATCGCGGTGAGGTCCAGGTCGGTCAGGATGTCCCCGTTCAGCGCGAGGAACGGTTCGTCGCCCAGGTGCTCGAGGGCGTTCACGATCGCGCCGCCCGTCCCGAGCGGCTCCCGCTCCGTGATCCACACGATCCGCGGGTCGCCGTGGCGGGCCTCGATGAACGAGCGGAACTGCTCCTCGAGGTAGGACGAGGAGAGGACCACCTCGTGCACCCCGTGGGCGGCCAGGTGGTCCAGGACGTGGTCCAGGGAGGGCCGGTCCACGAGCGGCACCAGCGGCTTGGGGATGGTCTCGGTGAGGGGCCGCAGGCGGGTCCCCTCCCCGCCCACGAGCACGACCGCCCTCACCCGCGCCTCCGGGCGTCGCGGAGCGCGACCAGCTCCGCCCGGGCCCGCAGCGCGGCCCGGGCCAGGGGCAGGAGCGCCCGGCGCCACCCCCGGGCCCGGTGCTTCGCGAAGTACCGATAGGCGCTCCGGGAGTGGATCAGGTGCATCCGCCGCGACCGGCCGGTCGAGACCCCGCCCTCGTGGAGGACCTCGAGCTCCGGCGTGAACAGGACCCGCCACCCCCGCTCCCGCAGGCGCGTGCAGAGGTCGAGCTCCTCGAAGTACAGGAAGTAGCCCTCGTCGAGGAGGCCGACCTCCTCCACCGCCCGCCGACGCAGGAGCATCGCCGCGCCCGAGACCCAGGGCACCTCCCGCTCGGTCGTCCGGTCCCAGTCCTCGATCCGGTACCGCCGGGTGAAGGGGTTCCCCGGCCAGAACGGCGAGAGGAACGCGTGGCCCACGGCGTCCAGGAGCGAGGGGATCCGCCGTCCGCTCGGGTAGACGGTGCCGTCGGCGTTCCGCAGGAGCGGCCCGACCACCGCGACCCGGGGGTCGTCCTGGGCGCGCTTCACGAACGCCGCCAGGGTCCCGGCCCAGACCTCCGCGTCGGGGTTCAGGAGGAACACCCAGGGGGCGCGGGTGGCGCGGATCCCCTGGTTCGCCGCGGCCGAGAACCCGCGGTTGTCGGGGTTCGCGAGGAGCCGGACGCCGGGGACCGCCGCCGCGGCCCGGTCGCTCCCATCGGTCGAGGCGTTGTCCACCACCACGACCTCGAGCGCGAGCCCGCCCGCGGCCGCCAGGACCGAGCGGAGGCAGCGGTCGAGGTGCGGCCCCGCGTTGTGGTTCACGACGACCACGGCGAGGTCGGGCGGGCGCTCGCTCATGCCCCGTGCGGGGTCCGGGCCACGAGCACGATGCCGGCGGCGATCAGCGCCACCCCGGCCCACCGGAGCGCCGGCACCGGCTGCTCGAGGAAGAACCGGTCGAACAGGAGGATCAGGACGTACTGGAGCGCGGCGAAGGGGTAGGCGAACGAGAGCGAGGTCCGGGAGAGCACCGCCAGCCAGACCAGGGCCGACAGCCCGAACAGCAGGAGCCCGGCCCACACGTAGGGGTTGGCGGCGACGGCGCGGACGCCCTCGCCGGTGAGCCGGAACACCCCGGCCCGGTCCCGGGCCAGGTTCATCCCGTGCTTCAGCGTGAGCTGGGCGAGGGCGGCGATCGTGACCGAGAACAGGATCAACGCGATCAGCATCGGGCGGCTCCCCCTGGTCGTCGCGACGTGCCGCTCGGGGGGCTCGGTGGCGGGCGGGAGGTTCACAGCTCCTCCACCCCGACCTCGACCGGCACGTCGAGCCGGTCGCGGCGCGCCCCCTCGGCGACGTCGAACATGTAGCGCTGCGTCTGCACGTGGTAGAGCTTCCCGGTCCGGCGGGACTCGAGGCCCACCGTCACCCAGTACCGCCCGGGGAGCAGCGGGAGGCTCCGCAGCCGGAACCGGACCCGCCGCTTCCCGGAGAGCGGACCGAGGTCGATCCCCGCGCGGCTCGTGCGGCCGTCCACCGCCAGCCGGTTCGTCCAGTCCAGGACGGCGAAGGAGACGTCGAGGTCGTCCACGGGCTCGTTGGGACGGACGTCCACCTGGATCACGAGGTCCTCCCCCACCCCCACCGGCCCGCCGGTCGAGCCGTCCTCGCGCACCAGCGCGACCTGGTCGATCTCGACCTCGCGGCTCCCCTCCTCGGGGATGAAGTTCGGGTCCTGCCGGAGCATCACGTAGCGGAGCTCCTGGACCACGTCGTCGGGCTCCCCCGCTGCGTGCACCCGGCCGTGGTGGAGCATCACCGCCCGGTCGCAGATCTGCCGGACCAGGTCGAGGGCGTGGGTCACGAACACGATCGTCCGGCCCTCGCGCTGGAAGGCCCGCACCCGGTCGATGCACCGCCGCTGGAAGGCCTCGTCCCCCACCGCGAGCACCTCGTCGATCAGGAGGATCGCGGGGTCCACGTGGACGGCGATCGCGAAGCCCAGGCGGACGAGCATCCCGGAGGAGTAGAACTTCACCTGGTTGTCCATGAAGTCCTCGAGCTCGGCGAAGGCCACGATGTCGTCGTAGGCCCGCTCGGTCTCCCGGCGCGAGAGCCCCAGGAACGAGGCGTTCAGGTACACGTTCTCCCTCCCGGTGAGCTCGGGGTGGAACCCGGCGCCCAGCTCGAGGAGGGCGGCCACCCGGCCCCGGGTCCGGACCACGCCCGCCGTGGGCCGGAGGATCCCGGCGATCACCTTGAGCAGCGTGGTCTTGCCCGAGCCGTTGTGGCCGATCAGGCCGAGGGTCTCGCCCTCCGCGACCTCGACGTCCACGTCCCGGAGCGCCCACAGGTCCTCGGCGCGGGTCCGCGACGAGATCAGCCGCGCCTTGAGGGAGCTCGGCTTCTCCCGGTACAGGCGGAACCGCTTCGACAGCCCCTCGACCTCGATCGCGGGGGGGCTCACAGCTCCTCCGCGAAGTCGCCCGAGAGCCGGAAGAACAGCCGCCAGGTGAGGTAGAGGAGGACCGCGGAGGCCGCCGCGACCAGGGCGAGCCCCGCCGCGAGCCACCCCACCGAGACGTCGAGGAGGACCGGCCCCCCGGCGCCGGAGGGGTGCACCGCGCCGTACAGCGCCCGCTGGAACCCGCTGATCACGAGCACGAGCGGGTTCAGGAGGTAGAGGTGGAAGAGCGGGACCCCGAGCAGCTCGTGGCCGCTCCCCTGGACGAGCGCCGCGGGGTAGACGATCGGGGTCATCCAGAACCACACGAGCAGCGCCAGGGCGAGCAGGTGCTGGACGTCGCGGTAGCGCACGTTCGCCGCGGCGAGCAGGAGCGCCATGGCCGTGGTGAACAGCAGGAGGGCGAGGAACGCGAGCGGGTAGAGCGGGAGCGCCTCCGGGTGGAACCGCCAGCCGGTCGCGACCATGAACGCCACGAGCACCAGGCTCTGGAGGAGGAAGTCCACGAGCGCCACGCCGATCCCCGCGACCGGCAGCACCTCCCGGGGGAAGTACACCTTCTTGACGAGGTTGGCGTTGTCGACGATGGACCGCGTGGCCTGCGTGACCGAGACCGAGAACAGGTTCCAGGGGAGGAGCCCGGAGAGCAGGAACACCGCGTAGCCCGGCACCCGGTTGTCGAGGACCACCCGGAACACGAGCGCGAAGACCGCGAGGTACACGGCCGGGTTCAGGAGCGACCAGATCGCGCCGAGGACCGACGCGACGTACTTCACCTTGAGCTCCTTGCGGACCAGGTTCGCCAGGATCTCCCGGTGGAGGGCCAGCTCGCGGAGCCGCGCCCCCACGCGCAGGTGCGGCGGCTCGGACGTTCGCTCGATGACGTCGGTGGCGGTCGCCATGGCAGGTCGCAGGGTGCCCCGGGCTCCCGCGCGAGTCTAGCAAGGGGCCCGTCGCGACCGTGCGAGCCGGCCGGTGGCGGTGTTCCACGGGACGCGGTCGGAGCGCCGACCGCTCAGCGGAGGTCGGCGAACGTGGCCAGGGCCCGCGCGTAGGACATCCCGTAGCCCTCGGCCAGGTCCTCCTCGGTGGCCCCCAGGTCGGCCAGGGCCCCCGCCCACCGGGCCAGCGCCCGGCGCGCGGGGTCGCGGACGAGGGCCAGGGTGGCCTCGATCGCCGCCGCGTAGCCCCGGGCCGTGGCGTCGGTCCGCCGGAGCTCCTCGACGTGGGCCCTCCCGGCGGCGCCCGCCCGGGCCCGGAGCTCGGGGTCCCGGACGAGCTCGTCCAGCGCCCGGGCCACCTCCCCCGGCGCGGGCCGCCCGCCGGGGACCCGGCGCACCGCCTGGTCGGGGAGGTCGAGGTAGCTCCCGGTCGCGGAGACCACGACCGGCTTCCCCGCCTGGAAGGCCCGGAACAGGGTCCCGCTCACCTCCCCCCGGTGGGGGTGGCGGAGGTCGACCACCACGTCCACCGCGCCGAGCCAGGCGAGGAAGTCCTCGTCGGGGACGTCGGCGTGGAGGGCGGCCCGCTCGCCCAGGCCCGAGGCGGCGAGCGCCGCCTCGACGTCGTAGCCGGTGATCCGCCGCCCCACGAGCACCACGTGGACCGAGGGGTCGAGCGAGCCGACCGCGGCGAGCACCACGTCCACGAGCTTCGCCGCGTTCAGGTCCCCCAGGACCCCGACGAGCGTCCGCATCCCCCGCGCCTCGTGCGCCGCCCGGAGCTCCCCCGCCCGCCGGGCGGCGCGCGCCAGGGCCCGGTCGTCCTCCACCACCGGGTGGGGGACCACGAACACCGGGGTCCGGCACCCGATCCGCTCCAGGTAGCGCCGGCCGAAGTCCGCGTGGACCACGATGCCCCGGGCCCGGCGGGCCAGGTGGGCCAGCCAGGGGACCCGCAGCGGCTCGTCCAGGTCCGGGTCCCCGGCGAGCCGAGGGCGGAGCGCGAGGGCCTCCCGCACGGCCTGGTGCCCGAGCGGGTCGCCCGCGGCGAGGAGCCCCCGGACGAAGTCGTCCAGGGCCAGGTCGTGGAGGACCACCAGGCCCGGGGTCTGGATCGCGTGGCGGTAGATGTCCCGGTGGAACTCGACGTTGTTCCCGATCTGGTACACCGAGAGCGCGTACCAGGGGACGTAGGCCTCGTGCTCGGGGCGGACCGGCCAGACCACGTCCACCCGGTGGCGGTCGAGGAAGCCGGTCCGGCGGAGCCCGTCCAGCACGGCCCGCGCGTAGGTCGCGACGCCGGTGGGCGCCGGCGGGAGCGGCGAGAGGAAGCCGAGCCGGGGCTCGACCCGGTGGTCCCAGCGCCGTCGGACCAGGGCCCGCCGGACCCGGAGCCGGAGCCGCCGCAGCTCGGCCGGCCGGAGCACCCCGACCCCCGTCAGTCCAGGAGCCGGGCCACGACCTCCGGCCACGGCGGCACCGTGGACCGCAGGACCGCCTGCCCGGCCTCCCCCAGCCGCCGGGCGAGGGCCCGGTCGGCGTGGAGCCGGTCGAAGGCCTCGGCGATCGCGCGCGGCTCGGGGGGCACCACGAGCCCGGTCTCGCCGTCGGCCACGAACTCGAGGGGGCCCCCGCTGTCGGCCAGGGTGACCACGGGGCGGCGGGCGGCGAAGCCCTCGAGCGTCACGTAGCCGTAGTCCTCGTCGTAGGGGCCGTAGTAGACGGCGAGCGCGCCGAGGTAGAGGCGCGCGAGCCGCTCGTCGGGCACGCCAATCTCGAACGCCACCCGCCGCTCGAGCCCCGCCCGCCGCACCCGCTCGCGCAGGGCCGGCTCGTCGGGGCCCGCCCCGACCAAGACCAGGCGGACGTCGGAGCGGACGTGGCGCATCGCCTCCACCGCCAGCCGCTGGCGCTTGAGCGGCTCGAGCCGGCTGGGGAACAGGACGTAGTCCCCCGGCTCCCCGGGCTCCATCCCGAGCAGGGCCTCGGTGAGCGGGGAGCGGTGGTAGAGGGGCTCCGAGGAAATCCGGAGCGAGTCCCACAGGCGGCGCTGGACGTTCCGCGAGTTCGTGAACACCCGCTTGGCCTCCGAGAGCGCCACCCGGTCGGCGCGGCGGATCATGTCCCGGACCGCCGGCCCCTCCTCCTGCCGGGAGAGGTCGGCGAACTCCGGGTGGTCCCAGAGCTCGTAGGCCGAGCGGTGCTGGTGGATGAGCCACACGATCTTCCGCTCGTGCCGCACGAGGTAGGCCGGGAACTTGAGCGCGATCACCGCGTCGATCGGAAGACCGTTGGACTCCGAGAGGTCGAGGGACCGCCACACCGCCATGTGGTGCACGAGCTCGGTCGCCGGGTACCACTTCCCCGCCACCGCCACGATCTCGGCCTCGTGCCCGGCGGCGAGGAGCGCCCGGCAGAGGGCTTCGGTGTGGGTCTCGGCGCCGCCCCGCACGAACGGGGTCTGGGGGTGGACGACGGCGATCCTCACGCCCGCCCCCCTCCCGCCGCGACGGCGGCGGCCGAGGCCCTCACCGGCCCTCCCCGGGGCCCGGCCCCCGCTCGCCCAGGGCCTCCCGGAGCCTCGCCGCCTCGGCCTCGGCCTCCGCCACCCGCGCCGCCAGGGCGGCGGTGAGCTCCGCGAGGTCGGCGAGGAGCCGGTCGTAGCGGCGGGTGATCGGTCGCAGCAGCCGGAACAGCCGGACCTTGGCCCGCCGCTTCCACCGGGAGATCGAGGCCAGGTTCGGCTCCCCCCGCGGGACCGCCGACCGCTCGTCCGCCCGCAGGAGCACGGCGAAGTCGTGGAGCGCGTCGCGGGCCTCGGCCGCCGTCATCCGCCGGAGCCTCGTCGCCTCCTCCGCCCAGTACAGCTCCCGGGCCAGCGCCGCCCGGGCCGGGTCCTCCCGCTCCGCCATCGGCCCCGAGCGTACCGCGGCGCCCGGCCCCTACGCCGGGGGCGGGGGCGGCGACCAGATCGGCCCCTCGCAGTCCGTGCGGAGCGGGAGCGGCAGGGGCGGCCGGGGTTCCTGGGAGAAGTCGAAGACGTAGGACAGGTTGTTCGCCCGCCGGTCCCGGTGGGTGAGCCGGCCCAGGCCCCAGTTGTCCTCGATGAACCGGAGGACCGAGGAGAACTCGCCGAGGCGGTGGTCGACGTGGCCGCGCCTCGCGTAGGGCGAGATCGTGAGCAGCGGGACCCGGATCCCGAACCCGAACGGGTCGACCCGCACCGGCGGCACGTGGTCGTAGAACCCGCCCCAGTCGTCCCAGGTGATGAAGATCGCGGTGTGCTCCCACATCGGGCTCCGCATGATCGCGTTCACGACCCTCGTGGTCCAGTTCTCCCCGTGGCAGAAGCTGTACTCGGGGTGCTCGGAGAGCTCGAACCGCGGGGTGACCCAGGTGACCGGGGGGAGGCGGTCCGCCCGGATGTCCCGGATCAGGTTGTCCACGGGGCGGATGTACCGCTCCCACATCCTCGGGTCCTCCCGGTAGCGGCGGATCGCGGCGTACGCCGACCAGATGTAGCCCTTCTGGGTGTTGGTCGCCGCGTAGTAGGCCCAGGGGATCCCCGCCCTCCGCAGGAGGTCGCCCTCGGTGAGGAAGTCGAAGCACGGCTCGACCCGGACCAGCTGTCCCTCGGGGTCGAGGATCTCGACGTACCCGCCCTCCGCGATGTCGCAGCCCCAGGACTTGGCCAGGCCCTGCCGGAGCATCTCGTGGAGCGCCCCCTTGGGCTGCCAGGGGTTGTCGAGGGCGCCCCCGGACTGCGCGGCGATCGCGTAGAGGTGGTTGGGGAACGAGGGCCCGGTGGCCGAGGCGAAGAAGTTGTCGGAGAGCACGAACTCCTCCGCCCACCGCCAGTAGTTCGGGAGCTGCCACGGCCGGAACTGCGTGTAGGCGTACCGGTCGGCGGCCTCGGTCTGGTTGAACCCGTCCATCCGCCCGCCGTTGATCGAGGCCAGGGCGCAGTTGTAGCAGTGCGGGATGTCCTCGGCCCGCCCCTCGACGGCCGGGGTGAGCGGCCGGCGGACGCCGCGGTCGTAGCCGAACGTGACCCCGTTCGCCCCCGGGAACCGGCCGAACATGTGGTCGAAGCTCCGGTTCTCCTTGATGATGAAGACCACCCGCTTGATCGGCCAGCGGGTCTCGAACCGCTCGACGTCCACCTTCGGAGGCGGCGGGCCTTCCGGACGCGTGTCGGGGTCGATGGGCCCCCGGGGCGGGTCGGACGTGGTGCCGACGCCCCGGAGACAGGCGGCCGCGAGGAGAGCGCCGACGGCGAGGAGGGCGAGGGGGGCGATCGGCGGGCGGGCGCGCGTGCGGGCCATCGACCGCGCGCAGTCTACCCGGGGCCCGAGCGCAGGAACTCCCCGAGCGCCTCCTCCAGCGGCGGCATCGGCGGGACGTCGAGGTGCGGGAGGTAGGCGCTCGCGAGCGCCGAGTTCCGCGGCCGGGGCGCCGGGAGCCCGAGGTCGGCGGCGGCCTGCCGCTCGACCCGCCCCGGCAGGCCCCCGAGCGCGCGCGCCCGCTCCAGCACGTCGAACCAGGTCGTCGGCTCCGGGCCGGCCAGGTGGTACGTGCCGAACCGCCCCGTGAGCAGGAGCGGCAGGAGGCGCGCCGCCAGGTGGCGGACGTAGGTCGGCGAGCCCACGCGGTCGGCGAGCCCCCCGGCCGGCTCGCCCCGCGCCAGGCGCTCGACCGCCCGGCTCAGGTGGTCCTTCCCCGAGCCGAACACGAACCCGGTGCGGACCACGAACGAGGCCGGGAGCAGCTCGCGGACGAACCGCTCGCCGGCGAGCTTGGTCCGCCCGTAGACCTGGAGCGGGCGGGGCTCGTCGAGCTCGTCGTAGGGCGCGCCCTTCGCGCCGTCGAACACGTAGTCGGTCGAGACGTGGAGGAGCACCGCCCCGGCCGCCCGGCAGGCGAGCGCGAGCGACTGGCAGGCGAGGGCGTTGTCGCGGGCGGCCCGGGCCGGGTCCCGCTCGCAGCCGTCCACGTCGGTGAACGCGGCGAGGTTCAGCACGGCGTCGGGGCGGAGCGGCGGCACGGTCCGCATCACCGCGTGGTGGTCGCCCACGTCGAGCTCGGCGCGGGCGAGCGGGACGACGTCGTGGTGGGCGGGGACCTGGGCCAGGAAGGCCCGCGCGAGCCCTCCGCCGGCGCCGGTCACGACGAGCCGCACGGCCTCACGTCCCCCGGGGCGTCGTGACGATCGGCCCCTCGTGGGCCGCCCGGAGCCAGTCCAGGTGGTCGCGGTACCAGGCCACGGTCTCGGCCAGCCCCCGCTCCAGGGGGATCTCGGGCCGCCACCCCAGGGCCCGCAGCCGCTCCCAGGAGAGCCCGTAGCGGAGGTCGTGGCCGGGCCGGTCGGGGACGAACGCCACCAGGTCCTCGGGGGCGCCGGCGAGCGCGCAGATCCTCCGGGCGAGCTCCAGGTTCGAGAGCTCCTCGCCCCCGCCGACGTTGTAGACGAGGCCGGGCTCGCCCCGCTCGAGCACGAGGAGCGCGGCCCGCACCCAGTCCCGGACGTGGAGCCACTCCCGCCGCTGCTCCCCCCGCCCGTAGACCGGGACCGGCCGGCCCTCGAGGGCTGCGATCGCGTAGGTCGGGACGGCCTTCTCGATCTGGCGGGGGCCGTAGGCGTTCGTGCCGCGGAGGATCGTCACCCGGGTGCCGTAGGTCGCGTGGTAGGCCTGGCAGAGGAGGTCGGCGGCGGCCTTGCTCGCCGCGTAAGGGCTCCGGGGGCGGAGGGGCGCCCCCTCGTCGAAGCGGCTGCCCCCGGGGGCGCCGGGGCCGTAGACCTCGTCGGTGGAGACCATGAGCATCGGCCGGGCGTGGGCGCGGCAGGCCTCGAGGACGGTCTGGGTGGCGAGGACGTTGGCCTCGAGGAAGGCCCGGGGGGCGTCGATGCTCCGGTCCACGTGGGACTCGGCCGCGGCGTGGACCACGGC
>DATMBJ010000016.1:0-2035 GCA_035559315.1 Actinomycetota bacterium
CGCGGCGGTGTCGAAGCCGAAGGTCGCGTACCGCTCGCCGAACTTGGAGGCGGGCTTGAAGAAGCAGACCACCTTGCCCTCCCGGTTGGCGTACGCGGGCATCCCGTACCAGGTCCGGGGCGAGAGGTCGGGCGCGGCGGCGGTGACGATCGCGTGGAGCCGCTCGGCCATGGATCGATCCGGCTCCGGCAACTCCGCGATCTTGGCGAGGACGGCCCGCTCGCCGGCCGCCCGGTCCTTCGTCCAGCGCGCCTCCGCCCTCAGCTCGCGGGCGCGCTCCTTCATCGCGGCCCGCTCTTCAGGGGTGAACCCGCCCGCCGTGCCGCCCGTGCTCCTCCCGGCCATCTGGAACCTCCTCCTGCCGACGCCAGCCTACCCCGCGCCCCCGCGCCCTCCGTCGAGGCCCAGCCGCTCGCGCAGGCCCCAGATCCCCACGAGCCAGAGCGCCTCGAACACGATCCGGCGGGAGATCTTGGAGGCGCCGTGCTCCCGCTCTCGGAACGTGATCGGGACCTCGGCGACCCGGAACCCGTCGCGCCAGGCGCGGTGGGCCAGCTCCACCTGGAACGCGTAGCCGTCCGAGCGGATGTCCCGACCGAGCAGGTGTTCGAGGAGCCGCCGCCGGTAGACCCGGAACCCGCTCGTGGCGTCGCGGAGCGGGAACCCCAGGGCGAGGCGCGCGTACAGGTTCCCCCCGCGGGAGAGCGCGAGGCGGGCCCGGCTCCAGTTCGTCACCGACCCCCCAGGCACGTACCGGCTCCCGATCACCAGGTCCGCGCGGCGGGCGGCGTCCAGGAGCCGGGGCAGCTCGGAGGGGTCGTGGGAGAGGTCGGAGTCCATCTCGACCGCCAGGTCGTACCCCTCCTCGAGCGCGCGGCGGAACCCCACCAGGTAGGCGCTGGCGAGCCCCGACTTCCTCGGCCGCTCGACCAGGCGGACCCGGGGCTCGCGGGCCGCGACGGCCCGCACGACCTCCGCCGTGCCGTCGGGCGAGCCGTCGTCCACCACGAGGGCGTCGACCGCCTCGGGGAGCGCCATGAGCCCCTCGAGGACCCTCCCGATCGTCTCCCGTTCCTCGTAGGTGGGGAGGACCACGAGGGTCCGGGGACGACCGGGGAGCGGGTCGGGCTCCCCTCGCTCGGTCCGGCGCCGGCGGGGCGCCGCGACCAGGCCGAGCGCCAGGGCGAGGGAGCCCCAGGGGACCCAGTCCCCGAACCGCACGTACGGCGTGACCGCGCCCGAGGCACGGACCGCGTGGCGGAGGATGCCGGGCTCGAAGAGACCGGCCTCGGCCACCACGCGGCCACGCGGGTCGATGAACGCGCTGATCCCGGTGATCGCCGCGTGGACCACCCACCTCCCGGTCTCCACCGCGCGGAGCCGGCTCATGAGCAGGTGCTGGCGGGAGGCCGGGCTGAAGCCGTAGGAGGCGTTGTTGGTGATCACGACGAGCAGCCGGGCCCCCCGCCGGACGAGGGACCGGTCGAGCGAGGGGAAGCTGTTCTCGAAGCAGATCACGACGCCGGTCGGAGGGAGCCCGGGACCCCGGAGCACCCGGAGCCCCTCGCCCGGGGTGAGGTCGTAGGGGATCTGCTCGAGCGCGGAGATCCACCCGAGCGCCCCCCGCCAGGGGACGTACTCCCCGAAGGGCACCAGGTGGACCTTGGCGTACCGGTCCACCACGCGCCCGCTCGGGTCGAACAGCAGCGCCTCGTTGAACAGCTCCCCGCGGGGGCCCCGCTGGATGCTCCCGGCGATGGTGGGCGCGCCGACCTCGCGGATCGCCGTGGTCACCTCCCGCCAGACCGCCGGGTCCGAGGCCCCGGGGTCGAGCGCGCTCTCTCCCCACACCGCCAGGTCGGGTGGGTCCGCGAGCAGGCGGCGGTGGACGACCACGTTCATCCGCGCCACGGCCCGGTCCTCGCCGAGCGGGTCGAGCCGGCGGGCCGGCCGGACGTCCACCTGGACCGTCGCCACGTCCAGGGCCCGGCCATCGGCGGCCGGGAGGGGGATGGCGGCGGGCGCCAGGAGGAGC
>DATMBJ010000017.1:0-2029 GCA_035559315.1 Actinomycetota bacterium
CTCTCGGCCCTGGAGCTGCCGGAGGCCGGGTTCCTCCAGGGCGACGTCGCTCGGGTCCCCGCCAAGGTCCTCGCGGGGCCCGAGCGCCTGCTCCTCGTCGTGCCCTCCTCGTGGGCCGAGCACGTCCGCGGGCGGATCCTCGCCCTCGCCCTCGACGTGCGCGAGCGCCCCGAGCCGCGACCCTGGGAGGCGACGGCGTCGTGAGCGGGCTCCTCCGGCACCGGGAGTTCCTGCGGCGGGTCCCCCTCGAGCCCCGCTACGACGTCGTCGTGATCGGCGGGGGCGTGGTCGGCCTCTCGATCGCCTACAACCTCGCCGTCCGCCACGGGATCCGCCGCGTGGCCGTGCTCGAGCGCGCCTACCTCGGCGCCGGCGCCTCCGGCCGCAACACGCAGGTCGTGCGGGCCAACTACAACACCCCCGAGACCGTGCCGCTCTACAAGGCGAGCCTGGAGCTCTGGCGCACGCTCGGCCAGGAGCTCGACTTCAACATCCAGTTCTCGACCCAGGGCGAGCTCGACCTCGTCCACACCCGCGACGCGCTCGAGGTCGAGCGGGACAAGGCGCTCCTCGACGCGGCCTACGGCGTGCCGATGGAGATCCTCACCCCCGACGAGGTGCTGGAGCGCTGCCCCCACGTGGACCTCACCGGCGGGGGCGAGCTCCCCGTGCTGGGGGCCTCGTACCACCCGCCGGGCTCCTTCGCCCGGCACGACTCCGTGGTGTGGGCCTACGCCACCGCCGCCACCCGCCTCGGGGTGCACATCCACGAGGGGGTCGAGGTGATCGGCCTCGACGTCGCCGACGGGCGGTGCCGCGGCGTGGTGACCTCGGCCGGGCCCGTGGCGGCCGGCGAGGTCGTCTCCGCCGTCGCCGGGTGGAGCAGCGTCGTCGCCCGCATGGCCGGCCTCAAGCTCCCCATCTCCACCCACCCGCTCCAGGCCTTCGTGACCGAGCCGGTGAAGCACGTGATCGACGGGCTGGTTTCCTCCATGGACCTGTACGTGTACGTCTCGCAGACCGCGAGGGGCGAGCTCCTCGTCGGCGCCGAGATCCTCCCCTACAACACGTACTCCCAGCGTTCGACCTTCGACTTCCTCGCCGAGGCGGCCAAGCGCGCGATCATGATCCTGCCGGTGATGGCCACGGCCCGGGCGATGCGCCAGTGGGCGGGCCTCTGCGACATGACGCCGGACTCCTCCCCGATCCTCGGGCGGACCGAGGTCGACGGCTTCTCCCTCGCCGCCGGGATGGGCACCTGGGGCTTCAAGGGCGCCCCGATCTTCGGCCTCGGCCTCGCCCAGGAGATCGCCACCGGCCGCGCCCACCCGCTCCTCGCGCCGTTCTCACCGGACCGGTTCGCCCTGGACCGCATGGTGCCCGACGCCGCCTCAGCCGGTACGCACTGAGGTGTCCCATCGATATCCCGGGGGACCTGGCGGGTGACCGGAGGTCACCCGCGCGGTCTGCGTCCCTGAACGGTCCTCGGTAGCCTGGGTGACGCGACGTTCCGGCCCGAGGAGGTCCGATGACCGCCGGACAGCCGCCCTGCGGGTGATCGCCCGCTCCAGGGAAGGAACCGGGTGATGGACGAGAAGCTCGGGGCGCTCCGCGAGGCGCTGTACGCCCTCGACGGCCAGACCGCCACCGCGATCTCGACCGAGCTGATCGAGGCCGGCGTGGAGCCGCAGCGGGTCCTCCAGGAGGGGCTGGCGGAGGCGATGCTCGAGATCGGCCGCCGGTGGAACGCCGGCGAGGTGTTCCTGCCCGAGGTCGTGGCGGCGGCGGAGATCTTCAAGCGGTGCCAGGCGATCGTGGAGCCCGCCCTCCTCGCCGCGGGCGGTCGGACCCTCGGCCACCGGGTGGTCATGGCCACGGTCAAGGGGGACCTCCACGACCTCGGCAAGAACATGGTCGGCGCGATGATGAAGACGGCGGGGTTCGAGGTGCACGACCTCGGCAAGGACGTGCCGGCCGATCGGATCGTGGAGGCCGTGCGCGAGCTAGAGCCCACGATCGTCGGCCTCTC
>DATMBJ010000018.1:0-4998 GCA_035559315.1 Actinomycetota bacterium
CGAGGCCGAGGGCAGGGCGGTGTGCGTGCTCGCGCTCCTGGATGCCATCGAGGTCTGCAACCGCAGGGCGAAGGAGCTCGAGGCGGAGGTGGTGGAGCGGCTGGAGCTCCACCGGGACGCCCCCATCTTCACCTCCCTGCCGAGGGCGGGCCGGGGCGTGCGCGCGGCGTCGCTGCTGGCGGAGATCGGGGACGCCCGCGAACGGTTCCCCGACGAGGAGTGCCTGGCCGCCCTGGCCGGCGTGGCCCCGGTCACCAGGGCCTCGGGGAAGTCCCGCTCGGTGGGGTTCCGGTGGGCATGCGACAAGAAGCTCCGCAACGCCCTCATCGACTTCGCCGACGACTCCCGGCACGCCTCCCCATGGGCCGCCCACGTCTACGCGGAGGCCATCGCTCGCGGCAAGCGCCATCCCCACGCGGTCCGGATCCTGGCCCGGGCGTGGGTTCGGGTGATCTGGCGCATGTGGCAGGACCGAACCCCCTACGACGTCACGAAGCATGGAGGTGCTGCGATGCTCCCGGCCGCTTGAACTTGACCTAGGGAGTCTCACGCCGCCTCCTCCAGCGGGAGGCGGGCCTCGCGGGTCCGCTCCGCGGCCCGGAGCTTCGCGCTGCGGGCCCGCGGGTTCGCCCGGACCTCCTCGGGCCTGGGGCGGACGGGCTTCCTGGTGAGGACCTCCAGGCGCGGGTCGTCCCGGAACGCCCGCTTCACGATCCGATCCTCGAGGGAGTGGTACGAGATCACGACCACGCGGCCCCCGGGAGCGAGGAGGTCGACCGCCCGAGGCAGGGAGGCGGCGAGCTCCTCGAGCTCCCGGTTGACCGCGATGCGGAGCGCCTGGAACGTCCGGCGCGCGGGGTGGGGGCCGCCCCGCCGCCTCCCCACGGCGCCCGCGACGACCCGGGCGAGCTGGTCCGTGGTCCTGATCGGCGCCCTCGCCCGGGCCCGCACGATGGCCCGCGCGATCCGCCCGGCCCGCGGCTCCTCCCCGTACCGAGAGATGATCCGCGCGAGCTCCTCCTCCGGGAGCTCGTTCACCAGGTCGGCCGCCGTGGGCCCGCTGTCCTCCATCCGCATGTCGAGCGGCCCGGGCAGGCGGTACCCGAACCCCCGCTCCGCCCGCTCGAGCTGCATCGACGAGACCCCGAGGTCGTAGAGGACGCCGTCCACCCGGTTCCCCACGGGCAGCTCCGAGAACCGAGCCCGGACGACGTGGAACCGCGGCCCGAACCGCGCCAGGCGGCGGGCCGCGAGCACCGCGGCCTCGGGGTCCCGGTCGATGCCGATCACGTGCCGCACCCCCGCCTCCAGGAGCGCCTCCGCGTGGCCGCCGGCTCCGACCGTCGCATCGACCACGGTCCCCCTCCCTCGCAGGAACGACACGACCTCGTCCACCATGACGGGGCGGTGCCCGATCCCCTCATCCAAGGTCCGACGCCTACCCCTGCCGACCCGGGTAGAGCGTGCCCGCCTGGTACGCGCCCCCGTACGCGTCGAGGTAGCGCTCGTGGGCCTCGCGGTCCCAGATCTCGAGCCGGTCGAAGACCCCCACCACGACCACCTCCCTGCGGATGCCCACCTGGGCGCGCAGCCGCTGGGGCACCACCAGGCGTCCCTGGGCGTCGAGCTCGACCGGCTCCGCGCTCCCGAAGAACATCCGCGCGTACGCGCGCCCGTCGGGGTCGGAGAGGGGGGCGCGCCGCACCTCCTCGGCCCGCGCCTCCCATTCGGCCCTGGGGAAGCAGTAGAGGCAGCCGTCCTGCCCCAGCGTGAGGAAGGCGCCGTCGGCGAGCGCCTCCCGGAACCGCGCGGGCAGCGAGATCCGCCCCTTCGGGTCGAGCTGGTAGCTGTGCGTGCCGAGGAGCTCGGCCACGCCCTCTCCCCTCCTCCTCCACTTCGAGCCACTTTTATGCCACTATTACTCCACCCGGTCAAGCGGGAGGGACGCGGAAGTGCGGATCCTGGGGAGTCGGAACGTGGGGAGGCGGCCGCGAAGGGCCCGGGCGCCCGGGCTCAGCCTCGGGCGGTCGGCGCTAGGAGAGGAACGGCTCCCAGGCCGGCTCCACCCGGCCCAGCGAGAGGCGGAACCCATCCGCCGGGGCGAAGGGCTGCCGCGCGAGCCGGAGCCCGGCCTCCTGGGGGAGGCGGTTCTCCTTCCTCGCGTTGCACCGGCGGCAGGACGCCACGACGTTCTCCCACACGTGCAGGCCGCCCCGGGACCTCGGGACCACGTGGTCCAGGTTCTCCGCCGGGGCGCCGCAGTACTGGCAGCGCCAGTCGTCGCGCGCGAAGACCGCCCGGCGCGTGAGCGGGGCGCGCGCCCGGAACGGCACCTTGACGAAGTAGCGGAGCCGGACGACCGAGGGCGCGTCGATCGTGAGCCGCTCGGAACGGAACACCTGGTGATCGGGGACGACCACCTCGGCCTTCTCCTTGAGGACGAGCAGGACCGCCCTGCGGACCGGGACGACCGCGAGGGGTTGGTGCGTGGCGTTCAGGACGAGGGCCCTTCCCATCGGCGGGTTCACCGCGAGTATACGGCCCGCGCGCTCGGGGAGGTCGCCGACCCGACCGGGGGTGCTTGCATCGGGGGGATGACACTGATGTGATTCTCGGTGGCGGCGGCCGGGGCCGAGCCCACGGATCGGATGCCTGGAAGTAGCGAAAAAGGGGCCGCGCGGGGCGTCCGAACACCCAGTTGGGCTCGGCCCCGGCCGCCGCACGATCCCCTCCGGGTGCTGCCGCGTCCTCCCCCCGCCGACGATCCGCCGACATCCGCGGCCACCTCGGGCGGCCCCGCCGGGAACGCCCACGTCCCCCGCGACGTCGGATGCCGGGGAACCGGGAGGGTGCTTCGTCCGTATCCCTCCCGGATAAGATGGAGCGGCGGGCCGGGAGGTGGTCGTGGAGGCGCGAGAGCGGACGGAGGACTGGGAGCGGTTCGCCGCGCGGTTCCACGACATCGAGCGGAACGTCGAACGGGTCGTCCGGGGCAAGGAGCGCGAGATCCGCCTGGCCCTGGTGGCCCTGGTGGCCGAGGGCCACGTCCTGATCGAGGACGTGCCCGGGGTCGGCAAGACGATGCTCGCGAAGGCCATCGCCCGCTCCATCGACTGCTCGTTCCGGCGGATCCAGTTCACCCCGGACCTGCTCCCCTCGGACATCACCGGCGTGAACGTCTTCAACCAGGAGCGGGGCGACTTCGAGTTCAAGCCCGGCGCGATCTTCGCCAACATCGTCCTCGGCGACGAGATCAACCGGGCCAGCCCCAAGACCCAGTCCGCCCTCCTCGAGTCGATGGAGGAGCGGCAGGTCACGGTCGACACCGTCACCTACCAGCTCGGCACCCCGTTCATGGTGATCGCGACCCAGAACCCGATCGAGCACGAGGGCACCTACCCCCTGCCCGAGGCCCAGCTCGACCGGTTCATGATGCGGCTGTCGCTGGGCTACCCCGACCTCGAGGTCGAGGCCGACATCCTCTCCACCCACGGGACGACCTCCCCGCTCGAGGAGATCGAGCCGGTGGCCGACGCCCCGGCCGTCGCGGAGATGATCGCCCAGGCCCGGCGGGTCCACGTCGCGCCGGCCGTGCGCCGCTACATCGTGGACCTGGTGGACGCGACCCGGCGCCACGACGACCTGTACCTCGGGGCCAGCCCGCGGGCCTCGATCATGCTGCTCCGGGCGGCCCGGGCCCTCGCCGCCTCGCGGGAACGGGACTACGTGGTGCCCGACGACGTGAAGGAGCTCGCGGTGCCCGTCCTCTCCCACCGGGTGATCGTGACCGCCGACGCGATGATGGGCGGCCGCTCCGGCCCGCAGGTCGTCCGCGAGGTCCTCGAGCAGACGCCGGTCCCGGTGACCGGCGCGGGCTGATGCCGTCGGGCCGCGGCGTCGCCGTCCTCGTCGCCGGGATCGCGCTGTGGCTCGCCGCCCGGCTGCTCGGCTCCCCGACGATGCACATCGTCGCCGCGGGCCTGGTCGCGCTGCCGTTCGCCGCCGCGCTGTTCGCCCGGTGGAGCCACCAGCGGTTCGAGGTCCACCGCCGCCTGTCGGACGTCCGGGTCCGGCCCGGGCAGCGCCTCTCGGTCGAGCTCGAGGTCCGCAACCGGGGCGCGCTGGCCACGTCGTTCCTCCTCCTCGAGGACCGCGTCCCCGCCGCCCTGGGCCGCCCGGCCCGCCTGGTGCTCACGGGGATCCCGGCCCGGAACCACCAGCGGGTCTCCTACGCGCTCGTCGCGAACCGCCGCGGCCGGTACGTCCTGGGGCCCCTGGCGATCGACGTCGCGGACCCCTTCGCGCTCACCCGCCTCCGGCTGGAGTTCGACCTCCGCGACGAGCTCGTCGTGACCCCCGAGGTCGAGGACCTCCGGGCGCCGGACGGCTCCCTCGTGGGGTTCGGGACCGGCCTCTCGCGGGCCAAGCACCTGTTCCGGACCGGGGAGGAGTTCTACACGATGCGCCCCTTCGTGGAGGGCGACGACCTCCGCCGGATCCACTGGCCGAGCGTCGCGCGGACCGGGCAACTCATGATCCGCCAGGACGAGTCGTCGCGGCGCTCCGCGGCCCTGATCCTCCTCGACACCCGGGCCGCGGCCCTCGGCGAGGCCCACCGCCCGGCGTTCGAGAAGGCGGTCTCGGTGGCGGCGTCGATCGGGATGCACCTGGCCCGGTCGGGCTACGTCCTGCGCCTGGCGACCGCCCAGCTCCCGCCGGAGGCCACCTCGGAGGACGCGTTCCTCGACGCGCTGGCCACCGTCTCCCACGCCTCGGCTCGGTCGCTCCACCCCGTCCTGTCCCGGATCCGGACGGCGGCGGCCGGCGACACGACGCTCGTGCTGGTCTCCGCGCCCCCCCTCCCCGCGGAGCTCGGCGCCCTGATCCGGAGCGGCGCGGGCTTCGGGCCCAAGCTCGCGGCGCTCGTCTACCCCGTCGAACCCGCGACCCTGCCGCCGGAGCGGCGGGCGCAGCTCGAGGGGCGCGCCTCGCAGGCCC
>DATMBJ010000019.1:0-22922 GCA_035559315.1 Actinomycetota bacterium
CTCGGGCACCGCGGCCGCCTCCGCCGCAGCGGACGCCCGCCTCGGCCCGTTCGCGACGGGCCCACCGGCCGCCCCGGCCCGGGACCGCCGGCCCGGGCGCCGAGCCCGGCCGGTCGCTATCGTGGCCCGCGGACGTCCGACCGTGGAGGCGAGGGAGATGGGCGAGGAGCGGATCGAGCGCGACAGCATGGGGGAGGTCCGGGTCCCGGCCGACGCGTACTGGGGGGCCTCGACCCAGCGGGCCGTGGAGAACTTCCCCGTCTCCGGCTTGCGGTTCCCCCGCCGGTTCATCCGGGCCCTGGGGCTCATCAAGGGGGCGGCGGCGGCGGTCAACGCCGAGCTCGGCCTCCTCGAGCCGCGTCTCGCGGAGGCGATCGCGAAGGCCGCGGAGGAGGTGGAGCGGGGCGACCTCGACGCGCACTTCGTCGTGGACGTGTTCCAGACCGGGTCCGGGACCTCGACGAACATGAACGCGAACGAGGTGATCGCGAACCGGGCCACGGAGCTGCTCGGCGGGGAGCGGGGGTCGAAGCTGGTCCACCCCAACGACCACGTGAACATGTGCCAGTCCTCGAACGACGTGATCCCCACCGCGATCCGGGTCGCGGCCCTCCTCGGGTTCGCCGAGGATCTCGTGCCGGCCCTGGAGCGCCTCGAGGCCGCGCTCCGGGCCAAGGCAGAGGCCTTCGACGACGTGGTGAAGGTGGGCCGGACCCACCTGATGGACGCCACCCCGGTCCGCCTGGGACAGGAGTTCCGGGCCTACGCGGAGCAGGTCCGGCGGGGGGTCGAGCGGCTGGGCTCGGCCGGCGAGCGCCTGGCCGACCTGCCCCTGGGGGGGACGGCGGTGGGGACCGGGCTCAACGCCCACCCCGACTTCGCCGCGCGGGTCGTGGCCCGGCTCGCGGAGCGGACGGGGCTCCCGCTGCGGCGGATGGCGCACCCGTTCGAGGGGATGGGGGCCCAGGACGCGCTGGTCGAGGCGAGCGGCGCGCTCCGCGCGCTGGCCGCGTCGCTCTTCAAGGTCGCGAACGACATCCGGTGGATGGGGAGCGGCCCCCGCGCCGGGCTCGGCGAGCTCCGCCTGCCGGCGCTCCAGCCCGGCTCCTCGATCATGCCGGGGAAGGTGAACCCGGTGATCCCCGAGGTCGTCCGCCAGGTCGCGGTCCAGGTCTACGGGAACGACCACGCGGTGGCGATGGCCGGCGCCCTCGGGGACTTCGAGCTCAACGTGATGCTGCCGGTGATGGCCCACGACCTGCTGTGGTCGATCGACCTCCTGGCGCGGGCCGCCGAGGTCTTCCGCGCGAAGTGCATCGAGGGGCTCGAGGCCGACGCCGCGCGGGCCCGGGAGCTGGTCGAGCAGAGCTTCCCGATCATCACCGCCCTCGTGCCCCGGATCGGCTACGAGCGGGCCGCGGAGATCGCGAAGGAGGCGCTGGCCACCGGCCGCGGGGTGCGCGAGGTGGCCGCCGAGCAGGGCGTGCTGCCGCCCGAGGAGCTCGAGGAGGCCCTGGACGTCCGGAAGATGACCGAGGGCGGGATCCTCACGCTCGGCGGGGAGTAGGGCGCCCCGGCCCGGTCAGGACGGCCGGACGGCCTGGGCCAGGAGGAGCAGCCCGAAGGCGGCGAACAGGCCGGCGGAGACCAGCCGGACCGCACGCTCGGGGAGCCGTGCGCCGAGGAGCCGCCCCACGGCGATCGCCGCGAGGCCCGCCAGCGCGATCCCCGTCGTCGCGCCCAGCCAGGTGGGCAGGGGGTCCTGGCGCGCGGCGAGCGCCGCGGTGGCGAGCATCGTCTTGTCCCCGAGCTCCGCCAGGGTCACGGCGGCCGCGACCGAGAGCACGGCCGAGCCCGCCCGGGGGAGCGCTTCCTCCCCCGCCTCCTCCCGCTCCCGGAGCGTCCACAGGGCGAACCCCAGGAACAGCGCGCCGGCCGCGGCGGAGACGGCGCGCTCGGGCAGCACGGCTCCCAGCGCCCCGCCGGCCGCGACCGACAGGCCCTGGGTGAACGCGTAGGCGACCAGGGCCCCGGCCACCACCGGCCCGGCGCGGCGCCGGGCGGCGAGGCCCAGGATCACGAGCTGGGTCTTGTCGCCGAGCTCCGCGAGGAACACGACCCCCAGGGCGACGAGGAAGCTCTCCACGGTGGGACGGGCGGTCAGAACCGTTCGAACAGGATCGCCCGCTTGACCTCCTGGATCGCCTTCGTGACCTGGATCCCGCGGGGGCAGGCCTCGGTGCAGTTGAACGTGGTGCGGCACCGGAAGACGCCGGTCCTCTCGGAGAGGATCCGCAGGCGCTCCTCCGCCCCGCGGTCGCGGGAGTCGAAGATGAACCGGTGGGCGTTCACGATCGCCGCCGGCCCCACGTACCCCTCGTCCCCCCAGAAGATGGGACAGGAGGTGGTGCAGGCCGCGCAGAGGATGCACTTCGTGGTGTCGTCGTAGCGGTGCCGCTCCTCCGGGGACTGGAGGCGCTCGCGGCCCGGCTCGGCCTCGTCCGCGATGAGGTAGGGGAGCACCGAGCGGTACCCCGCGAAGAACGGCTCCATGTCCACGACCAGGTCCTTGATCACCGGCAGCCCCCGGATCGGCTCCACCGTGACCCGGGGGGCCACGTCCTTCACGAGCACCTTGCAGGCCAGGGCGTTCCGGCCGTTGATCAGCATCGCGTCGGAGCCGCAGATCCCGTGGGCGCAGGAGCGGCGGAGGGCGAGGGTGCCGTCGTGGTGCCACTTCACCTCGTGGAGGGCATCGAGGAGCCGGTCGTTCGGCTCCACCGAGACCTCGAACTCGTCCCACCACGGCGCGTCCCGCACCTCGGGGTTGTAGCGGCGGATCCGGAGCGTGAGCGAGACCTTCCCGGACCCCTGGACCCGGCGCCGCTCCGAGCCCTCCAGGACCTCGCCGAGCGTGGGTTCCGCCCCCATCAGTACTTCCGCTCCATCGGCTCGTAGGGGCCGAGCTTCACGTCCTTGTACTCGAGCCGCACGCTCCCGTCCTCCTCCCGGTAGGCCAGGGTGTGCTTGAGCCAGTGCTCGTCGTCCCGGAGCGGATGGTCCTCCCGGTAGTGGGCGCCCCGGCTCTCGTCGCGGGCCAGGGCCGAGACCACGAGGGCCTCGGCGCAGTCCAGCAGGAACCCGAGCTCCACCGCCTCCATCAGATCGGTGTTGAACACCCGCCCCTTGTCCGAGACCGCCACCCGCGCGTAGCGCTCCCGGAGCCCGTCGAGGACCTCCTTCATCTTCGTGAGGCTCTCCTCGCTCCGGACCACGAACGCGAGGTCGAACATGGCGTCCTGGAGCTCGGCCCGGATGTCGGCGGCGTTCTCCCCCTCGGTCCGCCGGAGGATCGCCCCGAGCATCTGGGCGACGTCCTCCTCGGGCCGGTCGGGGAGGGGCGCGAGGTCGGCCTCCTTCGCGAAGGCCGCCATGTCCCGCCCGCCCCGGCGCCCGAAGACCACGATGTCGAGGAGGGAGTTCGTCCCCAGCCGGTTCGCGCCGTGGACCGAGACGCAGGCGCACTCCCCGGCTGCGTACAGGCCCGGCACGGGCGTCTCCTCCGGCCCCACCACGACCCGCGCGTCGACGTCGGTGGGGATCCCGCCCATCGCGTAGTGGGCGGTGGGCTGGATCGGCACGGGCTCGCGGGTCGGCTCCACCCCCAGGTAGACGCGGGCGAACTCCGTGACGTCGGGGAGCTTCTCCTCGATCACCTCGCGGGGGAGGTGGCGGACGTCGAGGTAGACGTAGTCCTTCCCGCCGATCCCCCGGCCCTCCCGGATCTCCTGGTAGATGGCCCGGGAGGTCAGGTCGCGGGGCGCGAGGTCCTTGATCGTGGGGGCGTAGCGCTCCATGAACCGCTCGCCCCGGTCGTTGAGGAGGATCCCGCCCTCCCCGCGCACGGCCTCCGAGAGGAGGATCCCCATCTTGTAGATGCCGGTGGGGTGGAACTGGAAGAACTCCATGTCCTCCAGGGGGATCCCCCGCCGCCAGACGACCGCCGGCCCGTCCCCGGTGAGGGAGTGGGCGTTCGAGGTCACCCGGTAGATCCGCCCGTAGCCGCCGGTGGCGAACAGGACCGCCTTGGCCCGGAACACGTGGAGCTCCCCGGTGGCGAGCTCGTAGGCCACGACCCCCGCGACCCGCCCGTCGTCGGCCCGGAGGAGGTCCAGGACGTAGAACTCGTTGAAGAACCGGACGTCGCGCTTGATGCACTGCTGGTAGAGGGTCTGGAGGATCATGTGGCCGGTCCGGTCGGCCGCGTAGCACGCGCGGCGGACCGGGGCCTCGCCGTGGTTGCGGGTGTGGCCGCCGAACCGGCGCTGGTCGATCCTCCCGTCGGGGGTCCGGTTGAACGGCAGCCCCCAGTGCTCGAGCTCGAGGATCGCGTCGATCGCCTCCTCGCACATCAGGAGGGCGGCCGGCTGGTCCACCAGGTAGTCGCCGCCCTTCACGGTGTCGAAGGCGTGCCACTCCGGGCGGTCCTCCTCCACGTTCCCCAGGGCCGCGCACACCCCGCCCTGGGCGGTCCCGGTGTGGGAGCGGGTGGGGTAGAGCTTGGAGATCACGGCGGTCCGCACCGCCCCCGCGGCCTCGATCGCCGCCCGGAGCCCGGCGCCGCCGGCTCCCACGATCACCGCGTCGTAGGTATGCGTGACGGTCATGGCGAGGGGGGCCAGGCGCTCGGGTCGAAGGTGAACACCACCACGCTCCCCAGCACGAACAGGGCGAAGCCCAGGACCGCGAAGCCGAGGTTCAGCGCCACCCGGAGGCCGATCCGGGGGACGTGGTCCATCACCACGTTCCGGAGGCCGTTGATCCCGTGGAGGAGCGCCAGCGTGAGCATCATCCAGTCCCAGGTCCGCCAGAACACGCTCTGCCACCGGAGCTGGACGAACGCGAAGTCCACCCGGTCCACGCCCTCGTCGACGACGTGCATGATCAGCACGTGCCCGACCGCGAGGAACAGGAGGACCAGGCCGGAGATCCGCATGAACAGCCAGGCCCAGAGCTCGAACCCCCCGACCGGCCGCTCGCGCCCGGCCCGGGCGTCGAGTGGGCCGCGGTCGGCGGCCGGGGCCCTGGCGGGGGTCTCGATCGTCGCCATCAGAGGAGCCGCAGGATCCCCCGGCCCATGATCCAGGTGATCGGGGCCATGGCCGCGAGGAAGAGGCCCAGGGTGGCGTAGGAGAGGGCGCGCCAGTACCGGGTCATCCCCGGCCAGAAGTCGATCACCGTGATCCGGAGGCCGTTCAGCGCGTGGTAGAGGACCGCCGCCACCAGCCCCAGCTCGAGGAGCCGCACCACGGGGTTGTGGTAGACCGCGGTCACCCGGTCGTAGGCCTCCGGGCCCCAGCCCACCACGGCGGTGTCCACGACGTGGGCGAAGAGGAACAGGATCACGGCGACCCCGGTGACCCGGTGCGCGAGCCAGGCCCACTGGCCCTCGCGCCCCCGGTACAGCGTCCCGTAGTCCGACCGCTTCCTGGCCACGTCGTCCCTTAGCGTATCGCCGTCCGCGCCCCCCTCGCGGGCCCGACGGCCGCGCGGAGTCTACCGGACGCCGCCCGGGCTCCGCCCGGCCCGCCCGCGGGGGGTGCCGGGGTCACGTCAGGCGCAGCGCGGCCATCACCCCGTCCCGGGTGGGGATCACGACCGAGAGGTACCGGGGGTCGGCGGCGATCATCTCGTTGTGCTCGCGGATGGCCTCGGTCCACCCGGGCCGGCGGTCGTCGGGGTCCGCGACCGCGACCCGGCCCGACCAGAGCACGTTGTCGCAGAGGTACAGGCCCCCCACCCGGACCCGGTCCCGGGCCGCCCGCCACGCGTCGGGGTAGCCGTGCTTGTCGATGTCGCAGTAGATCACGTCGAAGTCGCCCTCGGCCGCGGCCAGGCCCTCGAGGGCGTCCCCCACGCACCACCGGACCCGCGCCCACAGCCCCGCCCGGCCCAGGCGGTCCGCCGCCCTGCCCTCGTTCGCGGGGTCGCCGTCGGTGCAGTGGACCTCGCCCTCCTCGCCGACCGCGCGCGCGAACCAGTAGGCGGAGTAACCGTAGCCCGAGCCCAGCTCGAACACCCGCCGGGCGCCGACGGCGCGGGCCAGCAGCTCCAGGGTCACCCCGACGGTCCGGCCCACGATCGGGAACCCCCGCTCCTCGGCCTCCCGCTCCATCTCGAGGAGCACGGGCTCGTCGTGGCGGGCGAGGAGCCCGCGGACGTAGCCCTCGATCCGCGGGTCGACGATGTCCACGGGCCGATCGTAGGGGGCGGGGCCGGGATCGGCCAGGGGGCGGGCCCGGCGAGCTCGCCGGGCCGGAGGCACGCCGCCCCGCCACCGGGGCTCAGGTGAGCTTCGCGCCCTTCGTCTCCCGGCCGAGCGAGGCGGTGACGAGGCCGCCCAGCGCCATCACGGCCGCGACGAACGTGAGCGACCACACGAGCTCCCCGGTGACGTCGCGGAGGTAGCCGAACAGGTACGGGCCGGCGATCGCCGCCGCCTTCCCCACCCCCTCGGCCAGGCCGAACGCGCTCGAGCGGAGCCGCGTGGGGTAGAGCTCCGACGTGTAGGGGTAGACCGCCCCCCAGGCGCCCAGGTTGAAGAAGCCCACGAAGAACAGGGCGGCCAGGTAGATGCCGGGGGAGCGGGCGGCCGAGAACACGTAGGCGGACGCGCCCCCCAGCACGAGGAACGTGGCCAGGGTCCGCTTCCGGCCCCACACCTCCACCAGCCAGATCGCGGCGGCGTAGCCCGGGAACTGGGCCGCGGCCGCCAGCGCGAGCAGGAGGTAGACCGGGATCCCGAACCGCTGGACGGCGCCGATCACGTCGGGGAGCCAGATGAACAGCGCGTAGTAGGAGATGTTGAGCGCGATCCAGACCACGACCACGAGGGCCGAGGTCCGCCGGAGCTCCGGCCCGAACAGCTCCCCGAAGGGGGCCGCCGGCTGGGGCGGGGCGGCGAGCCCCTCGGCGTCCACCGCCCGGCCGGTGATGCGCCCGAGGACCTCCGCCGCCTCCCGGCGCCGGCCGGCCCGGGCCAGGAAGTACGGGCTCTCGGGGACCGCCCGCCGGGTCACCGCGGCGAGGAACGCGGGGCAGGCGGCCGCGAGGAACAGCCACCGCCACCGACCGTCGAGCAGGTCGAGGAACACGAACGAGAGGCCGATCGCGAGGAGCATCCCGATCGGCCAGAAGAAGTCGAGGAAGACGAGGAACCGCCCGCGGTTCTGCGGCGGGAGGTACTCGGTGAGGAGGGCGGGGTCCACGACCAGCATGCCCCCCAGGCCGATCCCGGCCAGGAACCGCAGGACCAGGAGGCTCCCCGGGCCCCACGCGAGCGCGGTGAGCGCGGTGAAGGCCGAGTACCAGAGGATCGTCGCCTGGAAGATCCCCCGCCGGCCCATCCGGTCGGCGGCCCGGCCCCACGCCAGGCTCCCCACGAGCGACCCGGCCAGGGCGGCGGATCCGAGGAGCCCCAGCCAGGCCCCCGACAGGCCCCACAGGTCCCGGAAGAGCGGGAGGGTGAACCCGATGAGGAGGATCTCCATGGCCACGAAGGTCCAGGCCAGTCCGGTCACCGCCACGATCCGGCGGTGGAAGGCGGTGAACCCCCCCTCCCGGAGGACCTCCTCGACGTCCCGCGCCGCGACCGCTCGCTCCGCCATCCGGTCTCGCCTCCCCCGGCCGCTACCCCAGGAGCTCCTTCGCGTAGAGCACCTCGGCCTTGTAGATCGTCTCCAGGTAGCGGAGGCCGTCCTCGTGGTCCTCGTCGGACATCGCCTCGACCGCGTCCCGCGGCACCACCACGGCGTAGCCGCGGAAGAACGCGTCGGCGGCGGTGTGGCGGATGCAGATGTTCGTGTGCTGGCCGGTGAGGACCACGGTGTCGACGCCGTGGGCCCGGAGGAGCGGGTCGAGGCCGGTCTCGTGGAACGAGGAGTATGTCCGCTTGGGGAGGACGAAGTCGCCCTCCCGCGCCGCGAGCTCCGGGATGATCTCGGCGCCGGGCGTGCCGGCCATCGCGTGCTCGCCCCACACCCGGAGCTCGAAGTCGCCGGGGAGGTGCGCGTCGTTCGCATACACCACGAGCCAGCGGTCCCGATCCGCCCGCGCCTGCTCCAGGAGGTCCCCGATCGTGGGGATGATCCGCTCCGCCCTGGGGTTCGCGATCTTCCCGGTGACGAAGTCGTTCAGCATGTCGATCACGACGAGCGCCTGCATGCGCCTCCCCCCTTGCGAGCCGGCCCGCGCCGGGCGAGGATGCCGGGGGCGCGGGATGGAACACCTGTCAAGACAGCAGCCTAGCCCAGCGGCCGGCGGGCGGGCAAGGCGGCCCCGGCCGGCCACCGGGGAGGAGCGGCGGGCGGGCATCCTGGCCCGCCTGCGGTCCGGCGGGGGGCCGGTCCGGGCCGCCGACCTGGCCGCGGCCTTCGGCGTGTCCCGCCAGGTGATCGTGGGGGACGTCGCGATCCTCCGGGCGGAGGGGCACCCGGTCGTGGGGACCCCCCGGGGCTACGTGCTCCTCGAGCCCGCCCCCGCGCCGGGCCCGCAGGCCGTGTTCGCCTGCCGCCACGACCGGCGGGGGACCCGGGCCGAGCTCCTCGCGATGGTCGAGGCGGGCTGCACGGTGGTGGACGTGATCGTCGAGCACCCGCTCTACGGGGAGCTGCGGGGGAACCTGATGCTCGCCACCCGGGACGACGTGGAGCGCTTCCTCCGCGCCCTCCGGGCGGGGGAGACCGAGCTCCTCTCCTCGCTCACGGGCGGGGTGCACCTCCACACCGTGGCCGCGCCGTCGTTCGAAGCGCTGTCACGGGCCCGGGAGGCCCTGCGCCGGAAGGGCTTCCTCCTCCCCTCGTCGGGGCCCGGCGGCCCGTCGTAGGCTTGCCGCGATGGGAGAGGAGCGCCGGGAGACCGACTCGGGGATCGAGATCCGCCCCCTGTACGGGCCCGAGGACCTGGCGGGCTTCGACCCTGAACGCGACCTCGGCCGCCCGGGCGAGCCCCCGTTCACCCGGGGCGTCTATCCCACGATGTACCGCGGGCGCCTCTGGACGATGCGCCAGTACGCCGGCATGGGGACCGCGGAGGAGACGAACCGCCGGTTCCGCTACCTCCTGGAGCACGGGCAGACCGGGCTGTCCGTCGCCTTCGACCTGCCCACCCAGATGGGGTACGACTCCGACCACCCCCGGGCCGAGGGGGAGGTCGGGAAGACGGGTGTGGCGATCGACTCCGTCGACGACATGCACCGGCTGTTCGAGGGGATCCCGCTCGACCGGGTGTCGACCTCGATGACGATCAACGCGACCGCGGCGATCCTCCTGCTGCTCTACGAGCTCGTCGCGGAGGAGCGGGGGATCGCGCCGGAGGACCTGTCGGGGACGATCCAGAACGACCCGCTCAAGGAGTACGCGGCCCGGGGCACCTACATCTACCCGCCGAAGGCCTCGATGCGGCTGGTCACCGACATCTTCGCCTACTGCCGCGAGCGGCTCCCGCGGTGGAACACGATCTCGATCAGCGGCTACCACATGCGCGAGGCGGGCTGCACGGCGGTCCAGGAGGTGGCGTTCACGCTCGCGAACGCCATCGCCTACGTGCAGGCCGCGGTCGACGCCGGGCTGCCGGTGGACGCCTTCGCCCCGCGCCTCTCGTTCTTCTTCGCCTGCCACCTCAACTTCTTCGAGGAGGTGGGGAAGTTCCGCGCCGCCCGTCGGATGTGGGCGCGGATCATGCGGGAGCGGTTCGGGGCGCGGGACCCGCGTTCGATGATGCTCCGGTTCCACACCCAGACCGGCGGCGCGACCCTCACCGCGCAGCAGCCGGAGAACAACATCGTGCGGACCGCCCTCGAGGCCCTCGCCGCGGTCCTCGGCGGGACCCAGTCGCTCCACACGAACTCCTACGACGAGGCCCTCGCGCTCCCCACGGAGCGCGCGGCCAAGATCGCCCTCCGCACCCAGCAGATCATCGCCTACGAGTCCGGCGTCCCCGACACCGCCGACCCCCTCGGCGGCTCGTACTTCGTGGAGGCCCTCACCAACGAGATCGAGGAGCGGGCCTGGGCCTACCTGGACAAGATCGACGGGATGGGCGGGGCGGTGGCGGCGATCGAGGCCGGTTTCTACCAGGACGAGATCCACGAGGCGGCCTTCCGGATCCAGCGCGGGATCGAGTCGGGCGAGCGCGTCGTGGTCGGGGTGAACCGCTTCGTCGAGGAGGAGGGTCCGCCGCCCGAGATCCTCCGGGTGGACGAGGCGGAGGCGGCCCGGCAGGTCGAGCGGGTGCGGCGGCTCCGGGCCGAGCGGGACGCGGCGGCCGTGGAGCGGGCCCTCGCCGCCGTCGAGGAGGCGGCGAGGGGGTCGACCAACCTGCTGCCGCCGATGAAGGAGGCGCTCCGGGCCCGGGCCACGCTCGGCGAGGTCTCCGACGCCCTCCGCCGGGTGTTCGGGGAGTACCGGCCGAACCGGTAGGCGGGCGGTCCCCGCGCTGCGGGCCGGCCCCTCGGGACCGACCCCGGGCGTGTAGGCTTCGCGGCGTGCACGTCGCGGTGATCGGCGGGACCGGCGCGGAGGGCTTCGGGCTCGCGCTCCGGCTCGCCCGGGCCGGGCACCGCGTGACGATCGGCTCGCGGTCGGCGGAGCGGGGGGCGGACGCGGCGGCCCGCGCCCGGGAGGTCCTCCGGGGCGAGGCGTCGGTGGACGGGACGGAGAACGGCGAGGCGGCGGCCGCCGCCGAGCTGGTCGTGGTGACGGTGCCCTTCGCCGGGCAGGCCGAGATCTACCGCTCGCTCAAGCCGCACCTCCCCGCCGGGCGGATCGTGGTGGACGCGACGGTCCCCCTCGCCACGGCGGTGGGACGCCCCGCGTGGCAGGTGGTCCGCCCCTGGGAGGGCTCGGCCGCGGAGCAGGCGCGGGCGGTCCTCGGCGACGGGCCCCGCCTCGTGGCCGCGTTCCACACGATCGCCGCCGAGGCCCTCCAGGACCTCGAGCGGCCCGTCGAGTCCGACGTGTTCGTCTGCGGGGGGGACCCCGAGGCCAAGGCCGCGGTGGGGGCGCTCGTCGAGGACATCCCGAACCTGCGGTGGGTGGACGCCGGCCCGCTCTCGATGGCCCGGCTCGTCGAGCCGCTCACCGCGCTCCTGGTCTCCGTGAACCGGAACTACGGGATCCACGACGCCGGCTTCCGGGTGACCGGCCGCGACGCCTGGGGCGCGCCGGGGGGTTGAGCCCCGCCGTCGGTCTCGGTGCGGCGGGCGCCCGCGGTCGGAGCGCTCAGGCCTCCTCGGGCAGGGCCGCGGGAGCCTCCGGCGCGGCGTCGGGCGGGGCCGCCGGGACCGGACGCGGGACCTCCGGCGCGGGGATCGTGAACCGGGCCAGGGCGGCGGCCGCGAGGAGGAGGGTCCCCGAGACCACGAACGCGCCGGGCGCCTCGAGCCAGGCCCCGAGGAACCCGGCGGCGAAGGCGCCGGCGAGGTAGGCGCCGTCCAGGACGGCCTCCGACGCGGCGAACACCCGCCCGCGGAGCCCGTCGGGGGTCCGCTCCTGGAGCAGCGACTCGTAGGACACGTTCCCCAGGGAGTTGGCGGCCCCGGCGAACAGCCATGCCAGGAGCACGGTCTGGAAGTCCCGGGTGCGGGAGACGACCAGGATCGCCATCCCCACCACCGCGATCGAGGCCGGGAACAGCCGCTCCCGGTGCCAGCGGCGGGCGAGGGCGGGGGCGGCCACCGAGCCCAGGAGCATGCCCAGACCCCAGGCCGTGGTGACCAGGCCGAGGACGCGGGCCCGCTCGGCGAAGCCGGCGCCGGGCACGAGCACGTCCCGGACGTACAGCGGCTCCAGCGGGGCCTTGGTGGCCGCCGCGAGCATCACGAGGCCGGTCACCACGAGCACCGCCCGGGCCAGCGGCGTCGCGGCCACGTAGCGCATCCCCTCCACGAGGTCCCGCACGGGGGAGCCCTCCGGCTCCGCGGCGCGGTCCGGCCGAGGGAGGCGGACGCCCGCGATCAGGGACGCGGAGAGGGCGAACGAGAGGCCGTTCAGCCCGAACACCGTCCGGGGGCCGAGGGTGGACACGAGGAAGGCGCCGAGCGCCGGCCCCACCATCACCGCCAGGTGGTAGGTGGCCCCGACCATCGCGTTGGCCGCGACGACCCGTCCCTCGGGGACCACGTTGGGGATCGAGGCCATGAGGCTCGGCTGGAAGGCCGCGCCGAACAGCCCGAGCGCCACGGCGACCAGCACGAAGTGCGGCAGGGTGGGCTCGTCGGGGACGAGCAGCGACGCCACGGCCAGGGCCCGGGCCACGTCGGCCGAGATCATCAGGCCACGCCGCGACCGCCGGTCCACGAGGGGGCCGGCGAGGAGCAGCCCGAACACCGCGGCCGGCGCGACCTGCGCGACGAGGAGGAGCGAGAGCGTGGTCGCGAGCTGCGGCCCGCCGACCCGCTCGGAGAGCGTGGCCGCGACGGTGAGGGCGTAGACCCAGTCGCCGAGGTTCGAGATCCCCTGGGCCACCCAGAGCCGGAGGTAGCTCCGCTCGCGGAGGAGCCCGACGAACTGCCCGGTCCCCGAGGGGATCAGGCGGGAGCCGGCGGCCCGGTGGATCGCGACCGCGGCCCCGAGCGCGATGCAGACGTCGCCCGCGCTGAACACGTTCGAGAGCGGCCAGGAGGCCGGGACGGCGAAGATGTCGCCCAGGAACATGAGCTTCGGGTCCTCGAGGAGCACGGAGTTCGTGTAGAAGCGCGGCGGCTCGAGGGGGAGGTCGGCCCGGGCCAGGGCGTGGGCCGCGGCGGGCATGACCCCGCCGTTGGCGACGATCGCGAGGAGGTTCATCGCGCCCCCCACCGCGACCAGCCAGAGCCCGGGCACCCGCCGGTTCAGGGCCAGGAACGCGATGGCCAGCACGTAGGAGGCCACGTAGGCGGCCTCGCGGGCCGTGGACCGCGGCCCGGGTGCGATCGTGAGGACCCAGAGCTGGATCCCGAGGGCGGCCGCGAGGAGCGGCATCCCGCGCAGCCGGAGCTCGGCGAGGCGCAGCAGCCGGCCCCGGAACACCGGCACCAGCAGGACGGCGATCCCCACGAAGACGACGAGCAGCATTGGTCCTCCCGGGAGGAGGCATCGGCCGGGCCGGGCGCGGACATGAGTAGCATCCCCCGACGGGCCGCGCCATCCCCCGCCGCGTCCGCCCCATCCCCCGACCGGCCTACGACGCAGGCCCCTCCGGCCCCCCGACGTGGGGGGCGTGGAAAACGCCCGGATGCCCGAAGCGCCGACGGCCTAGCCACCGGTACCTTCGTGGCCGCATCGCGGCCCCTCGGGGTCAAGGTGGCCCCCCGGGATGCCGATACCAGGGTGAGGAACAGCCGGCGCACCGACGGGTCGGAGAGGCGAACCGCCGGATGCCCGGCGAGCCGCGAAGGGGGTGAAGGAGTGAGGAAGCGCCTCTACCGCCTCGGCTACGCCCTGACGGCCATCTCCGCGCTCGTCCTCGTGCTCGGCGCCGGCAGGAAGTGGTAGCCGCGTGAAGATCTGATGCGCCGGAGCCCCGGGCCCGCCCGGGGCTCCGTCGTTCCACGGGGCGCGGCGGGGCTCCCTCCGCCGCGACCGGGCGGGCGCGTCGGCCCTCCTACCGACCCCCATCTCACCGAAGGGGCTTCACCCTCGGGGCCCGCGAGCCGATGACTGGAGGCATGAGGCTCCGACGGCTCCGGCCGGTCGAGGTCTACGTCGCGCTCGTCTCGGGGGCGGGCCTGTCGCTCCTGGCCTGGTTCGCCTCCACGGTCCCCATCGGGGACGTCCGGCTCGCGCCGAGCGCGTTCTGGTGGTTCTCGGTCTTCCTGGTGGCCGCGGAGCTGCTGCCGATCCGGGTCCCGCGCGCGTCGGAGGTCGAGGAGGTCTCGACCTCCACCACGTTCGCGTTCGCCCTGCTCCTCGGCTTCGGCGGGCGGATCGCCGCCCTCTCCCTCGCGGTGGCCTCCGCCATCGCGGACCTCACCCACCGCAAGCCCGCCTGGAAGGCGCTGTTCAACGTCGGCCAGTACACGCTCTCCGTGGGCGCCGCGCGCGCCGTCTACCTGCTCCTCGGCGGCGTCACCGCCTTCCACGGGGAGGACGTCGTGGCCGGCGACAACCTCCTCAGGGTGGCCGCGTCGGCGGCCACGTTCTTCGTGGCCAACGACGCGCTCACCGGGATCGCGCTCGCGCTCGCGGAGGGACAGCCGGTCCTCCGCTACCTCCGGCGGGACCTCCTCTTCCAGGCGGCCACGGCCGCCGCGCTCCTCGCGCTCTCGCCGATCGTGGTCGTGGCGGCCGAGCGGAGCACCTGGCTGATCCCGCTGGTGCTGCTCCCGGTGGCCGCGGTGTACTGGGGCGCGACGGTCTCCCTCGAGAACGCCCGGCTGATCGCGAGCCTCGAGCGATCCCTCCAGCGCCTCACCGAGCTGAACCGGATGAAGGACGACTTCGTGGCCGTCGTCTCCCACGAGCTGCGCACGCCGCTCACCTCGATCCAGGGGTACCTCAAGACCCTCCTCCAGCTCGGCGCCGAGCTCCCCGAGGACCAGCGGCGCTCGTTCCTCCAGGCCGCCGACCGCCAGGGGGATCGGCTCCGGCGGCTGATCGAGCAGCTCCTCGTGGTGGCCCGGCTCGAGTCCGGGGCCGAGCGGAGGGCGGTCTCCTGGGTCTCGCTCCCCGAGGTCGTCGATCACGTCATCGACGAGCTCCGCCCCCGGGCCCACGGGCACACGTTCGACGTCCGCCTGGAACCCGGGGTGGACCGCGTCCGGACGGACGAGGGCAAGCTCCACCAGATCCTCTCGAACCTCGTGGAGAACGCGCTCAAGTACTCGCCGCCCGACACCCGGGTCACGGTCCGGATCGAGGGGCGCCCCGAGGGCGTGCTGGTGACCGTGGAGGACGAGGGTCCGGGGATCCCCCCCGAGCACCGGGAGCGGGTCTTCGAGCGGTTCTTCCAGGGGGACCAGTCCTCCACCCGACGGGTCGGGGGCATCGGGCTCGGCCTGTACATCTGCCGCAGCCTGTCGGAGGCGATCGGGGCGAAGCTGTGGATCGAGCGCAGCGGGCCCACGGGCACCGCCTTCGCCCTCCTGCTCCCGCCCGCGCCGCCCGGCGAGGAGGACGAGGCGCCGCCCGGCGAGCAGGACGAGACGCCGCCCGGCGAGGAAGCCGAGGGGCGGTCCCCGCTCCGCCGGGCCGTGGGCGCCGGCGCCTGAGACCTCGTCAGTCGATGACCGCGAGGACCTGGCCGGTCTGCACGACCTGCCCGGCCTTGATCGGCAGCTCGGTCACGATCCCCCCGCGGGGCGAGGCGACGTGGTTCTCCATCTTCATCGCCTCCAGGATGCAGATCACGTCGCCGGCCTCGATCTCCTGGCCCTTCTCCACGAGGACCTTGAGGATCGTCCCCTGCATCTCCGCCCGGATCTCGCCGTGGACGTGCTCGGCGCGCGCGGCGTGGGCCGCGGGCGACCGGGGGGGGACCGCCCGACGCTCGTCGAAGATCCGGACCGGGACCCGTCGCCCCTCCACCTCGATCACGATGTCCGCGGGGAGCGGCCCGCGGGCCGGCGGCTCGCTCGGCGCCAGGTCGAGCTGGGGGCGGAGGCCGGCGCCCCGGATGGCCCGCTCCAGCCAGGTCGTGGTGTGCCGCGCCTCCCGGAACTCCGGGGTGCCGAGGATCCAGCGATGGAGCGGGATCGTCGTGGGGATCCCCTCGACGACGAACTCTCCGAGGGCTCGGAGCATGCGACGCCGGGCCCGGTCCCGGTCCTCCGCGGAGACCACGAGCTTCGCGAACAGCGAGTCGTACTCCCCGGGGATCACCTTCCCCTCGCGGACCCCGGAGTCCACGCGGACGAAGGGGCCCGCGGGCTCCCGGTACCGCGCGATGCGCCCGGGGCCCGGGAGGAAGTTCCGTGCGGGGTCCTCGGCGTTGATCCGGCACTGGATCGCGTGGCCGCGCGGGGAGAACGGGCCGAGGTGGTCGATCCGCTCGCCCATGGCGATCCGGATCTGCAGGGCGACGAGGTCGAGCCCGGTCACCATCTCGGTCACGGTGTGCTCGACCTGGAGGCGGGTGTTCATCTCGAGGAAGTAGAACGACCCGTCCTCGTCGACCACGCACTCGACGGTGCCGGCGTTCACGTATCCCGTCTCCCGGGCGAGAGCGACGGCGGCCTCGCCGATCCGGGTCCGGAGGGCCTCGTCGACGACGGGGGAGGGGGTCTCCTCGACGAGCTTCTGGTGGCGGCGCTGGACCGTGCAGTCCCGTTCGCCGAGGAACAGCACCGTGCCGTGGGCATCGGCCAGCACCTGGGCCTCGACGTGGCGGGCCCGCTCCACGTACCGCTCGAGGAACACCTCGGGGCGGCCGAAGTAGGCCCTGGCCTCGCGGGCGGCGCGCCGGAGGGCCTCCTCCAGGTGCGCGCCGTCCCGGACCACGTGCATCCCCTTGCCGCCCCCGCCGAACGCGGCCTTCACGACCAGGGGGAAGCCGATCCGCTCGGCCTCCCGGCGGGCCTGGCGGACGTCCACGGGCTCCCGGGTCCCGGGGATGATCGGGACCCCCGCGCGATCCGCGATCCTCCGGGCGGCGACCTTGTCGCCCATGGCCTCGATCGCGTCCTCGGGCGGGCCGATGAAGGTGAGGCCGGCCTCCCGGACCGCCCTCGCGAACGCCGCCCGCTCCGAGAGGAACCCGTAGCCGGGGTGGACCATCGTGGCCCGCGACCGCCGGCAGGCGTCGAGGATCGCCTGGATCGAGAGGTAGGAATCGGCGGGGAGCGGCGGGCCGATCCGGTAGGCCGCGTCGGCCATCTCCACGTGGAGCGCGTCGCGGTCCGCGTCGGAGTAGACCGCGACCGTCGGGAGGTCGAGCTCCCGGCAGGTGCGGATGATCCGACAGGCGATCTCTCCGCGGTTGGCGACGAGGACGCGAGGTCGGGCCACGGGACGGAGACATGATGCGGGCCGGCGGCGGGAGGGTCAAACTTCCACCGTGCTCTCCGAGGACGCGCTCCGCCGTGCCCTCGCCGCGGCCGGCCTCGAGGCCCCGGTCCGCTACGAGGACGAGGTGGGCTCGACCAACGACCTCGCGCTCGAGCTCGCGCGGGCGGGGGCCCCCGAGTGGACGCTCGTCGCCGCCGGCCACCAGACCGCCGGCCGAGGACGCCTGGGCAGGTCGTGGGTGGACCGGCCGGGCGCCGCGCTCATGTTCTCCCTGGTCCTCCGCCCCGCGGGGCTCCCCCCGGGCCGGGTCGGGCTCATCCCCCTCCTCGCCGGGGTGGCGGCGGCGGAGGGGTGCCGCGAGGCGGGAGGCGCGGCGGTGATGTGCAAGTGGCCGAACGACCTCCTGGTGGCCGGGGCCAAGGCCGGGGGGATCCTCGCGGAGTCCCTGGTCGACGGGGAGCGGCTCGCCCACGTGGTCCTGGGCGTGGGCATCAACCTCCGGGAACCGCCCGCGGGGATCCCCGGCGCGGCCGGGGTGGGGGACGTGGAGCCCGAGGCCGTGCTCGCGGGCTTCCTCCGCGCCTTCCGCCCTCGCTACCAGCCGGCCCACCCCGCCTTCGTGGGGGCCGTCCTCGCCGCCTACCGGAGCGTCTCGGCCACCCTGGGCCGTCGGGTCCGCGCCACCACCACCCGGGGGCGGACGGTGGAGGGCGTGGCCGTCGACGTGCGGGAGGACGGGGGGCTCGTGCTCGAGACCGGCGAGGGGACCGCGGTGGTCGCGTTCGGCGAGGTCGAGCACCTGGACCCCGCCTGACCGGTGCGGCCGGGGCCTCCCCGGGCCGCCGGGCCTCCTTGCCGGGGCCGACGCGCCGCGGTACCGTCCGCGCCGTGGCCTTCCCGCGCAGGCTGCTGGTCGAGGGGGAGGAGCTGGTGCTCGACCTCCGCCCCCACTGGATCGCGCTGGTCGGGCCGGGGTTCGTCACGCTCCTGGTCGTGGGCGGGTGGGCGTTCCTCCTGCCGCGCCTCCCCGAGGGATCCCTCCACGACCCCCTCCTCTGGCTGGTCGTCGCGGCGGGGATCCTCGTGCTCCTCGCCTACCCGGTGCGGGCCGTCGTCCGGTGGGCCACCTCGCACTTCGTGGTGACGAGCGACCGGGTGATCCACCGGGAGGGGCTCATCGCCAAGGCCTCGATGGAGATCCCCCTCGAGGCCATCAACGACGTGCGGTTCCACCAGGGCGTGTTCGAGCGGATCATCGGGGCCGGGGACCTCATCATCGAGTCCGCCGGCGAGCACGGACGACAGGTCTTCTCCGACATCCGGGACCCGGAGGGGGTCCAGACGACGATCTACCACCAGGGCGAGCTGAACCAGCAGCGGATGATGCGGGGGGCGTCGCCCGGGGCTCCCTCGGTGGCGAGCGAGCTCCAGCGCCTCGCCGACCTCCGGGACCGGGGCGTCCTCACGCAGGAGGAGTTCGAGGAGCAGAAGGCCCGGATCCTCCGGAGGGAGGGGTAGGGCCCCGGCCCCGGGGACCCCTCCGCGCGGGCCCCCGGGCCGCCGGGGCGAGCCGCGTCCCGGCGCCGCTCCGATCACGGGAGGCGGACCGTGCGGAGGGGCTCACCCCTGCTCGGGCTCCGTGACGGGGAAGACCCCGATCATCCCGCCGTCGGCGTGGGGCACGACGTGGCAGTGGAACAGCCACAGGCCGGGCCGGCTGAAGTCCACCAGGAGGGTGTCCGCCGCCCCCGAGGGGAGCGGCACGACGTTCGCGGGCCAGGGCCGCCCACCGAGCACCCCGAGCGAGGTGTGGGTCGCGGAGTGGATGTGGAGCGTGTGCTCGAGGCTCCCGATGTTGATCACGTGGAGCTCGATCGGCTCCCCCACCGTGGCCTCGAAGAACGGCACGGTCTTCCCGAGCTGGGCCCGGACCGCCTCGACGCCGCCCTCCTCGTAGATCCGCTCCAGGGTCGCCTCCCCGCCGGGGAGCCCCAGCCCGTTCATGATGAAGGCGGGGACGTCGCCCTCGGTCTCGTGACCGATCTCCGCCATGAACAGCACCTCCTGCCGGATCGGGGGTTCGTCGGGGTTCTCGACGATGATCGCGCCGTACAGCCCCTGCAGGATGTGCTGGGTGATCGTGAGCCCTCCGTCCGCGGAGTGGCAGTGGTAGTAGAAGATCCCGGGCGTCGTGGGACGGAACTCGTACGTGTACTCCCCGCCGGGCGGGATCATGCTCCCCGTCCCCTGCCCGGTGACGACGTTGGCCTGGCTCCCGTCCATCTCGAACGCGTAGTTGGTGAGGTGGGTGTGGAAGCTGTGCACGAGGTCCAGCTCGTTCCGCACGCGGACCCGGAGGACCTCGCCGACCTTCACCCGCAGGGTCGGGCCGGGGACGGTGCCGTTGAACGTCCAGGCGTGCCACACGTTCCCGCCCCCGTAGTCGATGTCGGCGGCCTGGATCGTGAGCTCGTAGGTCCGCACCCGCTCGGCCCGGGCGGCGGGCTCGCGGAGCAGGGCGGCCGAGGTGATCGCGAGCCCGCCGGCGAGCATCAGCACCACGGCCGCCACCACGGGTCGGGCCCCGGGGGAGCCCGGACGCCGCGTCCTGGGGGTCCCGTCCATCGCGCCTCCTTCCCTCGGGGTACGCGGGGAGTGAACCGCGCCCTCGGCGCGCTGGCCCGGGACCCCTGGCCCCCGTCGGCAGGGGCGTTGGGCCCGCCCGGGCCTCCGGTAGACTCCGCCCGGTGCTCCGCGGCCTCGACCACGTCTACTTCTGGGCCCGGGACATGGAGCGGGCGGTCGCCTTCTACCGGGACGTCCTGGGGCTCCCGCTCCTCCGCCGCGACGGGGACGCCTGGGCCGAGTTCGACGCGGGGCCGGTCCGGCTCGCGATCCACGGTCGGGTAGACGATCGCCCCACCCCGGCCGGGGGGACCGCGGTGTTCGCCGTGGACGACGTCGAGGCGGCCCGGTGGACCCTCGAGCAGCGGGGGGTCCGGTTCCACGAGCACGCGGGCGAGGTCCCCGGGTTCGCCCGGTTCGTCACGTTCGAGGACCCCGACGGGAACGTCCTCTCGCTGATCGAGTACGCCCGGTCCTGAAGGTCCGCGTCGGCGCCTATGCTTCCCGCATGGTCGGGACCTGCGCGCGCTGCGGCGCCCCCCTCCCCGCGGGGGCCCGGTTCTGCGCGGCGTGCGGGACGCCCGCCGAGCTCCCGGCCGCCGACGAGCGACGGGTGGTCACGCTCCTGTTCGTGGACGTGGCGTCGTCCACCGAGCTCGCGGCGAGCCTCGACCCCGAGCGGCTCCGGGAGGTGATGGCCGCCTTCTACCGGGTCGTGGCGGACCAGGTCGTGGGGCACCGGGGGAGGGTCGAGAGCTTCGCGGGCGACGCGGTGCTCGGGGTCTTCGGGCTCCCCCACGCGCACGACGACGACGCGCTCCGCGCGGTCCGCGCTGGCCTCGCCGTCGCGGAGGAGAGCGAGCGGCTGGGGAGGTCCCTGGGGCTCGAGCGCCCGCTCCTGGTGCGGGTGGGGGTGAACACGGGGCCCGTGGCGCTCGCCGCCGGCCCCAACGACCGGGGGATCGTGCTGGGGGCGGAGGTGCACCTGGCCGCCCGCCTCCAGGCAGCCGCCGAGCCGGGGGAGGTGCTCGTCTCCCAGGCCACCCACGCGCTCACGGCCCACGCCGTGTCCTACGGGCCCCCGCGCGAGGTGCGGGCCCGCGGGTTCCCGGGCCCGGTGACGGCCTTCCCCGCCCAGGGGCTCGCGCCCGGGACCTCCCGCCGCACGATCCCGCTGGTCGACCGACGGCAGGAGGTGCGCCTGCTCCTCGACGCCTTCGAGCGGGTGGCGGAGCGGTCGCGGGCCCATCTGGTGACCCTCCTGGGCGAGCCGGGCATCGGCAAGAGCCGGATCCTCGACGAGTTCCTGGCCAGGTTGCCGGAGGGCGTCCGGGTCCTGAGCGGCCGGGCGGACCCGTTCGAGGAGGGAGCCCCGTTCGGCGCCGTCGCGAGCATGATCGCGTGCGCGACCGGGGTGGACGGGACGGCGGCCGACGCCGCCGCCCGGCTCCGCGAGGCGGTCGCCGGGGCCGTCGCCGGGGACGAGGTCGACCTCACCGCCGGCCGCCTCGGCCTGGCGCTCGGGATCGAGCGGCGGCCGGAGCTCGATCACCGGGCGGCGGTGGGGGAGCTCCGCGCGGGCCTCGCGGCGTTCCTCCGGGGCCTCGCGGCGTCGGGGCCGGTCGTGCTGGTGCTCGAGGACGCCCATCGCGCGACCAGCGAGCTGCTCGAGCTCCTGGAGGGCCTCGTGCGGGAGGCCCGCCGCGTGCCGCTGCTCGTGGTCTGCGCGGGGCGGTGGGAGCTGCTCGAGGCCCGCCCGGGCTGGGCCGGCGGGCTGCCGGACGCGGTCACGCTCTGGGTGGAGCCGCTGGAGGCCGCCGACGCCACGGAGCTCGCCCTCCGGGCTGGCGAGGGGCTGGACCGCGGCCTGGCCGAGCGCATCGCGGCGCACGCCGGCGGCAACCCGCTCTTCATCGTGGAGATCACCGGGATGCTCCTCCACGAGGGCCGGACCGAGGTGGCGGGCGCCCTCCCCCCAACCGTCCAGGCCGTCGTGGCGTCCCGCCTCGACCACCTCTCGCCGGCCGCCCGCGACCTGGCCCGGCGGGCCTCGATCTTCCCCGGCGCGGCGTTCCAGCTCTCGGAGCTGGCGCTCGCGGCCGAGCCCGAGCCCGCGGTCCTGCGGGAGCTCGAGGACGAGGAGATCCTGGTCCGGGACGACGAGCGGCCGGGCGTGTGGCGGTTCCGCAGCGACGTGCTCCGCGTGGTCGCCTACGACAGCCTGCCCAAGCGCGAGCGCCGGCGGTTGCACCTGGCCGTGGCCGAGGGCCTGGCCGGGGACGACGGGCGGCGCCAGCCCCGCACGGTCGCGTACCACCTGGAGCAGGCCGCCCGTGCCTCGCTGGACCTCGATCCCAGGGACCGGGCGCTCGCGGAGCGGGCGGTGGACGCCCTGGTCCGGGCCGCCGACCTGGCGCGCCGGCGGATCGAGTCGGAGGCCGCGGTGGATCTCTACCGCCGTGCCCTCGACCTCTGCGGCCCCGAGGCCTCCTGGGGGCGACGCGAGGCCTGGATCCTCTCCGGGATCGGCGAGGCCCGCTACTGGCTCGGGGAGTTCGACGCCGCCGAGCGCGCGCTGGAGCGGGCGCTCGCCCTGGGCGCGGGTGACCTCGAGGTCGAGGCCCACGCCTCGAGGTTCCTCGCGGACGTCCACCTCACGGCGCGGGGTGACCCCGGCCGGGCCGGGCCGCTGTTCGACCGGGCCCTCCGCGCCGCCCGTCGGCTCGGCGAGCCCTTCACGCTGGCCCGGACGCTCCTGATGGCCGCGTGGGCGCCCTACTGGACCAGCGAGCTCGACCGGTGCCGGGAGCTCTTCGAGGAGGCCCTCGCCACCGCGCGGGCGAACCCGGTGGGCGACCCGTGGGGGGAGGCGCGGGCCCTGGTCGGCCTCGCCGCCGTGATCTCGCTCGTCGACGACGAGGAGGAGGCCCTGGCTCGGTCCCGCGAGGCCCTCGCGATCGGCCTGGCCCGCGACGACCCGTTCACCACGGCCGTGGCCCGCGAGCGGGCCGGGAACTCGCTCCGCCGGCTCCTCCGGCTCGACGAGTCCCTGGAGGAGACCTCGGCCGCGATGCGGGGGTTCCGCGACCTCGGGGCCCGGTGGGAGCTCGCCAGCGCCACCGGGGACCGGGGCGCGGCCCTCCGGCTCGCCGGCCGGCTGGAGGAGGCGGAGGGCGACCTCCGCGAGGCGCTCCGGATGTGCCGGGAGCTCGGCGAGCGGTCGCTCGTCGCCTGGACGGCCTCGGAACTCGCCCTGGTCCTCGCGGCCCGCGGCGACCGGGAGGGCGCGAGGCGGGCCGTCTACGACCCCGCGGC
>DATMBJ010000020.1:0-21947 GCA_035559315.1 Actinomycetota bacterium
CCAGGGCCGGGGTGACCGGCGGGGTGGCGCAGGAGGCGCTCCTCGAGGTGGAGGGACCCGACGGCGCACCGCTCGTCGCGGATGCCTTCCAGGCCTTCGCGGTCTCCTTCGCGAGGTACTGCTGATGGCGACGGCCGCCCACCGCCGCGCCGGGACCGAGGGCCGGACGTCCCTCACGCCGGCCATCGCCCTCGGGCTGGTCGGCGGGTTGGCCGCCGTCGGCCTCGCGATCCGGGTGCTCCAGCCAGCGCGGGTCGGCTGGGTCCAGACGTTCCTGATCGTCTTCGGGTCCCTGTTGATCTCCGCGCTGCCGTTCGTGGCGGTGGGAGCGGTCGCGGCGGCGGCGGTGGGGGTCTTCGCCCCGGTCGGCGCCCTGGAGCGGCTGGCGACGCTCCCCCGTCCGCTGCAGCTGCCGGCGGCCGGGCTCGCCGGGATCGCCTTCCCGATCTGCGAGTGCGGCTCGGTCCCGGTCGCCCGGCGTCTCATGCTGCGGGGCCTCACCCCCTCGGCGGCGATCACGTTCATGCTCGCCGCGCCGATCGTGAACCCCGTGGTGGTCGCCTCCACGTTCGTCGCGTACCGGGGACGGGGACCGCTCCCGGTGATGGTCCTGGGTCGCTTCGGCCTGGGGCTCCTCGTCGCGATGGCGGTCGGATGGGTGCTGGGCGGGCGCCCCACGCATGAGCTGCTCCGGACGGTCGAGGGGGCGGAGCGGGAGCGCGTCTCGTTCGGTCGCCCCGAACCCCGGTGGCGCACCTTCTTCGTCCACGCGGGGAACGACTTCCTGTTCATGGGCCGCTACCTGCTCCTCGGGGCCACCGTCGCGGCGCTCGTCCAGACGTTCCTGCCCCAGGGCGTCATCGGCCGGCTGGCCTCGGTGCCGATCCTCGACGCCGCGCTGCTGATGGGGGTGGCCGCGATCCTCTCCCTCTGCTCGGAATCGGACGCCTTCATCGCGGCCTCCTTCACCCAGTTCGGACCGGCGTCCCAGCTCGCCTTCCTCGTCTTCGGCCCGATGGTCGACCTGAAGCTGGGCGCCATGTACGCGGGGACGTTCCGCCGGCACGTCCTGCGGGCGATCGTGGTGACCGCCGGGGCGGTCACGTTGGTGGCCACGATGTGGATCCGGGTGCTGTCGGGATGAGCCGGACGCTCGATCTCGAGCCGGTCCTGGGCGAGCCGGGCGCCGGGGCCGGCCGGGTCCGCCGGGAGCGGGTCTGGAGCCAGGCCAGGGTGGCCGGCGGGCTGGTCCTGGCGGCCTGGGCCTCGCTGTTCTGGTTCCTGATCCTCTCCGGGAGGGTGAACCTGTACCTGTCGGACCGGACCGCGTGGATCGCACCCGTGGGGGCGGTGGTGCTCACGGCGACGGCGCTCGGTCGGCTCTCCGCGGCGCGGGGGAAGGCCCCGGAACCGCTGCGCCGACGCGAGGCCGTGGTGATGGCGCTGCTGGTGCTCCCCGTGGTGGTCGTGATGGCCTCGCCGCCGGCGACCCTGGGGGCGTTCTCGGCGCCGCGGAAGGCGAGGTTCTCGGCCACGAGGCTCGAGACGTTCTACGGGGCGTTCGACGAGACGAGCGACATCACCCTGCTCATGGTGGCGGCCGGCCAGACCTCCGACGAGGGATCGGAGCTCCTCGCGAAGCGCGCCGGCAGCCAGGTCGACTTCGTGGGCTTCGTGGTCCGGAACCCCGACACCCCGGCCGACGAGCTGCTGCTCACCCGCTACGTCATCACCTGCTGCGTGGCCGACGCCACGGTCGTCCAGGTCCGGGTGGTGAACGTGACCCCCGGGAGGTTCGACGAGAACGACTGGGTCCGGGTCCGGGGCCAGATCTTCCCGCTCGGGCGGGAGGTCATCGTCACCGCGGACTCCGTCGAGGAGGTCCCGAGGCCCGACCGTCCGTACCTCACCCCCTAGATCGTCGAGCGGGGCGCTGGGGCGGGTGCGGGGGCTATCGAGCGCCCAGGGCCGCGAGGACCTCGCCGAGCCGGCGGATCGACGCTTCCGTGATCGGGCTCACGACCAGGATCGCCTCGTCTGCCCCGGCCTCGGAGAGCTCCCGCAGGCCGGCGGCGATCCGTTCGGCGCTGCCCTCGAGCGGGGGCACCTCGATGGGCCGCTCGGGGGCGCTCCGGTCGAGGACCACGAAGACGCAGGCGCTCCGGAGGATCGCGGCCGGCTCCCGGCCGACGTCGCGGGCGATCCGCGTGACGGCCTCGTTCGCGCGGGCGAACCCCTCGGGGGTGTTCCCGTAGAGGTCGAACCAGGTGTTCCACGCGTCGGCGTGGGGGAGCGCGGCGCGGAGGACCCGCTCCCCGCTGCTCCCGACCATGATCGGCGGCCGCCGCGCCGGGCGGGGGAGGAGGACCGCGTCTCGCACCCGGTGGAACCTCCCGTGGAACGTGACCCGCTCGCCCCCCAGGAGCCGTCGGACGATCTCGAAGGCCTCCTCGAAGCGGGACGCGCGGCGGTCGAAGGGGATCCCGAAGGCCCGGAACTCCGCCTCGTTCCACCCGGCCCCCACCCCGAGGACCAAGCGCCCGCCGGAGAGCTCGTCCACGGTGGCCGCCATCCTGGCCAGCACCCCCGGAGGGTGGAACGCGAGGCAGGCGACGAGCGGGCCGAGGAGGATGCGCTCGGTCACCGCGGCCAGCCCGGCGAGGAGGGCCCAGGCGTCCCACGGGCCCCGCTCCGGGCGTCCGTCGCCGCGGTAGAGGAGGTGGTCGCCCACCCAGATCGAGTCGAAGCCCACCTCCTCGGCGGCCCGGGCCATCGCCACGTACTCCGGCCAGCGCACGACGCGCTCGACCTCGGGGAGCTGCACGCCGACGCGGAGGGGCCGGGCCATCGCGCGCGGAGTCTATCGACCCCGGCGTCGAGGCCCGCGACCAGCCCGGGCGGGTTGACCGGGTCCCGGCGGCGGGGATAGAAGTTCGCCGACGAGCGCGACGTGGGCCGGGGTCTGCCGCCGAAGGGCCTCGTGGCGGCTCCGTCGGCCGGCACCTGGGGGAAGGAGGTCGCCATGCGTCGCCGCGCGACGGCGCTGATGGGGGTGCTCGCGGTCGCCGTGTCGTTCGTCTCGCCCGCCACGGGCCGGGCGGACGAGCACGACCGGCCGACGCGTGTGCTCATCCTGGTGCTCGATCAGCTGCGGCCGGACACGATCGAGCGGTACGACATGGACAACGTCGCCGCCCTCCTGGAGGAGGGCGTGAACTTCCCGCACGCGATCGTCGGGCACATGGCCGCCGAGACCGTGATCAGCCACAACGTGATCACCAGCGGCCTGTTCCCGGGGCATATGGGCTGGTCCAACGAAGCGCACCGGGATGTGGACGGGGTACTCGGTCCGCCGGGCGCCATGTACGTCACCTCGAGCATGTCCTGCGCGCAGTACCGGGCGCTGATCGAGGCGGGCGGCTACCTCAAGCTGCAGGACTACCTCGACGCGGAGTTCGGAGAGGGCTCGAGGTTCGTCTCGATCGCGCAGAAGCGGACCGCCGCGTGCACGGCGGGGCACACGAGCAGTGCCGCGGACGGGAACCCGACCGACCCTGAGGACGTCATCCTGCAGATCCGCGGCAGCTCCGCGCCGGTCTCCTGCGACGGGCGGCCCGGCTGGCGGGTGCCGGAGAACGGGAACGCCCCGAACCCGGTGCCCCCGTACATCGACCTGGCGACGCCCTGCAGCCGGTGGTGGACCTGGCAGGCGGCGAACGCGTACGGGACCGGGACCATCCTCCCCGGGCGGATCTACAACCTGGACGGGAACCGGTTCGTCCCGGGCTTCGACCCCGCGCACCTCGGGGGCGACGTATGGTCGGCGGACGCGGCGATCACCGTTATCCAGAACGACCCGGATTGGCGCGGCATGCTCGTGAGCCTCGGCGGGATCGACAAGCTCGGGCACATGTGGGGGCCCGAGGACAGCGTGACGGGCACGCCGGGCTCCGAGGAGGAGATGCGCCACCTCCCGTTCATCGCGAAGACCGCGGACGTGCAGGTGGGGCGGATCCTGGCCGCGCTCGAGGCCGAGGGGCTGCTCGACGAGACCCTCGTGGTGCTCACCGCCGACCACGCAGCTCAGACCGGGCGGCGCTTCCACGGACGGTTCGACACGTTCACCGTCGGGAGCAACATCAACGCCTGCGACCCCGCCACCGGCACGTCCTCGTTCGCGCTCCGTTCGGACTGCAACTGGTACTACGGCCAGGACGCCGACGAGGCCTATCTCGACCCGAGCCCAGCGATCCGGGCGCTCAGGGACGCGCTCACGCCTCCGGGCGGCACCACCAACCTGCGGTTCTCGTACCAGGACGCCCACATCGCGGTCTGGCTGCACGACACATCGCCGCCGCGAAGGATCGAGGCGGCGGACGCCGTCCTGGGCCTCCCCGGCGTGATCGCCAGCTTCTACCTCGATGAGGACGCCGACGACTACGTCCTCCGAGGGACGAACCGGATGACGGGCGCCGAGCGGCGGTGGTTCGCGGCGCACGGGGAGGAGCTCGTGGACACGATGGCCGCGCCGTACGGGCCGGACGTGGTCGGGCTCCTCAAGGACGAGACGACCTACGGGGTCATCGGCGACCACGGGGGTCACCAGCGGCTCGTGCAGCGGATCCCCATGGTGTTCTCCTGGCCCGGCCTGCGCCCGCGAGCGATGCAGCAGGAGATCAGGCTGGTGGACGTCCTGCCCACGATCCTCGACGTCATGGGGATCGAGTTCGACCCCGCCCGCATGGACGGGGAGGCGATCCCGCTGCCCCTACGCTGAGGCGCCCTCGGTACCGGGCCCACGGCCCCGCGGCGCGCCGGGCCCCGGTTCGGCGAGCTCGGCGCGGACACCGAGGAGCCGCACCGGTCGGTCGAGCTCGAACCGGTCGAGGGCGGCGAGGGCGGCGGCCTCCAGGGCGGCCGGGTCCAGGGTCGGCGCGGGGAGCGGAACGCCGTGGGTGTGGGTGTCGAAGGGCGCGAACCGCACCTTCACCACGACGCGGACCGCGGGGCGGCCCTCGGGGGCGAGCTCCGCGGCGAGCTCCCGGGCGAGGCCGGCGACCAGGCGGCGGACCTCCCCCGGGTCGGCCACGTCCTCCTGGTAGGTGCGCTCGATCCCCCGCCCCTTCGGGACGTAGGGTTCCGCGGTCACTGGCGTCGAGTCCTCCCCGGTCGCGAGGCGCCGGAGCCAAGGCCCGATCCGTGGGCCGAACGTGCGGGCCAGGAGCCCCTCGTCGGCCCGGGCGAGCTGGCCGACGGTGCGGATCCCGAGGGCCTCGAGCTTCCGCGCGGTCTTCCGACCGACCCCCCAGAGGGCGTCGGTGGGGAGCCCGTCCATCACGCGCCCCCACTCCCCGCGGGTCAGCCGGAACACCCCGGCCGGCTTCGCGAACCCGCTCGCGAGCTTGGCCCGGAGCTTGTTGTCGCCGATCCCCACGGAGCAGCGGAGCCCGGTCCGCTCGAGCACCCGCCGCTGGATCTCCCGGGCCAGCCCCTCCGGGTCGTCGGTCCGGACCTCGAGGAACGCCTCGTCCCACCCGGCGACCTCCACGACCGCGGGGAACGTGCGGAGGACCGCCATCACCTCGCGCGAGGCCGCGAGATAGGCCTCGGCGTCCACCGGGAGGAAGACGGCCTCGGGGCAGCGTCGGTAGGCCGTGCGGAGCGGCATCCCCGACCGGATCCCGTACTTCCTCGCCTCGTAGTTCGCCGTTGAGACCACCCCGCGCTTCGTGGGGTCCCCGTCCCCGCCCACGACCACCGGCCGCCCCGCGAGCTCCGGGCGGCGGAGGATCTCGACGGCGGCGATGAACTCGTCGAGGTCCACGTGGAGCACGAACCGGCCCACGGATCGAAGCGTAGGCCGCCGGGGGCGGGCCCGGCCCCGCGGCGCGGTGTACCTTCCCCGCGTGCGCGTCGCGAAGGTCGTGGACCTCTCGCTCGTGGTGGACGCTCGGACCCAGGTCTACCCGGGCGACCCCGTCCCCGACCTGCGGCCGGCCACCCGGATCGAGACCCACGGCTACAACGTGCTCGCGCTCTCCCTCGGCTCCCACACCGGGACCCACGTGGACGCGCCCTACCACTTCCTGGAGGAGGGGGCGCGCCTGGAGGACCTCGACCTCGGCCTGTTCGTGGGGCCCGGCGTGGTCGCCGACGTCCGCGGCCACGCGCCGCGCACCCCGGTCACCTGGGAGGAGCTCGCACCGGTCGCGGACCGGCTCGGCCCCGGCGCCATCCTGGCGATCCGCACGGGCTGGGCCGAGGAGCGGTACGGGACGCCCGCCTACCTCGACCACCCCTACCTCGACCCCGCGGCCTGCGAGGAGGTCCTGGCCCGCGGGGTCCGCACCATCGCGATCGACGCGCTCTCCCCGGACCCCACCGCCGATCCGGCCGCGGGCTTCGCCGTCCACCGGCTGGTCCTCGGGGCGGGCGGGGCGATCTGCGAGAACCTCGCGAACCTCGGGGCCGTCGACTTCCCCGACCCGCTGTTCGTCCTCCTGCCGCTCCGCCTCGGGGGCGACGCCGACGGCGCCCCCTGCCGGGCGGTGGCGCTCCGGCTCGAGCCGTAGCCGGGCCGGCGCCTACTCGACCGGCAGCTCGCGGTAGGCGGCGGAGATGTCCACGCCCCGCGCCGCCTGGATCGCCTTGGCCACGAAGTAGATCGCGAACCCCGAGACGAAGATCCCGATGTTCAGCCACACGAGCTCGGGCCGGCCCACGAGCCCGGCGCTGGGGTCGGTGAGGAACGCCCAGCCCATGACCACGAGCGCGACGACGGAGAGCGCGCCGACGATCGAGATCACGGGGATCCCTCCCGCCCGCCAGCGGACCGGCGAGGCCTCGAACACCTGGGGGAGCCGGTAGGGGAACGCGATGGCCGCGATCGAGACCACGATGAACCCCAGGATGTAGCCGAAGATCCCGACCAGGGTCGCGAAGTAGGGGAACGTGACGAACGCCCAGAGCGCGACGACCGAGCCGGCGCCCACGAGCACGAGCGCGTTCACCGGGGTGTGGAAGCGCGGGTGGACCGAGGCGGTCCACCGCGGCATCACCCCGTCGAGCCCGTAGGCCAGGAAGTTCCGGGAGGCGTTCGCGAGCTGCCCCGGCAGCCACGTGTAGCTCTGGAACACGAACGGGAGGAGGATCAGGAGCGCGAGGAGCACGCTCCCCGAGCCGAACGCCGCGACCTGCGTGAACAGGAGGCCCTGGGTCCCCGCCAGCTGGCCGAACCGTTCCAGGCCCACCGCCTTGTCGGCGAGGGCCAGGAGGACGAGCAGGTAGACGGTGGCGATGACGGCCGCCGCTGGCATCGACCAGAGCTGGAGCCGCGAGGCCCGCTTCACCTCCCCGCCGATGTAGGCCGAGGACTGGTTGAACACGAGGTTGATGTAGATCCAGGTGCCGGCGAGGAGCGTCCACTTCAGGCTGAACGGGCCGCCGGTCGCGACCCCAGCCTCCGCGGCCGCCTGCCCCAGGCCCCGCAGCACATCCTCTCCCAGCCCCGCGCCGAGCGAGTCGAGGATCGCGGCGCGGGATTTCACGAGCCAGACGAGGGCGGTGAGGACCAGGCCGACGAGGGAGAAGAAGAACAGCGCGTTCTGGAGGCGGAAGAAGAACCGCATCCCGCGGGCGAAGGCGAACACGAGGAACGCGATCAGCACGGTCCCGGTCACGAACGTCCCGATGTCGCCCACGAACCAGTCCCCGAGGTCCACCATCCAGCCGATCCCCGCCATCTGGCCCACGGTGGAGAAGAACGGCGCCAGGCCGAACTGGGCGAAGAAGGCGGAGGGAACGCCGCCGTAGATGAACCACCACACCGTGCTGTTCCAGTTCGACATCATGCCGAGCGCCGGGTGGAGGATCCGCGACACCCACACGTAGTCCCCGCCCGAGCGCGGCATCGCAGCCGAGAGGAACGCGAACACGAGGCTCGTGGGGATCACCAGCAGGAACGTGAGGACGGCGGTGAGGTAGAGGTTGGCGCCCGGGTAGAAGGCGGTCGAGAACAGGAACACGAACGCCGCCATGAGCCCGAGCGAGACGAAGTTGATGTTGTAGATGAGGACGTCCAGGGTCCCGGCCTCCCGGACCAGGCCGGACGCCTTCCGCTCGAACACCGCCGGACGCGCCGCCGCGTCGTCCATCTTTCCCCCCTTCCCGCGCGTGCGGCGCGATGCATACCACGGGAGCGCGGCGCGGTCGATGGACGGAGCGCACAACCCCCGGGGGCCGCCGCCGCGCTCACCCTATCCTGTCCTCCCCGGACGACAGGAGGGACGATGGCGGAGCGCAGGCGCACGGCGGGACCGAGGAGCGCGGCGGCGCGGCGGCAGGGGGTCCCGCGGCCCCGCGCCGCGAGGGGGCGGCAGGCCCCGGCGGCCGACGCCCGTGCCCGGGCCGCGCGGGCGGCGGTGCGGGACCTCTCGGCCCGGGGGGTGGTGGCGGTCGCCTGCTGTTTCGTGGACAACGCCGGGGTCACGAGGCTCATGTCGGTGCCGCTCCGGCGGTTCGAGGAGGCCGTCCGCCACGGCGTGGGGATGTCGAGCCTGTTCTCGGTCTTCCTGGTGAACGACGCGATCGTGGCGGCGCCGGGGTTCGAGGGTCCGTCGGGGGACTTCCGGCTGGTGCCGGACCCCGAGGCCGCGGTCGCCGTCGAACCGATGCCGGGGTGGGCCTTCGCCCCGGTCGACGTGTTCGACCAGGAGGGCGAGGTGTTCCCGGCCTGTCCCCGCTCGTTCCTCAAGCGGCAGGTCGAGGCGCTGGCCCGGCGGGGGATCTCGGTCCGGGCGGCGTTCGAGCTCGAGTTCTTCCTGGGCCGGCGGGCGGGCCTGCCGCCCGGGATCGGGGAGGAGGGCGACCCGGTGCCGGCGCACCTCGGGCCGGGCTATAGCCCCCAGGTGCTCACCCCCCACGCCGGCTTCGCCACCGACCTCCTCCAGGCCCTCGAGGCGCAGGGCATCGGGTTCCACAAGTTCCACCCCGAGTACTCCGTGGGGCAGTTCGAGCTCTCGTTCCCCGCCCGGGACCCCGTCGCCGCGGCGGACGCGGTGGTCCTCGTGCGCCAGACGATCCGGGCGGCGGCCGCGCGCCACGGGCTCGACGCTTCCTTCGCGCCGGTCGTGTTCGCGGGCGCGGTGGGGAACGGGTGCCACCTCCACTTCAGCCTGTGGGACCGGCGCGGGCGGAACCTCTTCGCCGGCGGTGACGGGCCGGAGGGGATGACCCGGACCGCCGAGGCCTTCGCCGCGGGGGTCCTTGCCCAGCTGCCGGCCCTCGTCGCGATCACCTGCCCCAGCGTCCCGAGCTACCTCCGGCTCCGGCCGCACCTCTGGTCGGGGGCCCACGCGTGCTGGGGGAGGGAGAACCGGGAGGCGGCGCTCCGGTTCATCGCGGGCTCGGTGGGCGAGCGGGCGGTGGCCGCGAACATGGAGCTCAAGCCGGTGGACGGCGCCGGGAACCCCTACCTCGTGCTGGGGTCGGTGCTCGCGGCTGGCGCCGAGGGCCTGGCCCGGGAGCTCCGGCTCCCGGAGCCCACCACGGAGGACCCCGCGGCGATCCCCTCGGCCCGGGCCCGGCGGATGGGGCTCCGCCGGCTCCCGGGCTCGCTCGCGGAGGCGGTCGCCGAGCTCGAGCGGTCGGAGGTCCTCCGCGGGGCGATGGGCGAGGTCCTGTTCGGCGCGTTCCTCGCCACCCGGCGGGGCGAGATCGAGGCCTTCGCCGAGATGGACGAGGAGGCCGTGGTCCGCGCCCACCGCTGGCGGTACTGAGGACGGCGAGGGGGCGGTCGCCCGCCCCCTCGCGTCACGCCGCCGGGCGCTGCCCGCCCTAGGGGATGTCGCCCGTGTAGCGGAAGATGAACAGGCCGAAGTCGCGGTCGCTGGCGAGCACGATCCGGTTCCCGTTCCTGTCCTCCGCCAGGGCCACCCCCCAGAAGTTGTTCCCGGCGGGGTCGATGTAGTGGCCGACCTCGACCGGGTTCGCGGGGTCGCTGATGTCGACCACCCGGAGCCCGCCCGCGTACCAGGAGAAGTACGCGAGCTTGTCGTCGTCCAGGTTGGATCCGCCCTCGTTGGGGTCACCTCGGGCCACCTCGACCTCGTGGACCGTGAGGTCGCCGAAGCCCACCGAGAAGGCGGGGTCGGTGGTCTCCGGGATCGTGACCTGGCCGACCTCGGTCGGGCTTCCGGGCGTCGAGGTGTCGAGCACCCGGGCGTAGCCCCACCCGTCGAACACCGAGGCCGCCTCGATCCTGGGCCCCAGGGTCCCGACGGCCGGCTCGTTCGGCGCCGGGCTGGGGTAGGGGAACGCGTAGTCCGGGGTGGTCCCGAAGGCTTCGTGCATGAACCGGTGGCCGACGCAGAGCCCGGCCGCGGTGCCGTGGACGGGGCTCCCCTGCCCGCCGCAGAGGAACGCGTCGGGGAAGGCTCCCGCCCCTGCGCCGGCGTGGTGGTTGGCGATGATGACCACGTCGTAGCCGGCTTCCTCTCCGGCCCGGACCTTGTCGGAGAAGAAGCAGGGGTCGTGGGGATGGTTGGGGTCGCCCACCGGCCCCCGCTGGAACACGATGATCTTCTCTTCGTCGGGACCCAGAGACCCCAGCACTGAGGGTGGCGGAATGACCCCTACGTCGTCGGGGCATCCGTAGCCGCCGAAGACCGTCGGCCCGTTGACCTTCCCATCGGGGAAGGTAGCAACGGGCTTCGTCCACCCGAACTCGCCGGCGGCGAAGACCTGCCCGGCCAGGGGCCCGTCGGTCACCGTGATCGGCAGCCGGAACGGGCTGAAGTCCTCGTCGGTCCCGACGAACACGCTGCCGTCCGAAATCCACTCGCCCTGGTGGGCGTTGCCCTCGGGCGGGCAGGCCGTCGCGACGACCGGGTCACAGGCCGCGTAGTCGAAGTCGCCGACGATCGTCGGGCTCGACGGGTTCGTCACGTCGACGTCGATCCACCCCGCGTCCCAGTCCGAGACCATGAGGTGCCACGTCCCGTCGGGCCGCTGGAGCACGTCGAGGTCGTGGGCGAACTTCTCGTTCCCGTAGGCGTTCACGGTGACGCCGGGGAGATCGGTCTCCGAGAGCTTCACCGGGTTGCGCGGGTCGCTGATGTCGAAGAGGTCGACGTCCTCGAGCTCCTCGTTGTCGATCAGCGCCGCGTAGACGTGGTCCCCGGCGTCCCAGGCGATCGCGCTGTGGGACTCGTTGGCGCGGTTCCCGTAGAGGTCGAAGTCGCCGAAGCCGTCCACGAGGACCTTGATCCCGGTGGGCTTGGTGATGTCGTAGATCGTGATTCCGCCCGGCATGTTCTTCGGGTTCCCGCTCACCCGGCACCACTCGTTGCTGGCCACCAGGATGTCGCCCGTGAACGCTGGGCTGTCCACGTGGAGGGCCTGGACGCCCTCGGTCCGGTACCCGAAGCCCGAGCTCGCGAGGAACCCGACCCGGCGGGGCTTGGCGGGGTTCGTGATGTCCACGACGTGGATCCCGCCGGTCTCGCACTTCGCGCCCCAGTCGCCCAGGTAGGCGTACCAGCGGCCGTTCGACGCCCGGAGCGCGGACACGTCGCTGATGTCGCTCGTGAAGCTCGTGAGGCGGAGCTTGCCGACGAGCTCGACGTTCTCCTGCGACCCCGGCAGGTGGCCCTCGGTCGGGCCGTGCTGCGTGTGGTGCTCGTAGAAGAAGTCGTCGTTCGAGAAGTCGGGGGGCGGGCCCCCGTGGGCCCCGGCCGGGACGAGCCCCAGGGCCAGTACCAGGCCCGAGGCCAGCGCGACCAGGCCCGAACGCCGCAAGTATCTCCGCACGTCCGATCCTCCTCTCCGGTACGGCCGTCCGTCCGACGGCCCGGGGGTTCCAGGGGAGAAGGCGGATACCTCACCGCGCCGGGGCGCGGTGGCCGCCACCGTCGTCGGGCGGTGCGCGAGCGTCTGCGGGTGCCGTCGCTGCCAGCCCCCCTCCGGCGGGCGGCCGCCTCCGACCGCCCGCCCCCACCGCTGTCAGGACCCCCTAATCCTGCCCCGAGGAGCACGGAGCGTGCAACGCCCCAGGTCAAGGGCCCTATCGGTCCCTCGGCGACGCCGAGCGCGTCCCCGACCCCGAGCCGCGGGACGGTCGGGCCGGGGGTCCGTAGTATCCGAGGCCCGACGAGCGGGAGGGAACGATGGCGCGCGTGGACCTGGCCGACGCGGAGGTGGTGGACGCCCACACCCACCCCTACCGGCTCGAGGACCTCCTGGAACGGGGCTCGGAGGGGTTCGACACCCGGATCACGTTCATGGGGGAGTCCTTCGCGTCCTCCTCGCGGCTCGACCCCGCCCTCTGGCCGCTGGCCGATCGGTACGCGGACTCGACCGTGCTCGCGATGGCCCTCCGGCGGTGGCTCGCCGAGCACCTCGGGTGCGAGCCGACCCGGGAGGCCGTCACCGCGGCGCGGGACGCGGCGCTCCGCCGGGACCCGGTCGGCTACACGAAGGGGCTCCTCGCCGCGGAGCACGTGACCGCGATCCTCTCCGACGACGGGTACCCGCAGCCGCCGGTCCCGCCCGAGGAGTTCGCGGCCGCGACCGGGACGCCCGTCCACCGCGTGGCCCGGCTCGAGCCCTGGATCCTCCGGCACCGGGAGGGTTCCTTCGACGACCTGGTCCAGGGCGTCGAGCACGAGGCGACGACGGCGGCCATGGACCCGAGGGTCGTCGCCTACAAGTCGATCATCGCGTACCGGTCGGGCCTGGACGTCGGGGACCCCTCGCCCGCCGAGGCGGCGGAGGCGTTCTCCCGGTGGCGGATGGAGGGGTTCTCGGAGGGCAGGGGCCCGGCGAAGGTGGTCCGCGACTTCCTCCTCCACCGGGCCCTGGACGTGGCCAGGGTCCACGACCGCCCGTTCCACATCCACTGCGGGGCCGGGGACCCCGACATCGACCTGGCCCACGCGAGCCCGGTCCACCTGTTCCCCTTCCTCGTCCGCCACCAGCACCAGCCGATCGTGCTGATCCACACCGGCTACCCCTGGATCCCGCAGGCCGCCTACATCGCGTCGGTCCTCCCCAACGTCCACCTCGATCTCTCGGAGCTCGTGCCCTGGGGGTGGTCGATGGTGGAGTGGGCGCTCGAGGTGATCCTGGGGACGGCGCCCGCGGCCAAGGTGATGCACGGCTCCGACGAGGCGGGGGAGCCCGAGATGTTCTGGCTGGCCGCCCGCCTCACCCGCCGGTCGCTCGAGCAGGTGCTCGGGCGGTTCGTCGAGCGCGATGACCTGACCCCCGCGGAGGCCGAGTCCTTCGGCCGGGCTGTGCTCGCGGGCAACGCCCGCCGGCTCCACGGTTTGGGGGAGGCCGGGTAGCTCCGGGCCTCCGCGATCGGTTCTGGTCGCCGCCCGCGGTCCGACCGGCGCCCCCGACCGTGGCCGCGGTACGCCACCTGCCCGGAGCGCTACCGGTCCACAGCGCCGCCCTCGCGAGCGAGGGCCCGAGGCGCCTCCTCCCCCCAAGTGAACCCGACCCGGCCCTCCTCGAGCCGCTCCATCCGCCGGCGGGCCCGCTCCCCGAGGCGGATGAGGAGGGCGGCGGCCAGGGCCTCCACGAGCGCCAGGGCGGGGACGAGGGTGTCGAAGGGGCTCGCGGCTTCCACCGAGCTCGGGAGCACGTGGCGGGCGACCTCCGCGATCGGTGAGAGCCAGTGGTCGGTGAACAGGACCACCGCCGCCCCCCGCTCGGCGGCCGCCAGGCTGAACTCGATCGTGTCGCGCTGGTAGCGGCGGTAGTCGAAGACCGCGAGGACGGTCCGGGGGCCGACGTCCACGAGCTCGTCGACCCGGGGCGACGGGCCGGGGCCGAGGAACCGGGTCCCGGGGCGGAGCACATGGAGGTGCGCGTAGAGGCTGTACGCCAGGATCTGACTGTGGCGGCCGCCGGTGCAGAGGACGGTGCGGCGGGGGTCGGCGAGGAGGTCGGTCACGGCCTCGAAGTCCGCCGGCGAGACGGCCCGGAAGGTGGCCTCCAGCGACCGCACGAACCGCTCCCTCGCCGAGGCGAGCATCCCGCCCTCCCCGCTCGGCCGCCGGCCGTAGAGCGTGAGCGGGGAGCTGATCCTGGCCTGGACCTCCCGACGGAGGGCCTCCTGGAACTCGGAGAAGCCCGCGAACCCGAGCTTCGCGACGAACCGCATCACGGTCGGGCCACTCACCCCGGCCCGCTCCGCGAGGCGCGCCACGGTCTCCAGCCCCGCCGTGGGGTAGGTCGCGAGCAGCACGTGGGCCACCCGCCGCTCCGAGGGGGTGAGGTCGCCCAGCGCCCGCAGGACGAGCTCCCCGACCGTGGCCTCGGCCTCGGCAGCCAGCATGTGGAGCATTCAGTACCAAAGGGAGCAACATCGCGCAAGGCTGTAACGTCCGTTGCACGCGCTCCCAGGGCTGGGGTACCATCGCGTCCCCGGGCGGTGCTGGAGGTGCGGATGCTTCGCAAGGCGTTCACCCTGGCCTCGGTCGTGGCGCTCCTCGCCTCGGCGTGCCAGCGGGAGGAGGCCCCCGCAGGCGGCGCGGCCGCCGAGCCGATCGTGCTCGGCTACGTGGGGGACTTCTCCGAGATCTACGCCTACTACGACCAGCCGCTCCTCGACGGCGCCCGGTTCGCGATCGAGGAGATCAACGCGGCCGGCGGCGTGCTGGGGCGGCCCCTGGAGCTCCTCACGCGCGACAACAAGAACGACGTCGCGCTCGGGACCCGGGGCACGCAGGAGCTCCTCGACGAGGGCATCGTCTACATGATCGGGACGACGGCCGACTCGTTCCTCGCGCAGTCCCAGCTGGTCTGCCAGGCCGGGATCCCCGAGTCCACCGGAGACTCCACGGCCCCCACGCTCACCCAGGACATCCCCTGCGCGTACCAGCTGGTGATGAGCGACAACGTCCAGGGGGCGGTCGCGGCGGAGTACGCGCTGGAACAGGGCTACCGGACCGCCTACCTCCTGGGCTCCGAGGAGATCCCCTACACCGCGAACCTCCCCCGCTACTTCCGCGAGACCTTCGAGCGCGGCGGTGGCGAGGTGATCGGCGAGGACTCCTACCAGATCGGGGCCGGGGACTACTCCGCGCAGGTCACGAAGATCGCGGGGCTCGACCCACAGCCGGACGTGATCTTCACCCCGATGTTCATCCCCGACACGCCGGTGTTCCTGCGGCAGCTCCGCCAGGCGGGCGTGGAGACGCCGGTGATCTCGACCGACGGGAACCACGACGCCGCGCTCCTCGAGACCGGCGCCGAGGCCCTGGACGGGTTCGTGTTCACGACCCACGCCTTCCCCGGCGAGGGCACGCCCCTCGCGGAGTTCGAGGCCCGCTACGAGCAGGAGACCGGCTCGCCCCCGGTCTCGGTGGTGGTGGGCGTGGGCTACGACGAGATCCACGCGCTCAAGGCCGCCATCGAGGCTGCGGGGAGCGCCGAGCCGGCCGCGATCGCCGAGGCCCTGGCCACCGTGGAGTGGGAGGGGGTCACGGGGACGATCCGGATGGACCCGGACACCCGGCGGGCGGAGAAGGAGGTCACGCTGGTCCGGCTGGACGGGGACGTCATGACCTACGTCGGAGCCCGCTACCCGAGCTTCGTCCCGGAGCCCTAGGGGGCGTGGCCGGGTCGGGGGACCGCGGCCCGACCGGCGTCGGCGGGGACGGGGCGCCGCTGCTCTCGGTCGAGGACCTCGCCGTCGCCTACGGGCCGGTCCGGGCGCTCCGGGGGGTCTCGCTCGAGGTCCGCCGCGGTGAGGTCGTGGCGGTCCTGGGCCCCAACGGCGCGGGGAAGTCCACGCTCCTCCGGGCGATCGCCGGCGTCGTCCCGCCCGCCTCGGGGCGGGTCGTCCACGCCGGGGAGCGGATCGACGGGCTCCCGCCGGAGGACGTGGTCCGGCGGGGGATCGCGCTCGTGCCCGAGGGGCGGATGGTCTTCCCCGGCCTCACGGTCCGGGAGAACCTCCTGGTGGGCGCGATCTCCCGGCGGGACGCGGCGGGGATCGCGGAGGACCTCGAGGGCATCCTCGGGATGTTCCCGGTGCTCGGGGAGCGGGCCGGGCAGCTCGCCGGGACGCTCTCGGGAGGCGAGCAGCAGATGCTCGCGATCGGGCGTGCCCTCATGTCGCGGCCCTCCCTCCTGCTCCTCGACGAGCCCTCGCTCGGGCTCGCCCCGATCGTCGTGGACCGGGTGTTCGAGCTGATCGCGGGGCTCCGGGAGCGCGGCGTCACGGTCCTCCTGGTCGAGCAGAACGTGCACCGGGCGCTGGAGCTCGCCGACCGGGGCTACGTCCTCGCGGTGGGGAGGGTCGCCCTCTCCGGCACGGGGGAGGAGCTTCGCGAGGCCGAGGGCGGCCTCCACCGGGCCTACCTGGGCATCGGGGGTGGGGGGTGAGCCTCGAGGAGCTCGTCCAGCAGCTCGTGAACGCGCTGTCGCTCGGGGCGATCTACGCGCTCTTCGCCCTGGGGCTGGCCGTCGTGTTCAGCGTGATGGGCCTCCTGAACTTCGCCTACGGGGAGCTGGTCACGGTCTCGGGGTACGCGATGCTGCTCCTCGCTCGGCGGGACCTCCCGTTCTGGGCGATGGTCCTGGGCGCCGTGCCCGTGGCCGTCGCCCTCTCGATGGCGATGGAGGCGGTCGCCTTCCGCCCGCTCCGTCGGGCTTCGCCGGTGGTCCGGCTGTTCTCGTCGTTCGCCCTCGCGGTGATCATCCAGAACCTGATCCGGCAGCTGATCTCGCCGCGCCCCCAGGGGGTCCCGGTGCCGGAGTTCTTCAACGACGCGGTCCGGGTGGGGACGGTCCGGATCGGGGTCCTGCCGCTCATCACCAGCGCGATCGGGGCGGCCTGCCTGGTCGCGCTGACCCTGTTCCTCACCCGGACCCGGGCGGGCCTCGCGATGCGGGCCGCCTCCCAGGACTTCGTGGTCTCCCGCCTGGTCGGCGTCCGGGCGAACCGGGTGATCTCGCTCGCGTTCGCGATCTCCGGGGCCCTGGCGGGGATCGCCGGGGTGCTCTGGGTCTCGCGCCGGACCTCGGTCTCGCCCACGATGGGGTTCGGGCCCGTGCTCAAGGCGTTCGTGGCGACCGTGATCGGCGGCCTGGGGAACCTCTCGGGGGCCGTGCTCGGCGGGTTCTTCCTCGGGTTCCTCGAGATCGCGCTCGAGGTGGTCCTGCCCGGGGCGTGGCGGCCGTTCCTCGACGCGATCGCGCTCGCCGTGGTCGTCGGGGTCCTGTACTTCCGGCCGCAGGGGATCCTCGGGGGGACGGAGCTCTCGTGAGGCGGAGGATCCGCGCGGCGCTCATCGGGTGGGCCATGCTCGCGGCGGTGCTGGCGGTGGCCGCGGCCCTGGTCGCGGCGTGGGGGACCGCGCCACTCCGGAGGACCGCGACCGACCTGTTCCTCGTGGCCACGCTGGTGGTCGGGCTCCAGGTCTTCGTGGGGAACTCCGGGATCGTCTCCTTCGGCCACCTCGCGTTCGTCGGGGTCGGGGCTTACGCCGCCGCCCTGGTTACGATCCCGGAGCCGCTCAAGGCCCAGGCCCTCCCGGACCTCCCGGGGCCGCTCCGCGGGCTCGAGCTCGGGCTCGTCCCATCGGTCGCGGTCGGGGCGGCCCTGGCGGCCGCGCTCGCGGCGGCGGTGGGCGGGGCCGTTGCCCGGATGCGGGAGCTGGCGATGGCGATGGCCACCCTCGCGCTCCTGGTCCTGGTCCACGCGGTGCTCGCCAACTGGGACTCAGTGACCCGAGGGGGCTACGGGATCTACGGGGTGCCGGGCAGGACCACGCTCTGGGTCGCGCTCGCCGGGCTCCTCCTCGCCACGCTCGTCGCGCGGCTGTACCGGGCGTCCAGGGCCGGGCTCCGGCTCCAGGCCGCCCGGGAGGACCCGCTCCCGGCCCGGGCGGTGGGGGTGAACGTCGCGGCCACCAGGTTCGGGGGGTGGGTGGCCTCGGCGGCGATGATGGGTGGGGGTGGCGCGCTCCTCGCTCAGCACCTCCTCGCCTTCGACCCCGACCAGTTCTTCTTCGCGCTCACGTTCACGACGCTCGCGATGCTCGTGATCGGCGGGCGGGCATCGGTGACCGGGGCGGTGGCCGGGGCCGCCCTCGTCACCGTGGCACAGGAGGCGCTGCGGCAGGTCGAGCGGGGCGGGGTCGTGGCGGGGTTCCGGGTGCCCGAACTCCCCGGCCTGGTCCAGCTCGCGGTGGCCGTGCTCATCATCCTGGTCCTCGTGTTCCGCCCGGCGGGGTTGCTCGGGCGGGCCGAGATCGAGGAGCTCCTGCCGTCCGGGCCGCGGCGGCGGAGCAGGGGAAGGGCTGCGGGCGGCCCGAGCAGCGCCGCGGCCGTGCCTGCCGATGCCCGGCCTGTCCTCCGGGCGGAGGGAGTCGTGATGGATTTCGCCGGCCTGCGGGCCCTGGCGGGCGTCTCGCTCGAGCTCCGTGGCGGCGAGATCCTGGGGCTGATCGGGCCGAACGGCTCGGGGAAGACGACGCTCCTCAACGTGGTCTCCGGCGTCTACCGACCGACGGCGGGGCGCGTGCTCCTCGAGGGGCGGGACATCACGGGATGGCCCGCGCACCGGATCGCCCGGCTGGGCCTCGCCCGCACCTTCCAGAACATCCGTCTGTTCGGTGGCCTGACGGTGCGGGAGAACGTCGAGGTGGCGGCACCCGCCGGGGCCTCGGACGCCGACGTGGACCGGGTGCTCGAGGAGCTCGACCTCGAGCCCCATGCCGGGACCGTGGCCGCGGCGCTCCCCTACGGGGTCCAGCGCCGGGTCGAGATCGCCCGAGCGGTGATCCGCCGGCCCGCGGTTCTCCTGCTGGACGAGCCGGCGGCGGGGATGAACGAGGCCGAGTCGGAGCGCCTCCTCGCGACGATCGCCGGGGTCCAAGCGGCTCTGGGGTGCTCGGTGCTCGTGATCGACCATGATCTCCGGCTGATCCTCCGCCTCTGCGACCGCGTCCAGGTGCTCAACGAGGGGGCGGTGATCGCCGAGGGGCCGCCCAGGGAGGTGGCCCGCGACCCGGCCGTGATCGAGGCGTACCTCGGGACCGCGCGGTGAGGCCGAGCGCCGCTAGCCTGGAGACGTGCGGCGGGGCAGCTCCACGGTGGTGGTGCTGGTGGGGCAGGTCGACGAGGCGCTCCTCGCCGAGGTCGACCGCCCGGCGAACGTGACGGTGGTCCGGGCCGGGGAGCCGGGGGCCGAGGGGGCGATCGCCGCGCTCGCCGAGGCGTCGGGGCGGCAGGCGCCGTTCGTCCTGGTGGCGGGCGACCCGTTGGCCGCCGTGGCCGAGGGCTGGCGGATGGCCTGGGAGCCAGGCTCGCCGGGGACCGCGGCCTTCGAGGAGGCGGCGGGCGAGGCGCTCCTCGCCTGGCGGGCCGGGCGGTTCGAGCTGCCCGACTACTACCTGGTCGTGGCCCGGGAGCCGGGGGCGGAGGGCACGGACGCCGCCCCGCCGGCCCCGCACCCGGACGACTTCCACCTCGGGGTGCTCCGGACGGAGCGGCCCTCTCGGGTGGTCGCGGTCCCCGCCGGCGAGGCCCGGGTCGCGGCGCTCCGCGTGCTCCGGGCGCTCCGGCGGCTCCCGGTGGGGCCGTGGTGGCCGCCGCTCGACCGCCTCGTCGAGGCCGCTCGCTCCTTCTTCCCCGGCCGCCTGGCGAGCTGAGGCGAGCACCGGCTGCGGGGCCGGGGTGAGCTCCGCCGGGGGCAAGGAGCGTTTCGGCCGAACGGGGGGCGCCCATCCGGCCCATCGAGCCGCGCCCAAGGCGCGCCGATACGGCTCCCGTGGGACGGTTCGAGGGGAGCCTCGGTCGGAGGATCCGGTGGGTGGCGGCCGCGGCGCTGGTCGCACCGCTCGCCCTGGGCGGCGCGGCCCGGGCCGTGGTCGCGGGGCCCGTTGAGGAACCCGCCGCCGCGGGGACGACCTCCGTGCGGTCGGACCGCGGGGGACCCCCCGTGGTCCAGGCCGCTCCACCGCCGACGCTCGAGGTGGAGCGACCGGTCCGGACGGAGGTCGCGCGGCCCGAGCGGCGGGCCCGGGCGGCCCTCCTCGTCCGCGTGGACCGCCCCCTGCCGGTCACCGCCCGCCCCGGCGGCGGCGCGGTGGTGGGGAGGGTGCCGACGGGCTCCCGCTACTACGGGACGCCGACCGTCGCCTGGGTGCTGCGGGTCTCGGGGGACGGGAGGTACGGGCTGGTCCAGGTGCCGTACGACCCCAGACGCACCCTCGGCTGGATCCCGCTCCGCGGGCTCCGCACCGAGCGGACCCGGGTCTCGGTCCGCGTGGACCTCTCGCGGCACCTCCTCGCGGTGGAGCGCGCGGGCGAGGTGGTCCTCCGGGCCCGGACGGCGACGGGGGCGCCCTCGTCTCCCACGCCCCCGGGCCGCTACTTCGTGACCGACCGGGTGTCGTTCCCCCCGGGGCACCTCTACGGCACGTTCGCGTTCGGGCTCTCCGGCATCCAGCCCCGGCTCCCCGCCGGGTGGTCGGGCGGGGACCAGCTCGCGATCCACGGGACGAACGAGCCGTGGACGATCGGCCGCTCGGTCTCCGCGGGCTGCCTGCGGGTCTCGGAGCCGGTGCTGCGCCGCCTCCGTGCGCTGCTCCGCCTGGGGACGCCGGTCGTCGTCCGCCCCTGAACGGCGGCGCCCGTCGGGGTCCCCCGGCGACGCCTCCCGCCCCGCCTCCGGCCCTCGCGACCGGTGGCTCAGCAGGTGAGGTGGAGCGCGGCCGCCGTGCGGGCCGGGTCGAGCTCGCCGAAGCGCCGGACGGCCTCCTCGGTGGGGAGCACCTCGACCTCCACGCCGCGCTCCCGCAGGGCCCGGAGCGCCGCGGGGTCCGGCCGCATCCGCCCGGCGGCGCCGGTGCCGACCACGAGCCGCTCGGGGAGCTCGTCGAGCACGTCGGCCAGGTCCTCGAGCACCAGCGCGTGGCCGTCCTTCCGCCACCAGTTCCCGACCACCCGGCCGGGGAGGACGATCACGTCCCGGGTGTGCTCCTCGCCGTCGACCAGCACCCGGCCGAACCGGTAGCCCTCGAGCCTCGCCATCTCGCCTCCATGATGCCGCGTCAGCGGCCCGGGTCTCACAGGTGGCTCCGGAGGTCCCAGAGCTCGGGGAAGAACCGCTTGCCGAGCGTGGTCCGGAGGTATCCGACGCCGCTGGAGCCGCCCGTGCCCCGCTTCGCGCCGATCTCCCGCTCCACCATCAGGACGTGTCGGTGGCGCCACAGGACGAAGGCCTCATCGTGGTCCAGGAGGGCCTCGGCCAGCGCGAAGGCGTCGGCGAAGGCCGGCTCCCGCGCCATCCGGAGGAGGCTCGCGCGACGGGTATCGGGATCCCCGACGGGCATGGGGAGCCCCCGGGCCTCCAGGAACGCGACGAACGCGTCCCAGAGGGTGGGCTCGGCGGATCGGCGAGCGAGCCGTTCCCGCTCCTCGGGCGAGGTCTCCACGTCCGCGAGGTGGCGGGGGTCCTTCAGGCCCGAGAGGCACTCGATCTCGCGGAACTGCGCGGACTGGAACCCCGAGGCCGGCGCCAGGTTCGCGCGGAACTCGAGGAAGTCCTGGGGGGTCATGGTCTCGAGGACCTCGATGTGTTCGAGCAGCACGCGCTCGACGGCGCGGACCCGCCGGAGGTAGTGGCGGGCCCGCTCGGCGTCGCCGGCGAACATCCGGTCGCGGGCGGCCTCCAGTTCGACGAGGATCTCCTTGAACCAGAGCTCGTAGGCCTGGTGGACGACGATGAACAAGTGCTCGTCATGGGCCGGAGGCGAGGAGCGCGGCACCTGGAGCGAGAGCAGTTCGGGCACCCGAAGGTACTCGCCGTAGGTGAGGAGCCCGTCCTCGCCGGGCTCGCTGAGGCGGCCCATCCGCCGGACCCGCCCGCCCCCGGGCTTTCCCATCGCGGAACCATCCTAGGGCCGTCCGCCCGGGGGCGCATCGAG
>DATMBJ010000021.1:0-15374 GCA_035559315.1 Actinomycetota bacterium
CCCCCGCCCCGGCCGGGGCCCGGGCGGCGGCCGGCCCTCGCCGGCCCCGGGGGCGGGGTCGGTGGTGGCTGGTGCTCGCGGTGTTCCTCGCCCCGGCGCTGCTCGTCCTGGGGGCCCTGGTCGTCTACCCGATCTTCTTCACGGTCTACCGGAGCCTGTACGACCGGGCCTTCGAGCAGTTCGTGGGGCTGGACAACTACCGGCGGATGTTCGAGGCCCGGCGGACCCTCACCGCGCTCCGGAACAACCTGATCTGGGTCGTCGCCGCGCCGACCGTGGTGACCGCGGCGGGGCTCGTCTTCGCGGTCCTGACCGAGCGGGTCCGGTGGTCGACCGCGTTCAAGGCCGCGGTGTTCATGCCGATGGCCATCTCCTTCCTCTCGACCGGCGTGATCTGGCGGCTCGTGTACGAGCTCGAGCCGGAGCGGGGCCTCGCGAACGCGCTGCTCCAGGGGGTGGTCCACGTGTTCCGCCCGCCGGGGCCCTACCCCGGGGCCCGGCCGAGCGAGGCCGACCTCCTCCGCCCCGCGGGCGGGGGGTACGAGACCGTCCCCACCTACGCGCCCGGGGACGCCGTGGCCCTGGGGCTGGTCGCGATCCCGCCGCGGCTCGTGCCGCCCGAGGCGGAGCCGGCGGCGGAGCCCACGGCCGGGCCGGGCGCGATCGCCGGGGTCGTGTGGCTGGACTTCACCCGCGGGGGCGGCGGGGAGCGCGGGGCGATCGATCCCACGGAGGTCGGGCTGCCCGGTGCGCAGGTGGCGGCGATTCGGGACGGCCGGGTGGTGGCGAGCGCGACCACGGGCCCCGACGGGTCGTTCCGCCTGGAGGGGCTCCCGGCCGGTGCGTACACGCTCCGCCTCACCGAGGCCACGTTCCGGGAACCCTGGGGCGGGGTGGCCTGGCTCGGGCCGACCCTCGTGACCCCCTCGATCATCGTGTCCTACGTCTGGATCTGGGCGGGGTTCGCGATGGTCGTGATCGCCGCGGGCCTGGCCGCGATCCCCCGCGAGGTGCTCGAGGCGGCCCGGGTGGACGGCGCGAGCGAGTGGCAGGTCTTCCGCCGGATCACGGTCCCGCTGCTCGCGCCGGTCGTGGCCGTGGTCTTCGTCACGCTCGTGATCAACGTCCTCAAGATCTTCGACCTCGTGCTGGTGATCGCGCCGGGGGCCGTGCAGGACGACGCGAACGTGATCGCGCTCGAGATGTGGCGGGTGTCGTTCGGCGGCGCGAGGGACCAGGGGCTCGGGAGCGCCCTCGCGGTCTTCCTGTTCCTCTTGGTGCTCCCGGCGATGGCGTTCAACATCCGCCGGTTCCGGAGGGAGGCGTGATGGCGGCACGGGTCGGGCTCGCCGAGCGGGCGGTGCGGGCGGTGACGCGCGCGCCCGTCTCGATCGTCCTCGTGGTGGTCGGGGTGCTCTGGCTGGTCCCCACGGTCGGCCTCCTGGTCTCGTCGTTCCGCACGGCCGCGGACCACGCCGAGAGCGGCTGGTGGACGGCCCTCACCGCGCCCAGCCGGCTCACGATCGAGAACTACCGCGCGCTCCTCGACGACCCCGGGATGGTGCGCTCGGTCTGGAACACCGCGCTGATCACGGTCCCCTCGTCGATCCTCGTCGTGGCCGTCGCCGCCCTCGCCGCCTACGCCTTCGCCTGGATCCCGTTCCGCGGTCGGGAGCCCCTGTTCCTCGTGGTCGTGGGGCTCCTGGTCGTGCCGCTCCAGATCGCGCTGATCCCCGTCGCCCGCCTGTACGCGGAGGTCGGGCTGTTCGGGAGGATCCCGGGGGCGGTCCTGTTCCACCTGGCCTTCGGCCTGCCGTTCGCGATCTTCCTCCTGCGGAACTTCTTCATCGGGATCCCGCACGAGCTGCTCGAGGCGGCCCGGATGGACGGGGCGACGGACCTCCAGATCTTCGCCCGGGTGATCCTCCCCCTCGGGACGCCGGCCATCGCCTCGCTCCTGATCTTCCAGTTTCTGTGGGTATGGAACGACCTCCTCGTGGCCCTGGTGTTCACCAAGCCCGACACCGCGCCCCTCACCGTGGCGATCCGAGAGGAGCTCCGGCAGTTCGGCTCCAACATCACGGTGATCGCGCCGGGGGCGTTCATCCAGATGCTGGTCCCGCTCGTCGTGTTCTTCGCGTTCCAGCGGTACTTCGTGCAGGGGCTGCTCGCCGGGGTGCAGAAGTGAGCCCGCGCCGCCTCGCCGTCGCGACGGCCCTCGCGGCGACGATCGGGGCGGGCGTCCTCGCCTCTTCCCGGCCGGCCGTGATCGAGGTGCCCGCCGGTCGCCCGGTCGAGGCGGCCGTGCGCGGGGCGCCCGAGGGCGCCGTGGTCCGGCTGGGTCCCGGTCTCCACGGCGGCTTCACGGTCCGGCGGGCGCTCTCGGTGGTGGCCGAGCCGGGGGCCGCGGTGCGGGGGCCCGTGGTCGTCCGCGCCGACGGGGTCCGGTTGGAGGGGCTGACGATCGTCGGGGGGCGGAGCGGGGTCGTGGTCCGCGAGGCCGACGATGCGCGGCTCGTGGGCGTGACGGTCCGCGGGGCAGAGCTCCACGGGATCGAGGTGGTGGACGGCTCGGCCCGGATCGAGGGTTGCCGCATCGAGGGGCTCGCGAGCCCCTACGCGCAGGGGGTGGAGGTGCGGAACGCCGCGGGCCGGCCCCGGACCGTGGTCCGCGGGTGCGTGGTCGCCGGCGGGCAGGAGGGGCTCGTCTCCCACGTGAGCCGGGTGGAGTTCCTCGGGAACCGGGTCTCGGGGACGGCGCTCCGGGCCATCGCGGTGACCGAGATGAGCGAGGGGCTCGTCTCGGGCAACGTGGTCGAGGGCGCGGTCGGGGTGGGGATCTACTGCGGGGACATGTCCCACTGCGAGATCCGGGAGAACGACGTGCGGTGGGTGGCGGCGGATCCCTCGGGCGTCCGGAGCCGGGCCGGCTACCCGGTGGTCGTGTACTACCAGGCCACGGCCCGGGTCTCGAGGAACGAGCTCCGCGGCGAGGCCGGACGGCCGGTGGGGCTGTTCCTGGGGTCCGCCCTCGCCGATCGGTTTCCCCTGGGGGTCTGGCCGGCGGGCTGGCGGGGGCTCCTCCCGGGGCTCCCGCTCGCGACCGCGGCGGCGGGCGGGGCGCTGGTCGCCGCCCGCGCGGCGGTGGGGCCCTGGATCGGGCGGCGCCGAGCGCGGCTGCGGCGGGAGGTCGCGAGGCAGGTCCCCGTCGGGCCCCTGTTCGCGCCGGCCGTCGCGGCGGGACTCGCGGTGCAGGGCTTCCACATGCTCGAGCACGCGGTCCAGGTGTTCCAGGTGTACGTGGCCGATGCCGAGGTCCGGAGCGGGATCCTGGGGCGGCGGTTCGATGCGGAGTGGGTCCACTTCGCGTACAACCTCGCCGCCCTCGCGTTCCTCCTGTGGGTGGCGCGGGCGGTGTGGAGGGGCGAGCTCGGGTGGCAGGCGGCGGCGGGGGCGCCGGCGGCCTTCCTCGCGGCGGCCGCGCTCACGCAGACCTACCACTTCGCGGAGCACGTGGCGAAGGTCGTCCAGCACGAGCTCCGGGGCATCGACCCCGCACCGGGGCTCCTGGGCGGCGCGGTGGGCCTGGTGTGGTTCCACTTCGGCATCAACCTCGCGGTCTACGCGGGGTTCGTGCTCGGTGCCCTCCCGCTCCTCCGCCACCCGTCGGCGGGAGGGGCGCCGGCGTCGGTCCCGGACGGGGCGTGGACGACGTCCGAGCCGGCCGGTCCGTAGGATGGGAGGCCCGGCGACGAGGAGGGAACCGTGACGAGCGCGTACATCCTCATCCAGACCGAGGTCGGGAAGGCGGCCCACGTGACCAGGGAGGTCGCGCAGATCCAGGGGGTGGTCTCGGTGGACGGCGTGACCGGCCCCTACGACGTGATCGCACGGGCCGAGGCGCCCGACCTCGACGAGCTGGCGAGGAACGTCGTGATGAAGATCCAGGCGGTCGACGGGGTCACCCGCACCCTGACCTGCCCGGTGCTCCGGGTGTAGGAGGACCGCGGCGCCCCTCCCGGTCCTCGACGTCCGCGGGGAACGGGAGCGCCACCCGGTCCGCGACGGGGCTCCTTCCGAGGGCGTCGAAGCGGTCCATCCCGAGGTTCGTGACGTCCACGACGTCGGTCCGGCCCCGGGTCGCGAGGTCGGCCGCGGCCCGGGCCACGGCGGGGCCCCACATCATCCCGTGGCCGCCGGCCGAGGCCACGAAGCACCCCTCGAGCACCCGCCCGTCCTCCCGGAGCACCGGCCCGATGATCGGCAGGTGATCCGGCGTGTAGTCGATGGTCGCCGCCCAGGCCTTCCGGATCCCGAGCTCCGCGGTGACCGGCACGAACCGGGCCAGCCGCCGTCGCATCCGCCGGAGGTAGGCGAGGTCGAGCTCCCGCGCCGGCCCGGGGCGTTCCTCGGGGTTGCTCATCCCCCAGAGCAGCCCGCCCTCCTCGAGCCGCCAGTAGAGCCCGGCCCGGAGGTCGAAGACCATCGGGAGGCGTTCGACCTCGAAGGCCGGGTGGGGCTCGGACACGCAGACCTGGTGGCGGGCGCCGCCGACGGGGATCCGGGCGCCGACCAGGCGCCCCACCGCCCGGAGCTCCGGGCCGCCCGTGAGGAGCACCCGCTCGGTCGAGATCCGGCCCGCCGGGGTCTCGACCCCGGTCACCCGGAGCGCGCCCCCGCGGCCCCGCCGGGTGGTGATGCCCAGGAACGGGGTCCGCTCGCGCAGCTCGACGCCCGCCGCGCGCAGCGCGAGCGAGTAGGCGAGGACGTTCCGCGGCGGGTCGATGCAGCCGTCGGTCGGGCAGTAGCTCCCGCCGCGGTGGCCGTCGGGGGAGAGGGTGGGGTTCAGCCGGCACGCCTCACGGGCGTCGACCCAGCGGACCTCGAGGCCGGCCGCGCGCTGCATCTCGACCCGGGCCCGCCCCTCCCGCTCGTCCGCGGCGGAGGTCGCCAGCAGGAGGTAGCCGAGCTCGCGGAAGCCCGAGTCGGTCCCGACCTCGTCGCGCTGGCGGCGGTAGAAGGCGATGGACCAGCGCCCCAGCTGGACCGTCTCCGGGGTGCCGCCCTGGGCCCGCACGATCCCGGCGGCGCGGCTGCTCGCGCCCTGCCCGACGAGCCCCCGCTCGAGCACCACGACCCTGCCGAGGCCCTCGCGGGCGGCGAAGTACGAGGCCCACCCGCCGATCGTCCCCGCCCCCACCACCACCAGGTCCGCCGTGTCCCGCGCCATCCCGCCTCCCGACTCGGCCGGCGGGCCGCAGTCTAGAGTGCATCCGTGCGCGTGCGGGGCGAGGCGCCGTCCCGGGAGCGGGCCCGGACCCTCCACGAGGAGGTCCTGGTCGTCCTCTCGCTCTCGTTCCTCGCGAGCGCGGTGTACGCGGTGCTCTCGCTCTTCGAGGCGCCGATCCGCGGGGTCACGGTCCCCTCCGTCTCCCAGGAGCCCTGGGTCGTCAAGCAGCTGGTGGGGATCGTCTTCGGCCTGGCCCCGGTGTGGCTCGTGTTCCACCTCCTCCGCCGGGGCGGGGAGGGGCCGGCGACCATCGGCCTCCGTGCCGAGCGGCCGGCGCGCGAGGCCCTGCGGGGCGCGGCGCTCGCGGCGGTCGTCGGCCTGGCGGGCGCGGGGCTGTACCTGGCCGCGGTGCGGCTCGGGTGGAACCGGGCCGTCGTCCCGGTCCCACCCCTCGGTCGGTGGTGGACGTGGCCGGTGCTGGTGCTGGACGCGGCCCAGGCCGCGCTCGCGGAGGAGATCGTGGTCCTGGCCTACCTCGTCACGCGGCTGCAGCAGGCCGGGTGGGGCGGGCGCGCGGCGGTCGGGGCCAGCGCGCTCCTCCGGGGCGCGTACCACCTCTACCAGGGCTGGGGCGGCTTCGTCGGGAACCTCGCCCTCGGGCTCCTCTTCGGCGAGGGCTTCCGGCGGACCCGCCGCGCCTGGCCCTTCGTCGTCGCCCACTTCCTCCTCGACGTGGGGGCGGGCGTGGGGTTCGTGCTGTTCCGCGACCGGCTCCCGGGGGCCTGAGGTGGGGACCGGGTTCGCCCCCGGCGGTGCCGGGCCGGTCGGGGCGCTCGCTCCGGACCTCGACCTCCGCGGGCCGCTCGGGCGGACCGCCGTCCGCGGCTACTCCCGGGTGCGCGAGGCGGTGCTCCCCGGCTTCCTCCGGCGGCTCCGGCGGGAGCTCGAGGCCGGCCCCTTCCAGCGGTTCGAGGGGTCGTTCGGGAAGGTGCGCCAGGAGATCGAGGGGTTCGACGTGGTCCCCCCGTTCGAGGGGTTCCCCCTCCTCGCCGCGCTGGCCCGGGAGCTCGAGGGGCTGGTGCGGGCCCACGGCCGGGGGATCCGGGGGCTCGCCACCTGGCGCGTGCGCGAGGTGGGGGTGGCGCGCTACCGCCCCGGCTCGATCGGGATCACCCCGCACCTCGACGGGAAGTGGTACCGCCGCCTGGTCGCCGTGGTCACGGTGCACGGGCGGGCCCGGTTCGCGGTCTGCGGCTCCCGCGACGCGGCCGACGTCGTCGAGGAGTGGTGGACGGAGCCCGGCGACCTCGTCCTGATGCGGGGGCCGGGGCTCGCCGGGCACCGGGACGGGCGGCCCTTCCACCTGGTGGAGGGGCCGCGGCGGGGAACCAGGCTGTCGCTCGGGTTCCGGATGCCGGTCCCGCGCGGGGCCGGCGGGTGAGGACGGGAGGAGGAGACGATGCCGCTCGAGGGGGACGAGCTCAGGGCGTTCCTCGCGGAGCCGCACCTCGCGCACTTCGCGACCATCGGCCCCGACGGGAGGCCCCGGGTGCGCCCGATCTGGTACCTGTACGCGGACGGCGCGTTCTGGTTCACGACGCGCCTGGAGGCCCGGCGGACCGGGGCGGACGTCGCGGCGGGCTCGCCGGTGGCGATCTCGATCGCGAGCGAGGAACGGCCCTACCGGGCGGTGCTCGCCCACGGGACCGCGGAGGTGTGGCGGAAGGACGTCCGCCGCTGGCTCGAGCGGATCGCGATCCGCTACGGCGAGGCCGAGGGGCGGCGCTGGCTCGCGGGCGCGCTCAGGGAGCCGGACCGGGTCGTGCTGCGGATGGTCCCCGAGCGGGTCCTCGCCTGGCACTACGGGCGGGGCGACTACGCGCGGATGCAGCGGAAGGGGTCGCTCCGGGTGGCGCTGCCGTAGGAACGACGCGGGGCGACCGCGACCTCCGCGGGGAGGCCCGCTGCCGCCGGCGCCGCCACCGACCCGGCCTCCCTCCCGCGGCCCACGCCCTCACACCCAGGTCGGGAACCACGAGCGGAGCTCCCACGCCTCCTGGCCGATCGGGCGCGCCGTGAGCACCGGCCAGAAGAACGCGAACAGGCCGACCGAGAGGACGACGAACCCCACGGCCACCGGCAGCCAGGGGTGGGCGCGCGAGCCCGCGAGCCGCGCCTCGGCGAGGTCCCGGAGCCCGTAGGTGAGGGCCAGCACGAGCGCGGGGACGATCGGCGTCATGTAGAAGAGGAACTGGGGGCGGGAGACCGCGAACCACGGCAGGTAGAGCGCGAGCGCCGAGATGGCGACGAACCCGGCGCGCCAGTCCCGGCGGCGGGCCCAGGCGGCGAGCGCGTAGGGCACCGCGAGCAGGCTCCCCCAGAACACCGCCGGGTTCCCCATCGCGTAGATCACGCGCCGCACGCCGTCGCTCGGGTAGCGGGCGAAGTAGAGGACCGGCCGCCAGTCCAGGATCCACTTCCAGGCCTCCGAGAGGTAGGGGTGGATCGGCCGCCCGGAGGCGTCGGTGACCCGCAGGTGGAGGTGGTAGCTCGCCATCTCGTCCTGGAGCCGGACCCAGGCCCCGAGGTCGAACCCGAAGCGCGCGAACCACCCGGCGTACGACGCGACGTACACGACGGCCGGGACGAGGAGGAACGAGACGACGAGCGGGAACCCCTCCTGCTGCAGCGCCCGCCACCACGGCCGGCGGACCGCCGCCCCCCGGCGCCGCTCGACCTCCCACAGGAACGAGAGGAGGCCGACCCCGAGGATCGCGGTGAGGCCCGACCACTTCGTGGCCACCGCCGCCCCGAGCGCCAGGCCGGTCGCGAGCCGCCAGGGACGCAGCAGCGGGGAGGGGACCCTGGCGGCCCGGGGCCGGGTGGCGGTGGCGACCGCGACCCCGCCCGCCGCCCCCGCGATCCGCGGGAGCTCCTCCTCGAGCGGGGTGCGGCGGAAGATCCAACGCCGGTCCAGGAGGAGCAGGAGGAACGCGAGGACGGTCCAGAGCGCCACGAACACGTCGAGCATCGCGGTCCGGGACTGGACGAACGACAGGTGCTCGGTCGCGAGGAGCAGGCCGGCGACGAAGGCCCACCGCCCCCGTCCGAACACGAGGAGCGCGACGCCGGCGGTGAGGACAGCGGTGAGGGTCCCGGCGACGGCCGCCGCCACGCGCCAGCCGAACGCGTCCACGCCGAACGCGAGCTCCCCGAGGCCGATCGCCCACTTCCCGAGCGGAGGGTGGACCCAGGAGCCCACGTCGTGCTTGGTCCGGACCCAGTACCGCTCGTCGTCGGTCTCGATCCCGCACTCCCGCGGCGCCCGGCCGACGAAGAGGCACCCGGCCTTGGAGTAGTAGACCTCGTCGAACACCCGAGCGCGGGGCGAGCCCAGGTCCCAGAGGCGGGGGACCGCGGCGATCACGGCGACGGCGACGAGGGCGACCGCAGGCCGGTCGACCAGCCGGAGGAAGGAACGCATCGGGGCCGATGGTAGCGGGCGGCGAGGGGCGTCCCTCGGCCCGGCTACCGGCGGCCGGTCCGCCGGTGGACGAACTGGACCCCCTGGAAGGCCTCGTCGATCGACGCGGACTTGTTGTCGACGAGGCCCGCCGCGAGCCCGGTCCTCTGCACCTCGCCGAACGAGAGGTCGGTGGGGACCCCGGAGGCCTTCTTCGGCCAGCACACCCACAGGCGCCCGTGCGGGGGGAGCGAGGCCGCGAGCCGGGGGAACCGGCGGGCGAGCTGGGCCCGTCGGGTGCAGAACAGGAGCGCGACGTCGTAGCGACCGCCCACCCGGGTCCGCACCTGGACGCCCTCGGACCGTCCCTCGAGCGCGAAGCCCTCCGGGGCCCCGAGGACGAGGACCTGCATCCCCTCCCGGACCCCGAGCTTGCGCGCGAGGGGCGTTCCCGAGTAGTCGCGCCGTCCCATGGCGGAACCCTACCGCGCCCGGGTCCGGCCGCCGCGTGCCACGATGAGGGTGTGGCGGGGACCCTGTACCTCGTCGGCACGCCGATCGGGAACCTCGGGGACCTCTCCGAGCGGGCCCGGGAGACGCTCGCCCGGGTGGACCTCGTCGCGTGCGAGGACACGCGGCGGACCGGCAGGCTCCTGCGGGCGATCGGGGTCTCGGCCCGGCTGGTCTCGTTCTTCGAGGGGAACGAGGCCCGGCGGACCGAGGAGCTCCTCGCGGCGCTCCGGGAGGGCCGCGACGTGGCGCTCGTGTCCGACGCGGGGATGCCCGGGCTCTCCGACCCCGGCGGGCGGCTGGTGCGGGCCGCGGCCGAGGCGGGCATCGAGGTGCGGGTGGTGCCGGGGCCCTCGGCGGCGGTCGCCGCCCTCGTCGTCTCCGGGCTCCCCACCGACCGGTTCGTCTTCGAGGGCTTCCTGCCCCGGAGGGCGAGCGAGCGTCGCGCCCGCCTCCAGGCCCTCGCCGCGGAGCCGCGGACCGTGGTCCTGTTCGAGTCGCCCCGGAGGGTCCGCGCGCTCCTCGGGGAGCTCCTCGAGGTCCTCGGCGACCGCCGGGTCGCCCTCTGCCGGGAGCTGACGAAGCTCCACGAGGAGGTGGTCCGGGGCCGGGCGTCGGAGGTCCTCGCGGCCCTCGGCCAGCGCGAGCCCCGGGGCGAGGTGGTGCTGGTCGTCGAGGGGGCGCCGGCCGCGCCGCCGCCCATCGACGAGCTGGTGGCCGAGGCGCGGGCGCTCGTGGCGGCGGGGATGCGGCGGCGCGACGCGGCGGCGGCCGTGGCCCGCTCCCGGGGCGCCTCCGCGAACGCTATCTACCGCGGCCTGATCCACCGCCAGGACTAGTCGACACCACACTAGTGGCCGGCCCTCGCCCAGCCGCGGACCACCTCCGGGTCAGGCCGCCCCGACCTCCTCCCCATCTTCCAGGAACACCTTCCCCGTGTCGCGCACCCGCTGCGGATCCCTGGCCGTGAGGGCGATTAGGTAGACCACCCCGATCAGCATCCAGAGCCCGGCGACCAGGCCGGAGAGCGAGAGCGGGTAGGGGAGCCGGGCGATGAACGCGAACACCGGGATCCCGGCGGCCGTGAGGAGCGCCGGGATGAACGCGGCGATCCCGAGCAGCGGGATCAGGCCGTGCAGCAGGACGTTCGCCTCGTCGCGGCGGAAGCGGAAGTAGTACGCGACGCAGGAGAGGTCCACGACGATGTAGATCGAGATCACCACGATCACCAGGATTGTGGCGAGCAGGGAGAAGGCCGTGATCGGGTCGTACTGGAACCCCAGCCACAGCGGGAGCACCACTCCGACCACGAACTGCGCCGTGACGGCGACGTGAGGTGAGCGGAACCGAGGGTGCACCCGGGAAAGGGCCGCCGGCAGCAGCCGGATCCTGCCCATGGCGTACCAGGTGCGGGTGGCCGCGTTCGCGCCCGCGTTCGAGTTCGCGATGGCGGAGTTGGCGATGGCCAGGAACACCAGGACCCAACCCGCGCCCCACACCTGGCGGGCCATGCCCTCCCATGGGTTGCCGCCGCTGAACCCCTGGAACCCGGCCATCCGCTCCGGTCCGAAGAAGACGGTGGCGCCGTAGGTCGTCAGGACGTAGAAGAGGCCGATCCCCACGGCCGAGTAGACCACGGCCTGCTGGATCGTCCGTCGGGGATCCCGTGTCTCCTCGGCGAGCGGGGCGGCCGCCTCGAACCCGATGAACGCCAGGATGGTGTAGATCGAGGCGGCGAACACGCCGGCGAAGCCCTCGAACCCCTCGACCGAGGCGTGCGCCGTGGAGAACACGCTGAGCGTGTTCGCGTCGCCGGCCCGCACGATCAGCCACAGGCCGAGGAGGGCGAATACCGCGATTTCGAACACGCCGAGCACGGTCCCGGTCCGCGCGGACACCTGGATCCCCAGGTAGCCGAGGACGAACACGATCACCGCCCCCAGGAGGGCCCAGATCCACCACAGGTCGGGCGACCACCCGAACTCGGCGCTGAGGGTCCCGGCTACCGTGACGCCCAGGATCAGGTAGAGGAGCGGAGCGACGAAGGGCTCGACGAACGCGTATCCCCAGGCCACGAGGAACCCCACGGCGGGGTGGAGTCCCCGGGACGCATACGTGTAGAAGCTCCCCGCGGAGGGGAGGTGCCGGGCCAGCTGGCCGATCGAGATGGCCACCAGGACGCAGGCCACGAGGGCCAGGATGACCGCCAGCGGCAGGGCCCCGCCTGCGAAGTTCGCACCCACGGGGATCGAGAACGCCACGGCCGCAGCCGGGGCCATGTGGGTGATCGACTGGAACAGGACCTCCCGGAGCCCGATCGCGCCCTGCGCGAGCCGGTCGGGAGCGGGAGCGGCGGACGGGTCGCCCATCGCGTCACCTCCGTCGGGTCGGTGGGCGCATCTTCACGCGACCCGCGAGCCGAAGCAAGCGGCGCGGCCCTCGACGGGCGCACCCCGCGGCCGGCCGGCCCGATCGCCGGGCGCGTGTAGGATGCCCCCCGCATGGGAGCGCGCGTCTACTACGTGACGACGCCGATCTACTACCCGAACGACGTGCCCCACATCGGGCACGCCTACACGACCGTGGCCACCGACGTCGTGGCCCGTTACCACCGGCTCCGGGGCCAGGACGTGTTCTTCCTCACCGGGACCGACGAGCACGGCCTCAAGCTCCAGCGGGCGGCGGAGGCGGCCGGCGTCGACCCCAAGACGTTCGTGGACGGGATGGAGCCCCGGTGGCGCGAGGTCTGGGAGCGGCTCGACATCTCCTACGACGACTACATCCGCACGACCGAGCCGCGGCACGAGAAGGCCGTCCGGGAGCTGCTCACCGCCGTCCACGGGAACGGCCGGGACGACATCTACCTCGGGACCTACGAGGGTTGGTACTGCGTGTCGTGCGAGGCCTACTACACCGAGGACGAGCTCGTCGACGGGAACTGCCCGGTCCACGGCCGGCCCGCCGAGCTGATGCGGGAGGAGAACTACTTCTTCCGCCTCTCGGCGTACCGGGACCGGCTCCTCGAGCACTACGAGCGGCACCCCGAGGCGGTCCGGCCCGAGGTCCGGCTGAACGAGGTGCTGGGGCTCCTCCGGGGGGGCCTCCGGGACTTCTCGATCTCCCGCACCTCGTTCTCGTGGGGGATCCCGCTGCCCTGGGACCCGAGGCACGTCTGCTACGTCTGGTTCGACGCGCTCACGAACTACCTGACGGCCGCCGGCTACGGTGCCGACCCCGAGCGGTTCGCCGCGGTCTGGCCGGCCGACGTCCACTTCGTGGGGAAGGACATCCTCCGGTTCCACGCGGTCTACTGGCCGGCGATGCTCCTGGCGGCCGGGGTCGAACCGCCCCGCTGCGTCTGGGCCCACGGCTTCCTCCTCGTGGGCGGGGAGAAGATGTCGAAGACGCGGCTCACGGGGATCCACCCCTTCCAGCTCCTCGACACGTTCGGGGTCGACTCCTACCGCTACTACTTCCTCCGCGAGGTCCGCTGGGGGGAGGACGGCAGCTTCTCCTGGGAGTCGATGGTCGAGCGCCACAACGCGGATCTCGCCAACGGCCTGGGGAACCTCGCCAGCCGGGTGCTCGCGATGCTCGACTCGTACTTCGACGGGGTCGTGCCCGAGCCCACGGTCGAGGGGCTCGACGGGGGCCTGCCGGCGACGGCCGCGGACGTGGCCGCCCGCTACGACCGGCTGATGCTCGACGTCCAGCTCACCCAGGCCCTGGCCGCCGCGTGGGAGATCGTGGGCCGCGCCAACCAGTACCTCGTGGAGGTGGAGCCCTGGAAGCTCGCGCGGGACCCCGGGAGCCGCGCCGAGACCGCCACGGTCCTCTACACGGCGGCCGAGGCGCTCCGGATCCTGGCGGTGCTGCTCTCCCCCGTGATGCCGCGGGCGGCGGCCCGCCTGTGGGAGCAGCTGGGGATCGGTGAGCCGCTCGAGGCCCAGCGGCTGCCGGCGGCGGCCGCCTGGGGGGGCCTCCGCCCGGGGACGCGCATCGCTCGGGGCGAGCCGCTCTTCCCCCGGGTCGAGGCGTGAAGCCGGCGCCTCCACCGACGCTCGAGGCTCGCGCCGGACGCGTTTCACGTGCGACAGCTCCCCTGAAGTGACGGTCGAGCGCGGCCCGGTCCCGTCTCCGGGGGACGCGGTCGTGCTTCGACCGGAGCTCGAGACCGCGTATCCTCGCGGCCCGTGGAACGAGGGAACCTTCGAGGAACGGTGCAGGACGGGCTGGTGGACTCCCACTGCCACCTGTTCCTCCTGGACCGGGACCCGGCGGAGGTCGTCGCCGAGTCGCGGACCGCGGGCGTGCGAGCCCTCGTCTGCGTGGGCATCGACCCCGCGTCGAGCCGGAGGTCCCTCGAGCTCGCCGAGCGGTTCCGGGGGGTGTTCGCCACCGCCGGCATGCACCCCCACACCGCCCGCGACCTCGACGCCGGGGCGGGCGCCGCGATCGAGGAGATGCTCGGGAACCCGCTGGTCGTCGCGGTGGGGGAGACCGGCCTCGACTTCCACCGGAACCTCTCGCCGCGGGCGGACCAGGAGCGGGCGTTCCGGGCGCACATCGGGCTCTCCCGCGACACCGGCAAGCCCCTCGTCGTCCACTGCCGCGACGCGTGGCCGGAGGTCCTTCGCCTCCTGGAGGAGGGATCGGCCGAGCGGGTCGTGCTCCACTGCTTCTCTGGCGACCCGGACGTGGCCAGGGAGTGCGCGGCGCGCGGCTACTACCTGTCGTTCGCCGGGAACCTCACCTACCCGAGGAACGGGCACCTCCGGGAGGCGGCCGCGGCCGTCCCCCTGGACCGGATCCTGGTCGAGACCGACAGCCCGTTCCTCCCGCCCCAGCCGCTCCGCGGCCGCGACAACGCGCCCGCCAACGTCGGCCTGGTGGTCGCCGCGGTCGCGCAGGCCCGGGGGGAGGAGGTCGGCGTGGTCGCGCGCGCGGTCTCGGACAACGCGCGGCGGGCCTTCCCGGGGCTCCGCTGAGGGAGCCATGGGGCGCGGAAGCCTTCGAACACGCGTTCACTTTCAAGTTTGCAGTGAGGGTTGAGGGTTTGGTAGGGTCCGGGCTCGTCCGCATGGAGGCTTCGGTCCGGCCCCGCCGGTGCTTCCCCCCGGAGCCTTCCTCGATGGGGAGGAAGGTTGGGTTCGGTTCGCGCGACGCGGGTCCGCAGGTTGCGGATCAGGCGGGCGGTCCACAGGACCACCCTCGCCGCGGTGGCGATCGCGGCGGGCGGCGTCTACCTCGCGGCGTGGAAGCACGTGACGCTGGTCGTGGAGGGACAGCCGGAGGCCGTGCGGACGCTCTCGTCGAACGTCGGGCAGCTCCTCGCGGGGGAGGGCATCACCCTGGACGCCGGGGACCTGGTGCAGCCCCCGCCCGGGACGCCGCTCGCCGACGGGATGACGATCGTGGTCGATCGGGACGGTGCCTTCGACGTCCGGATCGACGAGCGAGGTGTGGGGGTCTGGGTGACGGCGCCGGTCGGCCCGTTCGCGAAGCTCGCGATGCAGCCGACCGAGGACCTGTCCTCCGCGGGCTGGTCGCTCGAGCCCTCCCGGGTGCTTGGCGCGCGGGTCGTCGTGATGGGGAAGGAACGCGGCGTCCTGACCAACGCGACCACGGTCCGGGAGCTCCTCTCGGCCATGGGGATCCAGCTCGACGACCGGGACCGCGTGCGCCCGTCGCCCAGCACCCCCCTCCACCCGTTCATGCGGATCCGCTACGTCGACGTGGACGTGACGATCCGCCACGTGCGGCGGCCGATCCCGCCGGCCGTCGTCACGGTCTACACCCACGCGCTCCCGCCCGGTGAGGTCCGCCTCGAGCACCGGGGGGAGCCGGGGGTCCTGCTCGAGGCGTACCGGGTCCGCAGGCTCGACGGCCGGATCGTCGCCCGGGACCTCCTGTGGCGGCGCGTGCTCGAGCCGGCGGTCCCCGCCCGCCGGTTGGTCGGCGCGGAGGAGAACCCGACGCACGGCACCCAGGTCGGCGAGGCCTCCTGGTACTACGCGCCGGGAACCGGCTTCACGGCGGCGCACCCCTGGCTCCCCTTCGGTACGGTGGTCACGGTGACCAACCTCGACAACGGGCGCCGGGTCACCGTGACGATCAACGACCGTGGACCGTTCGGCGGGCGCATCATCGACCTCTCGGAGGAGGCCTTCG
>DATMBJ010000022.1:0-33380 GCA_035559315.1 Actinomycetota bacterium
ACGTGGAACGTCCCCCGCTCCCGCATCAGCCGCGCCGCCTCCGCCGTGATCTGCGAGCCGTGCTCGACGGAGTCGATCCCGGCCCGGACCGCCTGGAGGATGCCCCCCGCCCCGATCGCGTGGGCGGCGGCGGGGAGGCCCCACTTGTGCGCCTCGTCCACGCCGGCCGCGAGCTCCTCCTCGGTGAAGGCCGTGAAGTCCACGCCGATCCCCCGGGTCAGGACGCCCCCGGTCGCCACGAGCTTGATCGAGCGGGCGCCGGCCTTGACCTGCTCGCGGACCGCCTTCCGGACCGCGTCGGGCCCGTCCACCTCGAGCCCGAACGTCGTGTGCCCGTGCCCGCCGGTGATCGTGAGCGCCCGCCCGGAGGCCACGACCCGCGGCCCCGGGAGGAGCCCCTCGGCCACCGCCCTGGCCACCTCGCAGGCCACCGCCCCGATCCCGCCCAGGTCGCGGACGGTCGTCACCCCCCGCTCCAGGTGGCGGCCCAGGTTCCGGACCGCCTTGAGCGCCGCCCGGGCCTCGGTGAGCCCCCGGGCCTCGGCCTCCCAGTCCGGGCCCCCCTCGAAGCACAGGTGCACGTGGCAGTCGATCAGGCCGGGGGCGAGCACCTTCCCCGCCCCCTCCACCTCGTGCGCGGCCCGGGCCTCCCGCGGGGCCCGGGCGTGCGCGCCGACCCAGGCCACGGTCCCGTTCGAGACCAGCACCCCGGCCCGGGTGCGGACCGTCCTCCCGTCGAACAGCCGGACGTTCGCGAAGTACGTGGCCACCTGGGAACCTCCCCGCTCACACCTCGTCCGCTACGCCACCCACGGCGCGACCTTCCGTTCGCCGTCCTCGGTGATCATCGCGGTGCCCGCCCGCATCGTGGCGAGGAGCACCAGCGGTTCCTCGCCGGCCCGGGGTCGGTGGAGCTCCCCGGCCGGCACCATCACCGTGTCCCCCTCGCCGATCTCCACCTCCTCGTCGCCGATCAGGACCGTTCCCCTCCCGCGCAGCACGTGGAAGACCTCCTCGTGGTCGTGGCGGTGCGCGGGCAGCCCCCGCCCCGGCTCGATCTCGGCCCGCAGCAGCGCGGTCTCGCTGGACCCCACCGAGGGCGCGGCGAGCGAGGTCACCGCGAACCCCTCCATCTCGAACCGCCTGGCCTCGGAGCTCCGCACGACCGGCATCCCGTCCCCCTCCGCGTCACGCGCCCGGCCCGGCATCATCCCATCGCCCGGGCGAGGGCGCGAACCGTCCCCTCGTCGATGGTGGAGGCCACGAGCGTCGTCGCCCCGGCCTCCCGGTAGGCCTCGAGCCGCTCGCGGAGGGCCGGGACCGGGCCCACCAGCGCCACCTCGTCGACCAGCCGGTCGGGGACCGCGGCCACCGCCTCCCTCCGCCGCCCGCCGAGGAACGCCTCCTGGATCTCCCGGGCCTCGCGCTCGTAGCCGTACCGGCGGACGAGCGACGCGTAGAAGTTCCGCTCCCGCGACCCCATCCCGCCCACGTACAGCGCGAGGAGCGGGCGGACCGCGTCCCGGCAGGCAGCGAGGTCCTCCCCGGCCGCGGCGAACGCGATCGGGGCGACGTCGAAGCCCTCGGGACGGCGCCCGCGACGCCCGAACCCCTCCTCCAGGGGCCCTCGGAAGAGCTCCGCGTGCTCGGGGGAGAACAGGAACGGCAGCCACCCGTCGGCCACCTCGGCGGCGAGGGCCACGTTCCGCGGGCCGAGCGCGGCCAGGTAGACGGGGACCTCCGCGCGGAGCGGCGGGAACCCGAGCTTGAGCGGCTTCCCCAGGCCGGTCCCGCCCTCCGCCGGGAGCCGGACGTGCCGCCCGCGGTACGCGAGGGGTCCGTCGCGGCGGAGCGCGGCCCGGACCACCTCCACGTACTCGCGGGTCCAGCCGATCGGGTCGTCGAACGGAACCCCGTGCCAGCCCTCCACGACCTGGGGGCCCGACGTCCCGAGGCCCAGCCGGAGGCGCCCGCCGGAGAGCGCGTCCAGGGTGGCAGCCGTCATCGCCGCGGCCGCCGGGGTCCGGGCGGCGAGCTGGAGCACGGCGGTCCCGACCGCGATCCGGGAGGTCCGCGCGGCGATCCACGCGGCCATCGAGACCGCGTCGGAGCCCCAGGCCTCCGAGACCCACACCGAGTCGTAGCCCAGCTCCTCCGCGAGCACGGCGAGCGGCGCCGGGTCGGCGGGAGCCCCGCCCAGCCAGTGCCCGACGTGGAGCCCGAGCCTCACGGCCCGGCCGAACCGCCCCCGAGCTCCGCGAGCCGCTCCCGGGCCCGGCCGGCCGAGACGACGTTCCCCTTCCGCTCGAACAGCTCGACCGCCTCCCGGAGGAGGTCCGCCGCCTCCCCGCCCCTCCCGCGCGCCGCCACGATCCCCGCGAGGTCGGCCAGCGCATCCGCGAGATCGTTGATGGCGTCGGTGGTTCGACCGATCGCGACGGCCTCCCGGGCCAACCGCTCCGCCTCGCCCAGGTCGCCCCGGCTCGCCTGCACCATGGCCTTCGAGGTCCGCCAGTACATCTGCGATGCGGCATCCTCGCTCGGTGCCAACTCCACGCTCTCCTCGATGAACGGTAGGGCCTCGTCGAAGCGGCCCTGGAGGCAGAGCGCCCGGGACAGGAGCGCGGAGAGCGTCGAGAGCACACTTTTCTCGCCCATCCTCAGCAACTCGTCTCGGCCGCGGCGGAGGAACCGCTCGGCTTCCCGGGCGTCTCCGGTGATGAGCTCCACCATGCCCCTCGCGAAGTCGGTCAGCCACTGGGGCCTCCCCAGCTCCTCGAACAGGGCTCGCCACTCCTCGTTGGCTCGCCGCGCTTCGTCGAAGCGTCCCAGCATCGCGAGGGGGATGTCGCTCCCGGGCGATGATCCGCTCCGCAGGCCGAACGCCTCCCGTCCGATCTCCTCCAGCCGGAGGATCGCCTCGTCGACAGGCGTCGGACCGAAGATCAGGGCGACCGAGAGTAGGCCGAACGCGACTCGCAGCTCGCCGCGATCCCCGGCCAGCCGGGCGTGTTCCGCGGCTCGCTCCACGCCCACCAACATCTCCGCGTAGCGAGCGAACATCCAGGGCCCGGTCGACCGGAGCCGATGGGCACGGGACAGCCAAAGGTGGTCCCCGGCCGCCTCGAACGTCGGGATCACCTCCGAAGAGGCTTCTTCCGCCTCCGCCCCCGTCCCTTCCGGATCTGCGAACACACGAACGAGGACGTCGGCGACACGCGCGCGGGCTCCCATGAGGGCGTCCCCGGTCGCCCCAGCCGCCTCGATCGCCTCCGTAAGCAGCCTTCGCGCTTCCTCGTACCTGCCCGCCTCCGCCAGCGCGTGCCCGACCTCGGGGAGGAGGGACAGGCGCTCCGGATCCCCGGCCGGCAGCAAGCCCACGGCCCGGGAGAACAGGTTCGCCGTCGCTGCCACGTCGCCCCGCGCGGACGCGCGGTGGGCCGTGGCGGCGAGGTGACGAGCCGCGCGCCTGCCGAGCCCTCGGGTCCGCTCATCCACCGGACCCAGCTCCTCCCGGTAGCGGTACGCCTGCTCCAGGTGGTAGGCGAGGATCTCCTCCTGCTCCTCCAGCCGCTCCCCCGCCACGTCCCCGAGCCAGCCGGCGAACCGCTCGTGCAGCTCGGCCCGCAGCTCCTTGGGGATGCTCTCGTAGGCGGCGTCGCGGATCAGGAGGTGGCGGAAGCGGAACGCGTCCTCGCCGGGAAGCGTGGACCGGTCCGGCCGGACCAGCTCCTTCCGGACCAGGGCCAGCAGGTGGGCGCCGACCGCCGCGCGGTCCGGCTCCGGCGACATCGCCGCCACCGCCCCCCGGAAGAAGACCTTCCCCGCCACCGACGCCCGCTGGATCACCGCGCGCTCCTCCGCCGACAGGCGATCCAGCCGCGCCGCGAGCAGCGCCTGGATCGTCGGGGGGACCGGCACCGAGGAGAGGTCCCCGGTCGGGACCCAGCGGCCGTCCTCCCGGGCGAGCAGCCCGTCGTCGATCAGCACCTGGACCATCTGCTCGACGAAGAGCGGGTTCCCCTCCGCGGAGGCCAGCACCCGGTCCCGGATCTCCTGGGCCACCTCCTCGGCCCCCAGGAGGTTCGCCACGAGGCGCTCGCACTGGTCCTCCGGGAGCGGCTCGAGGAGGATCGAGGTCGCGTTCAGCTTCCCCCCACCCCACCCGGTCCGCACGTCGAGGAGCTCGGGCCGGGCCAGGCAGACCAGGAGGATCGGGGCGTCCCGGGTCCAGTCGGCGACGTGCTCCACGAGGTCGAGGAACGTGGCCTCCCCCCACTGGACGTCGTCGAAGACGACGACGAGCGGCCGCTCCCGGGCCAGGGTCTCCAGGAACCGGCGGATGGCCCAGAACGTCTCGTCCGGCACCGCCTCCCCCTCCTCCAGGCCGAGGAGGTGGCCGAGCCGCGCGCAGACGACCTCGCCGTGCTCCTCCCCCGCCACGACCTCGCAGACCTTCCGCTCCACGACCGCGGGGTCCTCGAAGTCGAGGGCCCCGGTGGCCTGCTTCAGGACCTCGACGACCGGGAAGAACGTGATGCCCTCCCCGTAGGCCAGGCATCGCCCCCGGAGCACCCGGGGGCCGGGGAGCCCGGCCAGGAACTCCTCGACGAGCCGGGACTTCCCCACGCCGGCCGGACCGAGCACCGTGAAGAGGTGGCAGGCCCGCTCCGACACGGCCCGGTCGAAGGCCTGCCGGAGCAGCCCGAGCTCGCGCTCCCGGCCCACGAGGGGGGAGTCGAGGCGGCGCGCGACGCCCGGGGCGGTGGGGTGGACCTCCACCAACCGGAACGCGGCGACCGATCCGGACTTCCCCCGCAGCGCGAGGGGCTCGACCGGCTCCGCCACGACGGCGTCGCGGACCAGCCGGTGCGTCGCCTCCCCGATCAGGATCTCGCCCGGGGCCGCGGCCTGCTCCAGGCGGGCCGCCACGTTCACGGCGTCGCCGGTCACGAGGGCCTGGCCGGCCGCCGGGTCCCCCGCCACCACCTCCCCCGTGTTCACGCCGACCCGCACCCGGAACCCGGTCCCCAGGTCCCGCTCCAGCTCCTTCCCGAGGTCCGCCACCGCCTCGCGGATCTCCACCGCGGCCCGGCAGGCCCGGAGCGCGTCGTCCTCGTGGACCGCGGGGATCCCGAACACGGCCACCACCGCGTCCCCGATGAACTTCTCGACGGTCCCGCCGTGGTGCTCGAGCCGTCCGCGGGCGAGGCCGAAGTACCGGGCCATCACCCGGCGGAGCGTCTCGGGGTCCAGGCGCTCGCCGAGGCCGGTCGAGCCCGTGACGTCGCAGAACACGACCGTCACGGTCTTGCGGACCTCGGCCGGCGGGCCCGGGGCGGGGAGCGCCGAACCGCAATGGGGACAGAAGGCGAACCCCTCGGCGACCCCGCGGCCGCAGCTCGGACAGGTGGGCACGACGCCCACAAGGGTACGGCCGGCCGGCGCGCGGAGGAACCCCCGCCCGTGGGGTCAGAGTCCGAGGCGCGCGCAGGGCCGCGTCGACGGCCCGCATCCGCTCCTCCCCCGCCGTCCGAGGCGCCGAGGCCCAGTCGTGGCGTAGCTCACTGACGCAACCTGGGACCCTGGGGTAGGCTTCCGCCCACTGGAGAGGGGTCCGGGAGAGGTGCTCGAGCTCGCCAAGCGCGCCGTGGAGGCGGCCAGGGCCGCCGGGGCCGACTACGCCGACGCCCGCTACGTCCGGGAGGAGACCGAGTCCCTCACCGTGCGCAACCAGGAGATGGAGGGCATCGACCGCACCTCCTCGGAGGGGCTGGGCGTGCGGGTCCTGGCGGGCGGGCGGTGGGGGTTCGCGGCCACCTCCCGGCTGGGGGAAGCCGAGGTCGAGGGGACCGCGGCGCTCGCCGTCGAGATCGCCCGGGCCGCGGCACGCCTGCCCGGGGAGCCGGTGCGCCTCGTCGAGGTCGAGCCGGCCACCGCCCACTGGCACTCCCCGATGCAGATCGACCCGTTCCACGTCCCGCTCGAGGAGAAGGTCGCGCTCCTGGTCGAGGCCACGCGCCGGATGCAGCAGGTCGAGGGCCTCACGTTCGCCGAGGCGATGCTCGACCTGTTCCGCCGCCGGATCGTGTTCGCCTCGAGCGAGGGGGCCGCGATCGACCAGACCATCACGCACTCGGGCGGCGGGATCGAGGCGACGGCGGTGGGCGACGGCGAGGTCCAGCGCCGGTCGTTCCCCAACTCGTTCCGCGGGCACCTGGCCGCCGCGGGCTGGGAGCACATCGGGAAGCTCGGGCTCGTCGAGGAGGCCGAACGGACCGCGACCGAGGCCGTCGAGCTCCTCCGGGCTAAGGAGTGCCCGAGCGAGGTCACGACCCTGGTCCTCGACTCCGGCCAGCTCGCGCTCCAGATCCACGAGTCGATCGGGCACGCCGTCGAGCTGGACCGGGTGCTCGGGATGGAGGAGGCCTACGCCGGGTCGTCGTTCCTCCGCCCTGAGGACCGGGGGACGCTCCGCTACGCGAGCGAGCTCGTGTCGATCACCGCCGACGCGACGCTCCCCGGCGGCCTCGGCTCGTTCGCCTACGACGACGAGGGCGCGCCCGCCCAGCGGGTCCCGGTGATCGTGGACGGCGTCTTCCACTCGTTCCTCTCGAGCCGCGAGACGGCGGCGGCGATCGGTGAGCCGGCGTCGAACGCGACGATGCGCGCGGACGGCTGGTGGAGCCTGCCGCTGATCCGGATGACGAACGTCTCGATCGAGCCCCGGGAGGGGACCCTCGCCGACATCCTCGGCGACACGAAGGACGGGATCTTCATGGCCACCAATCGCTCGTGGTCGATCGACGACAAGCGGGTGAACTTCCAGTTCGGCTGCGAGATCGCCTGGCGGATCAAGGACGGCAAGCTCACGGAGATGTACCGGAACCCGAACTACGCCGGGATCACCACCGAGTTCTGGCGATCGTGCGACGCGGTCGGGGGCCGGGAGGACTGGACGCTCTGGGGCACCCCGAACTGCGGGAAGGGGCAGCCGCCGCAGACCGCGCGGGTCGGCCACGGCGCCGCCCCGGCGCGCTTCCGGAACGTCCAGGTGGGGGTGCGGTGAGGGAGCGGCGGGCCGTGGGCATCTGCCGGGTGACCGCGGGCATCTGCGGGATCGCCGGGAGCGTCTGCCGTGTGGCCGGGAGCGTGTGCCGGGTGGCCGGGGGGCGTCGGTGCCGGGGCTGATCGGGCGCGACGCGTTCGAGCGGGTGGCGGCCGCCGCGCTCGAGCTGCCGGGCGTGGACGGGGTCGAGGTCCTGTTCATGCACGAGTGGGGCGGGCTCACCCGGTTCGCCTCCTCCCGGATCCACCAATCGACCTGGCGCGAGGACACCGGCCTGCGGGTGCGGGTGGTCCGCGGCGGGCGGATCGGCGTGGCCGGGACCAACGCCTTCACCCCGGAGGGAGCCCGGGCGGCCGCGGAGAACGCGCGGGAGATGGCCTCGGTCGTCTCCCCCGACCCCCTGTTCCCGGGGCTCGCGCCGCCCGCCCCGGTCCCCGAGCACGACGGGTTCGACGAGGCGGTGGCGGCGGCCTCGCCGGAGCTCCGCGCCCGCGGCGTCGCGGACCTCGTCGCGCAGGTCCCCTCGGGGTGCTCGGCGGCGGGGGCGTTCGAGACCCTCGCGGTCGAGGTGGGGTTCGCCAACACCGAGGGCCAGGTGTGCTGGGCGCCCACGACCCAGGCCTCGCTGACCACGGTGGTGACGGGACCCGAGGGCGGGAGCGGGTTCGCCGAGGTCTTCGGGCGGCGGCTCGACGAGCTGGACCCCGCGGCGGTCGGCCGGCGCGCCGCCGACAAGGCCGTCCGGTCGGCCTCGCCCCGCGGGATCGAGCCCGGGGAGTACGAGGTGGTGCTGGAGCCCAACGCGGTCTCGACGCTGGTCGGGTTCCTCGCCTATATCGGCTTCGGCGGCCGGGCCCTGGTCGAGGGGCGCTCGTGCCTGTCGGGGAAGGAGGGGCAGCGGGTGGCGGACCCGCGGATCACGATCTACGACGACGCGCTGTCGCCGGACACCATCGGGCTCCCCTTCGACTTCGAGGGGACCCCCAGGCGGCGGGTCGACCTGATCCGCAAGGGGGTGTTCCTGGACGGGGTCTACGACCGCCGGACGGCCAAGCAGGCGGGGAAGGAGACGACCGGCCACGCGCTCCCGCCGCCTAACCCCGAGGGCCCGTTCCCGCTGAACCTGTTCATGGCCCCGGGCGACGCGGGCCTCGAGGAGATGGTGGCCGCCACCCGGCGCGGGCTCCTCGTGACCCGGTTCCACTACTCGAACATCGTGAACCCCGTCGAGTCCTCGATCACCGGGATGACCCGGGACGGCACCTGGCTCATCGAGGACGGCGAGATCCGCCACCCGGTGGTGAACCTGCGCTTCACCCAGTCGATCCTCGAGGCGCTCTCCGCGGTCTCGATGGTGGGGCGGGACACCGAGCTGGCGAGCGAGTTCTTCTTCTCCGCCTCCCGGGTGCCCGCGCTCAAGATCGACCGGTTCCGTTTCACGAGCCGCAGCGACCACTGACGCTCCCGGGCGAGCGCCCACCGCGCCGCGGCCGCCCGCGCCCGGGTTGCGCCCGGCCAGGGCGTGCGGCAAGGTTCGGGCTCGATGGCGACCGGTCCGCAGCACCCGATGGTCGGCGTGGACAGCTACGCGCCGGCGGAGATCGCGCAGCTCATCAGGACCCGGGGCCTGGCCAAGGCCGCCGCCCCCGCCGACACGACGCTCGTCCTCGGGGTCGTGGCCGGGGCCTTCATCGCGCTGGGCGGCGTGCTCTCGACGCTCATCGGAACCGGGTCCGAGCTCGGCCTCGGCCCGACCCGGTGGCTGGCCGGGATCGGATTCTCCCTCGGCCTGATCCTCGTGGTGGTGGCGGGCGCCGAGCTCTTCACCGGGAACGTCCTGATCGTCATGGCCTGGGTCTCGCGGCAGATGTCGCTCGGCAGGCTCCTCAGGAACTGGGGGCTCGTGTACATCGGGAACCTCCTGGGGGCGTTCAGCGTGGTCGCCCTGGTCCACCTCGCGGAGTGGTGGCGGCTGGGCGAGGGCGAGGTGGGCCGCGCCGCCCTGGCCACCGCGGCGGGGAAGGCGGCGCTCCCGTTCGGGGTGGCCTTCGCCCGCGGGATCCTCGCCAACGCCCTCGTGTGCCTGGCGGTCTGGCTCGCCACGGCCGGGAGGAGCGTCGTGGACAAGGTCTTCGCGATCGTCTTCCCGATCAGCGCGTTCGTGGCCAACGCCTTCGAGCACTCGATCGCCAACGCCTTCCTGGTGCCCGTGGGGCTCCTGCTCCGCGGGCGGGTCCCGGCCGAGGGGATCCCCCCCGAGCAGCTCGCCGCCCTGGACCTGGGCGGGTTCCTCGGGAACCTGGCCGCGGCGACCCTCGGGAACATCGTGGGAGGCGGCGTGCTGGTCGCGCTGGTCTACTGGTTCGTGTACCTCCGGCCGGAGCGGTCCTGAGGGCACCGGTCCGGGAGGGAGATCCGGGGGGCGGGGCCTCGGCGCGCCGGCGCGGGAGGCGCCGCGGGGCCCGGGGCGGGTCCGGCATCCGCGGGCGCCGGATCCCTTCCGCGAGCCGGCGAGGCCCTGCTCAGGGGACGAGGCGGATCGTTCCCTCCCCCGCGACCACGTCGAAGTCGCGTCGATCGAGCGTGAGGATCGCTCCCCTCCGCCGCTCCGCGCAGGCCACGACGGCCGCGTCGGCCAGCCCGAGCGGCAGGTCCGCGTACCGGAGCACCAGCTCGCGGATCCTCGGAAGATCCCGCTCGCCGCAGTCGAGGAGGAGCCGGCCGTCCTCGAGGTCCTGGAGGAACGACTCCAGGCTCGCGAGCCCGAACCCGGCCTCGAGCACGTAGGCGACCTCGGCCAGGATCCCGGCCGGTACCACGTACGGCCCGGGGTCCGCCTCGAGGGCGTCCACGGCCCGACGGTGCGAGGGATCCCGCCGGTTCGCGACCGCGACCAGCCCGGAGGTGTCCAGGACCAGGGTCATGCCCGGGCCACGCGCCGCCTCCAGCGCTCCCGGACCCAGGCCTTCGCACGGCGCGCGTCCATGCCCGGGACGTCCACGACCCCCACCACCCGCGGTCGCTCGGGCACCGCCTCCGCGAGGTACCGCTCGAGGGCCTCGCGTACGAGTTCCGCCTGCGGCCGACCCCGTCGACGCGCCTCGTCGGCCAGCCGCCGCCGCAGGTCGGTGGGCAGGAACACGTTCGTCCGTTCCATGGAAGCAATATACACATACACACACCGCCGCGGAGGAGGCCCCGCCGCGGGCGGCCTACGGCGCGTGTGGGGAACCGGGCAGCGGCCCGGCCACGCGGGTGGGCCCCGGACGGCGGGCCCGGCCACGCCGGTGGGCCCCGGGCGGCGGGCCGGGCCACGCGGTAGGCTGGCGTCCCAGGTTCGACCGGAGGTGGAACCCATGCAGGTCGGAGCGATCATGAAGACCGACGTCAAGACCGCCTCGCCCGACGACACGTTCGCCGACGTGGCGAGGATCCTGCACGACAACCGGATCTCCTCGGTCATCGTGATGGACGACGGCGCCCCGGCCGGGATCGTGACCGAGCGGGACCTCGTGAACGTGGTGGCGGAGGGGCTCGACCCCCGCGAGGTGCGGGTCGGGGACCGGATGACGCGGAACCTGGACACGGTCTCCCCCACCACCGACGTCGCCGAGGCCGCCGAGCACATGGCCCGCCTGCACATCCGGCACCTGCCGGTCGTGGACAAGGGCCGGCTCGTGGGGATCATCTCGATCCGGGACCTCGTGACCTGGGCCGTGGAGGAGCTCACGGGCGGCCACGAGCTCCCTGACATCGAGCGCAGCCACACCGCGCTCTCGGCCGCCGCCGAGATCAACCGGAACGCCTAGGGCTCGGGCGGGCCCGGGCTCCGGAGATCGCCGGCTCGGGGAGCGCGGGACCGCTGCGCCGGCCCCGGCGCGGTCGTTCCGCCCGATCCGCCGCGCCGGCCTCGGTCAGCCGCTCCGGCCCACCACGAACCAGATGGCGTGCGCGGGCCGGTCGCCCGCGTTCCACAGGCGGTGGGGTTGGGTGGAGTCGAAGGCGATCGAGTCGCCGGGCTCGAGGACGTGCTCGCGGAACCCCACCTGCACGCCGAGCCGCCCGGAGATCACGTAGCCGTACTCGCGCCCCTGGTGGCGCATGAGCGCGGCGTCGGACGAGGAGGAGCCGCCCACGTCGTAGACCACGTAGAGGAAGTCCACGTCCTCCTCGTCGGCCGTGAGGCGCTCCCAGCGGACCCCCGACTCGAGCTCGAGGGCGGCGCGCTCGCCCGGGCGTACGACGGGCCCGGCCGCCTCCCCCGCCGCGGGCCTCGGCCCACCGCCCTCGGGGTGGGGGTGGAACAGCCGGTCGAGGGAGATCCCGAGCTCGGTCACGATCGCGTAGAGGGTGCTGACCGAGGGCTTGGAGCGCCCGGTCTCGATCTGCGAGATGAGGCTGGCCGAGAGCCCGAGGCGCCGGGCCAGGTCGCGCTGGCTGATGCCCCGCCGGCGCCGTTCCTCGCGCAGGCGTCCCCCGATATCGGCGAACGCCGCCTGCTCGTCCCGTTCCCGCGCCAGCCGTTCCACCGTGGCGAGTCTACAGGCAGGCTGCACCCGTCCCGGCGAGCCCCGCTCACGGCCGCCTTGAGGGCTCGGCGGCCTGGGGGTATCGTAGCTGGCTGATAAGCGGCACTGAAAGGGTGCTCAGCGTCGCTGGAGGCGGTCCGTGCACCACGGGAGGCAGCCATGATGACGGAGTTCCCGGTCGCCACCACCCCGTCCCCCGGCATCCAGGCCGTCGACTGGGAGGAACGGGTCGACTTCGAGCGGCTCCGCCGCTACCGGCTGGACCGGACGCGGCAGGCCCTGGAGCGCTCCGAGCTCGGGGCCCTGCTCCTGTTCGAGACCAGCAACATCCGCTACGTCACCGGCACCCACATCGGGTACTGGGCCTTCAACAAGGGCGAGCGGTACGCCCTGATCACCCGGACCGGGAAGCCACGGATCTGGGACTTCGGCTCCGCGGCCAAGGCCCACCGCCGCCAGCTCCCGCACATGTACGACGAGACGAACTCGGTCGGGGGCAACACCGGGCTGCAGGGCGCGATCCACCCCCGGGTGGGCCTCCAGAGACGCGCGGCCGAGGAGATCCGCTCCATCCTGAAGGAGGACGGGGTCGCCGACATGCCGCTCGGGGTGGACGTGGCGGAGACCTCGATCTTCCTCGCGCTCCAGGAGGCCGGGATCCAGGTCCGCGACGGGCAGCAGGTGATGGCCGACGCCCGGGAGATCAAGAGCCAGGACGAGATCATCCTGCTCACGCAGGCCTGCGCGATGGTGGACGGCGTCTACCAGGACATCTTCGAGGCCCTCAAGCCCGGGGTGCGGGAGAGCGACATCGTGGCGCTCGCCCAGGCCCGGCTGATCGAGATGGGCTCGGAGTTCGTGGAGGCCATCAACTCCATCGCCGGGGAGCGGTGCAGCCCCCACCCCCACGTCTTCTCCGACCGGCTGATCCGCCCTGGCGACCAGGCCTACTTCGACATCATCCACGTGTTCAACGGCTACCGGACCTGCTACTACCGCACGTTCGTCGTCGGGCGGGCCACCCAGGCCCAGCGGGACGCGTTCAAGCAGGCCCGGGAGTGGATGGACGCCGCGATCGAGCTCGTGAAGCCCGGCGTGACCACGGACCAGATCGCCCGGGTCTGGCCGAAGGCCGAGGAGTTCGGCTTCGCCGACGAGATGGACGCCTTCGGGCTCCAGTTCGGCCACGGGGTCGGGGTGGGGCTCCACGAGCGGCCCATCATCAGCCGGCTGAACTCCTTCGACGATCCGGTGGAGATCAAGGAGGGGATGCTCTTCGCCCTCGAGACCTACTGCCCGGCCGCCGACGGCCGCTCCGCGGCGCGGATCGAGGAGGAGGTGGTGGTCACCGCGGAGGGCCCGAAGGTCATCACGCTCTTCCCGTGCGAGGAGCTGATGGTGGCCAACGAGTACTAGGATCGGGCCGGCCATGGCGACGGCGAGGGAGGCGCGGGCCGGGGCGGTCGAGATCGACCCCGCGGTCCGCCTCAGGATCTACCGGATGATGGTGGAGGGCCGGGCCTTCGAGCGGCGGGCCCACGACCTGTTCCTCGAGGGCCTGATCAAGGGCACCTCCCACCTCGCCCACGGCCAGGAGGCGGTGGCCGCCGGGTTCGCCGCGGCGATGCGGGAGGACGACCTCACGTTCTGCACCTACCGCGGCCACCTCCACACGCTGTTCCGCGGGGCCCCGATGGAGGCGCTGATGGCCGAGCTGATGGGGCGGGCCACCGGGATCTGCGGGGGGAAGGGCGGCTCGATGCACCTCACCGACGTGGCGCACGGGGCGATGGGCTCCTACGCGATCGTCGGTGCCCACATGCCGATCGCCAACGGGGCGGCGTGGGCGGCGCTCGAGCGCGGGACCGGGCAGGTCGTCGTCTGCTTCTTCGGCGACGGGGCCACCAACATCGGGGCGTTCCACGAGGCGCTGAACCTGGCCGTCGTCTGGAAGCTCCCGGTGGTCTTCGTCTGCGAGAACAACCTGTACATGGAGTACACGCCGATCGCGCAGGTGACCGCGGTCCCGAACCCCGCGGCGGACCGGGCCGCGGCCTACGGGCTCGAGGGGATCGTGATCGACGGGAACGACGCCGACGAGGTGTACCTCGTGGCCGAGGAGTCCCTCGGCCGGGCCCGCGCCGGCGAGGGGCCGTCGCTGGTGGAGGCCAGGACCTACCGCCACGGCGGTCACTCCCGGGCCGATCCCGGGAAGTACCGGCCGGAGGAGGAGGTCCGGGAGTGGCTGGCCCGCGACCCGATCCCCCGCTACCGGGAGCGGCTGCTCTCGCTCGGCGTCGACGCCGCCGAGCTCGACCGGATCGAGGCCGAGGCCGCCGAGGCCGTGGAGCGGGCCGTGGCCGCCGCCCGGGCCGCCCCGGTACCGCCCCCCGAGGCGCTGTCCACCAACCTGTGGGCCGACGAAGGGTCGTCGTGGCGGAGCTGACCTACCGGCAGGCCGTGGCCCGCGGCATCGCCCAGGAGATGGAGCGGGACCCGACGGTCTACTTCATCGGCGAGGACGTGGCCGCGGCGGGCGGGGTGTTCAAGACCACCGAGGGCCTCCTCGAGCGGTTCGGGCCGCGGCGGGTCCGCGACACGCCCATCTCCGAGCAGGCCATCGTGGGGGCGATCATGGGCGCCGCGATGAACGGCCTCCGCCCCATCGCCGAGATCATGTTCAGCGACTTCTTCGCGGTCTGCTGGGACCTGGTCGCCAACCAGATCGCCAAGACCCGCTACATGACCGACGGGCAGGTGAAGCTCCCGCTCGTGATCCGCTCGGCGAACGGCGGCGGCGTGCGGTTCGGCGCCCAGCACTCCCAGAGCGTCGAGGCCTGGGCGATGCAGATCCCCGGGCTCAAGGTCGTCGTGCCCTCCACGCCCACCGACGTGATCGGGCTGCTCGCCGCGGCGGTCCGCGACGACGACCCGGTGATCGTCCTCGAGCCCAAGGCGCTCTACGCGATGAAGGAGGACGTGCCGGACGGGGAGATCGTGGACCGCCTGGGGGCGGCGGCCGTCCGCCGGGAGGGGTCGGACCTCACGATCGCCGCGCTCGGCGCGATGGTGCCGAAGGCCCTCGAGGCCGCCGAGCGGCTCGCGGCCGAGGACGGGGTCTCGGCCGAGGTGATCGACGTCCGCTCGCTCGTCCCCCTCGACGTGGGGACCATCCTGGCCTCGGTGGAGAAGACCGGGCGCCTGGTCACGGTCGAGGAGAACCCCCGGCTCTGCGGCTGGGGCGCCGAGGTCGCCTCGATCGTGGCCGAGGAGGCCTTCTGGAGCCTGGACGGCCCGATCGTCCGGGTCACGACGCCGCACCTCCCGCTCCCGGCGGCGGACGCCCTGGAGGACCTGGCGATCCCCTCGGTCGAGCGGATCGTCGAGGGCGTCCGGGGAACGCTCGAGCGCCGACCCGCCTGACCGGGGCCCGGCCTCCGGCCCCGCCCGCCCCCCCCGGGGCCCCGACCGGCCTACCCCGCCCCCGCCCGGAGGAGCTCGGCGATCGCGCTCATGTCCGCCTCCCCGAGGCCGGCGGCGATCGCGGCGGCCACGGCCCGGCGGTTCGCCTCGGCCTGCTCCATCCGGACCCCCACCCGCTCGGCGAGCCCGAGGATCAGGTCGAGGTCCTTGGCCACGAGCCCCAGGCTGAACGCCACCGGGGTCTCCCCCGGCCGCTCGAAGGCCGGCCGCTTGTACTGCACGAACGGCGCCCCGGCGGCGCTCGCCGCGAACACCTCGTAGGCCCGCCCTCGCTCCACGCCGGCACGCTCGGCGAGGACCAGGGCCTCCGCGAGCGCCTGGTTCAGGGCATGGACGATCGCGTTCACCGCGAGCTTCATCGTGGCCCCCGCCCCGAGCTCCCCCACGTGGAAGATCCGGGCGGCCAGGGCCCCGAGCACCGGTCGGGCCCGCTCCAGGGCGGCGGCGTCGCCCCCGGCCATCACCGTGAGCTCCCCCCGCTCCACGAGCGGCACGCTCCCCGAGACCGGCGTGTCGAGCAGGGCCGCGCCCCGGGCCCGCACGAGCGGCTCCACCTCCCGGACCGTCCCGGGGTCGATCGTGCTCGTCTCGCAGACCACCGCGCCGGCCCGCAGGCCGGCGGCGAGCCCGTCCTCGCCGCCGTAGACGGCCCGTACCGCGGCGTCGTCGGCGAGGGACGAGACCACGACCTCGGCCGCCGCCGCGGCCTCCCGGGCGGTCCCGGCGACCGCCGCGCCCGAGGCCTCCGCCACGGCCTCCGAACGGGCCCGGGTGCGGTTGAAGACCGTCACAGGGAACCCCGCCGAGCGGAGGCGCGCGACCATCGCGCTCCCCATCCGCCCGGCCCCGACGACCGCGACCGGGAGGGCCTCCGCGCTCACCCGGCCCGGATCACCCGACGAACCACCCGCGCGGCCACGCCGCGTGCCCACCCGCCGCCCGCGTGCGCATCCACCCGCGCGGCCGCGTCCGCGCCCACCGCCGGATCACGTGAGCATCCACCCGCCGTCCAGGCGGAGCTCCTCGCCGTTCACGCCGGTGTTCTCCAGCAGGAACTCGACCCCGTCGGCGACCTCCGCCATCGTCACCAGCCGCCCGAGGGGCGTCCGGGAGATGAACCGCTCGAGGACCTCGGCCGGCTTCGCGCTCCAGTACGGGCTGTCGCCCACGATCCCGGGGTGGATCGCGTTCACCCGGATCGGCGCCAGCTCGATCGCGAGGGCCCGCACGAGCCCGGAGACCGCCCCGTTCACCGTGGAGACCGTCACCGATCCCGGGTAGGGCCGGTCCTTGGCCAGGCCGCCGAACAGCACGATGGCGCTCCGCTCGTCCATCCGGTCCACGAGCACGTGGACGACCTCCGTGTAGCCCACGAGCTTGAGGCGGGCCAGCCGCTCGGCCCGGTCCATCGCGTAGTCCCGGACCGAGTTCTCGTCGCGATCGATCGCCGCGAGCACGAGGTAGCGCACCGGGCCCACCGCCGAGAGGTTCCCCGCGATCTCCTCGGGCCGGGTGAGGTCGAGGGCGAGCCCCTTCACCGACCCGCCGAGCTCCCTGGCCACGGCCTCGGCCCTGCTCGCGTCCCGCCCGGTGATCACGACCTCGGCCCCGCGCTCCGCGTAGCGGCGGGCGACCTCCCGGCCGAGCCCCGACGTGCCCCCGACGACGACCACGCTCCCGTCCATCGCTCACCTCACCGTCCCGTCCGCCTCACGCCAGCCGGTCCCGCAGGTAGTCCCAGTCCCGGGTGAACCGGTAGGAGTGCCGGGCCGGGGGCTGCGGGGCCTGGGTCTCGAGCCACCGCACCACCCCCGGCCCCGGGTTCGAGAACCCGTGCACGCACCCGACCCCGGCCCAGGCGCAGTCCCCGGCCTCGAGCCGGTACCGCTCCCCGTCGAAGACCGCGTCCACCTGGCCCTCCAGGATCAGGTAGGTCTCCTCGAGCGGGTGGTCGTGGGTCCCGGCCACCCCCTCCGGCCGGTACTGGACCATGAACATCGTGGAGAGCTGGGCCCCGAGGTCGGTGTCCACCATCATCTTCACGGTGATCCCGCTGTAGACGAGGAGCGCGGTCCGCATGCTGGCCGAGACCGCGAGGTGCTCCTGGGTCTGCTTGTCCACGTCCATGTTCCACGGATCGATGTGGCCGAGCGAGCGGGTGCGGGGATCGCGGACGTCCACCGGGACCGGCTCGCGATCCGGGAGCGAGGGGACGTCGAAGGTGTCCCCGCCGTGCCGGGCCCTGGGCTGGGGCGCCTGCATCTCGGCCCACCGAGCCGGCCCGCCCCCGTCGTTGCGGATGGCGTGCGGGACCCCCACCGGCACCACGCCGTAGTCGCCTGGGCGGAGCCGCCAGGCGCCCTCGGGCGTGGCGAGGACCGGCTCGCCCTCGAGGACGTGGAAGCTCTCCTCGAACGAGTGGACGTGGGCATCGACCGCCCCACCCGGGTCGAGCTCGCAGAGCCCGAACCCGGTGTGGACGGCGGCGGACTCGTCCACGATCGACCACCGCCGGTACCCGCGGCTCCGCCGGTCCCAGCCCTCGGGGACCTCGTAGCGGGCCTCGGTTGCGCGGCGGACGAGGTGCCGGGAGCTCACGCCTGCTGCTTCCTGCGCTGGACCTCCGCGAGCAGGCGGTCCCGGGCCTCCTCCACCTGCCGGCGGGCGCGCTCCGCATCGGCCACGAGCTTCCCGTCCTGCTTCACGATCCGGCCGTCCACGAAGACGGTCTCGACGTTCGAGACGTCGGCGCAGAGCGTCACCGCGGCGACCGGGTCGTGGACCGGCGCGACGTTGATCGCGGTCGCGTCGATCACCACGACGTCCGCCTTCTTGCCGGGCGTGAGCGAGCCGATCCGGTCCTCGAGCCCCACGACGTGCGCCCCGTTCACCGTCGCCATCTCCAGGAGCTGGCGGGCCGTGAGGAGGCCTTGCGCGGGCTCGTTCTTCTGCCAGAAGACCTCGTTGGCCCGGGCCCGCTCGCAGGCGAAGATGCAGTGCATCTCGGAGAAGAGGTCGCCCGAGACGGTGGTGACCACGTCCCGGCTGATCCCCGGGCGGAGTCCTTCCTGCATCGAGCGGACCACCGGCGGCCAGCCGTGGCCCATCTGCATCTCGATCTGCGCCGCGATCGACACGGTGCCGCCCACATCCGCCAAGAGCCGCCACTCCTCGTCGGAGAGGTAGCAGCAGTGGATGAACGTGGTCGGCGCCCAGTCCAGGACCCCGAGGTCCGCGAGCTGCTTCACCATCCCGAAGCGACCGGCCAGGCGCCCCATCGCCACGTGGATCGTGATCGGGATCCCGAGGTCGCGGGCGAGCCCCCACTCCTGGCGGACCACGTCGTCCACGCAGAAGCCCGGGCCCCGTGTGGCCAGGGCCATCGTGAGCAGCCCCTCGTCGGAGGAGAAGTAGGTCTCCCGGACCCGCCGCACGTCGTCCGCCGGGACCGCGATCTTGCTCTCGAACCAGTAGTCCTGGAGCGAGGTGTTGGCGCTCCCGTAGGCGTACTGGGCCCGGATCCCCGCCTCCTTCAGGCCCTGGATCGCGGCGTCGGGGTGCTCGGGGGTGTTGTTGATGTGCGACCAGTCCACGAGCGTCGTGATCCCCGCGTTGAGGCACTCGAGGGCCCCGGCCAGGTTGCTCGCGTACACGTCCTCCGGGCGGTACGCGGGCGCGAACGTGTCGAGGATCTCGACGAAGTAGTCGTCGAGGGTCGCGTTCGGCGCCACCCCGCGGATCGCCGCCTCCCACGTGTGTCGGTGGGTGTCGACGAAGCCCGGGACCACGATCTTCCCCGAGACGTCGATCACCCGGGCCTCGGCCTCCACCCGGGGCTGGACCGCCGCGATCCGGTCGCCCTCGATCAGGACGTCGCCGGTCGGGAGGTCGCCGATCCCCGGGTCCATCGAGAGGACCGTCCCGCCCCGCAGCAGCGTGCGTTCGGCCATCGCTCCCTCCCCCTGCCTCGAGCCGACCACCCGACGATACCGCGGGTGCTCAGTGGCAGTAAAGCCATGCCAAGCCACACTGTTCTCCCCGCCCGCGAAGGGCGCCCGCCGGGCCCGCCGCGTCGAGGGAGGCTGAGCGGCGGGTCACTCCTCCGCGGCCCGCTCGAAGGCCTCGCGCGGGTGGTGGAGCGACCCCAGTTGGACCACGTCCCGCGGGAACAGGAGCCCGACGGTCCAGTCGAGGGCGATCCGGACCTTCCGGTTGAGGGTCGGCATCATCAGCAGGTGGTAGCTCCGGTGGAGCCACCACGCCGGGAACCCTCGGAGCCTGAGCCCGAGCACCTCCGCCACCCCTCGGTAGCGCCCGAGCGACGCCAGCTGGCCGAGGTTCCGGTAGCGGAACGGGGTCGGCGGACGCCCCTCGAGCACCGCGAGGACGTTGCGGGCCAGGCGGCGGGCCTGCCGGAGCGCGTGCTGCGCCGTCGGGGGGCAGAGCCCGCCGGTCGTGAGGTCCGGCACCGCCGCGGCGTCCCCCGCCGCCCAGGCGCCCTCGAGGCCACGCACCCGGAGGAACTCGTCGACCAGCACCCGGCCGGCGTCGTCGACCGGGAACCCCGAGCGGGCGGCCAACGGATGCGGGCGGACCCCGGCCGTCCACACCAGCGTGTCCGCCCGGAACCCCCGCCCGTCCGAGAGCCGGATCACCCCGCCCTCGGCCGACGCGAGCCGGGTGCCGAGGGCCACCTCGACCCCCCGCGCCTCGAGGAGGCGGCGGACGTGCTCGGCGAGGGCGGGGGAGAGTTCGCCCAGGATGCGGTCCCCCGCCTCCACCAGCACGAACCGCAGGTCACCCGGCCCGAGGCCCGGGTAGAAGCGGAGGGCCGCGCGGCCCAGGTCCTCCAGCTCGGCAAGGGCCTCGACCCCCGCGTACCCCCCGCCCACGAACACGAACGTGAGGGCGGCCCGCCGCACCTCGGGGTCGGCCGCCGAGGCCGCCACGTCCATCCGCGAGAGCAGCCGGTTCCGGAGGTAGATGGCCTCGGCCACGGTCTTGAACCCCACCCCGCGCTCCCGGAGCCCGGGGATCGGGAGCACGCGGGACCGGGACCCGGGACCGAGGACCACGACGTCGTAGGGCAGGTCCCGGAGGGCCCCGTCGGCGGTCCGCACCCTGGCCACGCGGGCCGGATGGTCGAGCAGCTCCACCTCCCCCACGAGCAGCCGGGTCCGGCGGAGGACCTGCCGGAGGGAGACCACCACGTGGCGGGGCTCGATGTTCCCCGACGCCACCTCGGGGAGGAACGGCTGGTACTGCATGAAGCTCTCCGGGCTCACCAGCACCAGCTCGTCCCCGCGGGCCGCGAGCCGCCGCTCGAGCCCGAGCGCGGCGTACATCCCGACGTACCCGCCCCCGACCACGAGGACGCGGCTCACAACGCCTCCAGGGCCCCCGGCAGCTCGGCGAGGGAGCGGATCGCCGCGTCCGGCTCGGCCAGCTGCTCCGGCGTGGGGTCGTCGGGGGCCTCGCCCCGGAGGACCCACACCGTCCGCATCCCCACCGCCTTCGCCGGCCGCACGTCGTAGTCGAGCCGGTCCCCCACCATCGCGGCCCGGCCGGGCCCCGCCCCCGCGAGCTCGAGGGCCCGGGCGAACAGGCGCGGGTCGGGCTTCTCGAGGCCCACGTCCTCCGAGACCACCCACACCTCGAAGGCGTCGGCCAGGCCGTCGCGCTCGAGCGCCTCGCGGACCGCGCTCGGCTGGTTGGCCACGATCCCCAGCCGGTAGCCCGCACCCCGGAGGGCGGCGACGGCCGGCCGGGCGTCCGGGTACAGGTCCTCGCGCCCGTACCGCCACCACCGGGACGCCCGCCGCTCCACCTCGCGGGGATCGGCGGCGGGCCCGAGGAACCGCTCCGTGAGCCGCCTCCGGAACGAGCCGGCCTGGAGCGCGCGGCACTCGGCGTAGGCGCGCTCGAACTCCTCGTCGGCGAAGGACGCCCCGAGCTCCCGGAGGGCGCGGCGGAGCGAGTCCCGGTAGCGGGCGTCGCTGTAGAGCACACCCCCGACGTCGAGGAACACGACGTCCAGGTGCCGGCTCACCGCGACGGCCTCATCCCCTCGCCGACCCCACCGCCCTAGCGGCCGGCGCGCTCCCGGAGGAGCGCGAACGCCTCGGGGTCCGTGGTGCAGCAGCCGAGGCGGACCGGGTCGTAGCGGGTCCCGTGGCAGTCGGAGGCCCCGGTCGGGACCAGGCCGAGGCGGCGGGCCAGGGCACGGTAGCGCTCCCGCTGCTCCGGCGTGTGGTCGGGGTGGTCGACCTCGAGCCCCGCCATCCCCCGCTCGGCCATCTCCACCACCAGCTCCTCGGGGACCTCCCGCTCGCCGCCCCACATCCCGGGGTGCGCGAGCACGCACACCCCGCCGGCGCGCCGGATGAGCTCGAGCGCGTCGAGGGGGTGGAGCGCGTGCTTGGCGACGTAGGCCCGCCCGCCGTCGGCGATGAACGCCTCGGTGAACGCCTCGTCCTCGGTGGGGACGATGCCCGCCTCCACCATGGCCTGCGCGATGTGCGGCCGGACGATGGGCGCCGGGCCGGCGATCTCCCGCACCCGCTCCATCGAGATCGGGTACCCGAGCTCCCGGAGCCGCTCCACCATGAGCTCCCCCCGCCGCTCGCGGGCCTCCCGGAGCCGCGCGAACTCCGCGCGGAGCTCGGGGTGGTCGGGGTCGACCCAGTAGCCGAGCACGTGGACGCTCGCCCCGTCGAGCTCGGCCGAGAACTCCACCCCCGGGACCACCTCCAGCCACCCGTCGGCCGCCTCCACCGCCTCGCGGACGCCGTCGGTGGTGTCGTGGTCGGTGATGGCGATCACCGAGAGCCCGCGGTCGCGGGCCAGCGCGACCACCTCCGAGGGGGTGAAGGTCCCGTCGGAGCAGGTCGTGTGGACGTGGAGGTCGATCCCGCCCATGGGAGCCCATGCTCCCACGGGCGCCGCCCCGCGTCAGGCCGGGGGCCCGCCCCCGCCGGGATCAGCCCTCGAGCTTCGCGGACAGCTCGATCCGGACGTTCCCCTCGAGGGCTCGGGAGATCGGGCACCCGACGCTCGCGGCCTCCGCGGCGCGCCCGAACCCCGCCTCGTCGGCGCCCGGCACCCTGCCGGTCACCTCCAGGCGCATCGTCGTGACCCGCCACCCGCCATCGGTCTTCTCGAACGACGCGGTGGCCCGGACGTCGAGCCGCTCCGCCGGGTGCCCCGCCTTGGCCAGCTCGTTCGCGAGCGCCATCGAGAAGCAGGCGGCGTGGGCCGCGGCCAGCAGCTCCTCGGGGCTCGTCCTGCCTTGGGGCTCGTCGGCACGGGAGGCCCAGGTGACGGGCATCCCGACGAGCACCTGGCTGCTCTCGGTCCAGACCTGGCCGCTGCCCTCGAGGAGGTCTCCCTCCCAGACCACGCGCGCCGCCCTGGTCGTGGCCATCGCCCCTCCTTCCGTCACGCGGACACCCCGATGCTACGGATACGGCCGCCCGGGCGACCGGCCCGGGGGCCGGGACGACCGTCGCCGCGAGCCGGACGGGGGGAGCGGACCGCTAGCCGCCGCGGGCCGCGACCCGTCCGGCGCCCATCTCGCGGGAGAGGCCCCGGGCGGCCTCCTTCACCGCCCCGATCAGGTGGTCCGACGGGCCGTCGGGCAGGAGGCGCTCCACGGGCCCTCCCACGCCGATCGCCCCGACCACCTCGCCCAGGTGGTCGAACACCGGGGCCGCGATGGCGGCCTCCCCGATGATCGCCTCCTGGTCCTCCAGGGCCACCCCCATCAGCGCGACCCGATCGAGCTCCCGCCCGAGCGCCTCGGGGTCGGTGAGCGTCCGGCCGGTGAGCCGGGCCAGCGGCGCTCCCAGGAGCTCCGGGCGCCGGTCGCCGTCGAGGTAGGCCACGATGGCCTTGCCCAGCGCGCAGGCGTGCCAGGGGATGGCGTTGCCGACCTCCAGGATCTGGAGCGAGTCGTCGGGGCGGAAGACGTGGTGGACGACGAGGACCCGCGTTCCGTTCAGCACCCCCACCCGGACCGCTTCCATCGCTCGGGAGGCGAGCGCATCCGCCCAGAGCAGGGAGCGGGCCCGGAGCTCGTGGTTGTCGAGGAAGGCGTTGCCGAGCTGGAGCAGCGCGGGCCCCAGCCGGTACTTCCCGCTGGAGGGGTCCCGCTCGACGAGCTCCTCCGTCTCGAGGGTCCGGAGGAGCCCGTGGACGGTCGCCTTGGCGAGGCCGAGCCGCTCGGCGAGCTCCGTGACCCCCATCCGGGATGGGCCCGACCCGAGCGCCCGGAGGATCGCGGCCGCCCGCCGGACCGAGCGGATCACGGGGGGGCGCCTTCCTCCACCGCGCGCTCGAGCGCCCGGAACAGCAGCGCGGTCGACGTGGCGCCGGGATCCTGGTGCCCGATGCTCCGGGGGCCGAGGTAGGAGGCCCGCCCCTTCCGGGCCTGCATCGGGATCGTCGCGCGCATCCCCTCCTCCGCCGCCTCCCGGGCCCGGCGGACCGCCTCCCCGAGCCCGGCCCCCGCCCACAGCTCGCGCTGGAGGACCGCGAGCCCCGGCGCGAACGCGTCCACGATCGTCTTGTCGCCCTCGGCGGCCGCCCCCAGGCGCTGGATCCCCTCGAGCCCGGCCCGGAGCGCGGAGAGGAGCTCCGAGGGCCCGAACGAGGGAGCCTCCCCGAGCGCGGCCCCCGCCTGTCGGAAGGCGGTGCCGTAGAGCGGTCCCGCGGCCCCGCCCACGGTGAGGACGAGCACCCGCCCCACCGCCTGGAGCATCCGCCCCGGGACCTCGCCCGCCCCGCCGTCGAGCTCCCGGAGGGCGGCGGAGAAGCCGCGGTGCATGTTGATGCCGTGGTCGGCGTCCCCGATCGCCGCGTCGAGCTGGGTCAGGTAGTCCCGGTGCTCGTCGAGGAGGTGCTCGAGCGCCCGGACCCACCGGGCCACGAAGGCCCCGTCCAGCGCGTCCAGGCCCTCCCCGGGGATCCTCGCGGAACCGGTGCTCCGCCCGGCCATCGGGCTAAGACTGCTGAGCGGCCCGCGGGCTGTCAAGGCGACGATGGGGCAGCTCCGCCCTTCCCCGTGCGTCCACAGCGGCGGCCGGGTTGTTCGGCTGTACCGAACGGGCTCCGGCCTACCGGGACGATGCGGCCCGCGACCTGCGGATTTGACTTCCCGCGGCCCAGGGGTTCGCTATCCGCGGCGGCGAGGGGGCCGCTCGCCGCGCAGGCGCGCACAGAGGGGGGTGGTCATGGAGAACAGGTTCGTCTCGGAGATGGTCGGCACGGCGCTCCTGATCCTCTTCGGCGACGGAGTGGTGGCCGGGGTCCTCCTGAACCGGTCCAAGGCCCAGAACGGCGGCTGGATCGTGATCACGATGGGGTGGGGACTCGGCGTCGCCGTCGCCGTGTACGCCGCCGGGCAGTTCAGCGGCGCTCACATCAACCCGGCCGTCACGATCGGGCTCGCCAGCATCGGCGAGCTGCCCTGGGGCGACGTGCCGACCTACCTCGGCGGGCAGTTCGCCGGGGCGTTCATCGGGGCCGTCCTCGTGTGGCTGGCCTACCTGCCGCACTGGGAGCAGACCGAGGACCCCGGCCTCAAGCTCGCCGTGTTCAGCACGGGCCCGGCGATCCGGAACTACGGCCTGAACCTCCTCACCGAGATCATCGGCACCGCGGCGCTCCTCGTGGGGGTGCTCGCCATCGTGGCGAACGCGGCCCCCGGCGAGAGCGGGCTCACGCCGCTCCTGGTGGGGTTCCTGGTGGTCGGCATCGGGCTCTCCCTCGGCGGCCCCACCGGCTACGCGATCAACCCCGCGCGCGACCTCGGCCCCAGGATCGCGCACGCGGTGCTCCCGATCGCGGGGAAGGGGGACTCCGACTGGGGGTACGCCTGGATCCCGGTGGTCGGCCCGGTCGTGGGCGGCGTGCTGGGCGCCCTGCTGTACCAGGCGCTCTGGCCGTGAGCGCACCCGCCGGCTCCGGCGGACGGAGGTAGCCGCGGAGCCGCGGGCCGAGGGTCCACGGGGCCGCGGGCGGAAGGGAGGAACCGAGGTGAAGAAGCTCATCAACCGCCCCGAGGACGTCGTGAGGGAGGAGCTCCAGGGGATCGCGGCCGCCCACCCCGACCTGGTGAAGGTCCACTTCGACCCCAACTTCATCTACCGGGCGGACGCCCCGGTGCAGGGGAAGGTCGCGGTGATCTCCGGCGGCGGCTCCGGCCACGAGCCGATGCACGGGGGGTTCGTCGGGATGGGGATGCTCGACGCCGCCTGCCCGGGAGAGGTCTTCACCTCCCCGACCCCGGACCAGATGTTCGAGGCCGCCAAGACCGTCCACGGAGGCGCCGGCGTCGTCTACATCGTCAAGAACTACACGGGCGACGTCATGAACTTCGAGATGGCCGCGGAGCTCGCCCGGGGCGAGGGCATGGAGGTCGAGACGCCCCTGATCGACGACGACGTGGCTGTGCAGGACAGCCTGTACACGGCCGGCCGTCGGGGCGTCGGGACCACGGTCCTGGCGGAGAAGATCGCCGGCGCGGCGGCCGAGGAGGGCCGCCCGCTCAAGGAGGTCGCCGACATCGTCCGGAAGGTCAACGCGAACGGGCGGAGCATGGGCATGGCCCTCACGTCGTGCACGGTTCCGGCCAAGGGCTCCCCCACGTTCGAGCTGGGCGAGGACGAGATGGAGATCGGGATCGGCATCCACGGCGAGCCGGGCCGGGAGCGCAGGAAGCTCGCCCCGGCCAGGGAGATCGTGGAGATCCTGGCCACGGCGGTGGTGGAGGACCTGCCGTTCACCTCCGGCGACCGGGTCCTGGCTTTCGTCAACGGGATGGGCGGCACCCCGCTCATCGAGCTGTACATCGTCTACAACGAGCTCCACAGGTTCCTCGAGGGCCGGGGCATCACGATCGCCCGGAACCTGATCGGCTCGTACATCACGTCCCTCGAGATGGCGGGCTGCTCGATCACCCTGCTCAAGCTGGACGACGAGCTGATCCGGCTGTGGGACGCCCCGGTGAAGACCCCGGCCCTCCGGTGGGGGGTGTGAGCCTCGGTGCGGGGCCGCGGCCCGGCGGGCGTGGGGAGCCCGGAGGGAGCTCCGTGAGCGTTCCGTACGAGCTCGTGGTGCGGTTCATCCGCGAGTACGCGCGGGCGATCGAGGAGAACCGCGACTACCTCACCCAGCTCGACTCCCCGATCGGCGACGCCGACCACGGGATCAACATGCACCGCGGGATGCAGGCGGCCATCGCCAAGCTCGACGGCCTGGCGGCCGGGGACATCGGCGCGCTCCTGCGGACCGTCGGCATGACCCTGGTCTCCACGGTCGGCGGCGCGGGGGGGCCGCTCTACGGGACCCTCTTCATGCAGATGGGCATGGCGGCCTCGGGGAAGGCCGAGCTCTCCCCCCGGGACTGGTTGGAGGCGCTCGAACGGGGCCTCCAGGGAGTGGTGAACCTCGGCAAGGCGGAGCTGGGCGACAAGACCATGGTCGACGCCCTGACGCCCGCCCGCGACGCGCTGAAGGAGGCCCTCGACGAGGGGGCCTCCTTCGGCGACGCGCTCCGACGGGCCGCGGCCGCCGCCGAGGAGGGCATGAAGGCCACGATCCCGATGGTCGCCAGGAAGGGGCGGGCGAGCTACCTGGGCGAGCGGAGCGCCGGCCACCAGGACCCCGGCGCGACCTCGTCCTACCTCTTGATCCGGGCCGCGGCGGACGCGTGGTCCGACGCCGACCCCTGAATCGCGGAAGGAAGGGAGGAGCGGATGGCGCAGTACGCGGGAGCGCTCGACCAGGGGACCACCAGCACCCGGTTCATGATCTTCGACCACGGGGGGCGGGTGGTCGGCATCGACCAGAAGGAGCACGAGCAGATCTACCCGAAGCCGGGGTGGGTCGAGCACGACCCGAAGGAGATCTGGACCCGGTCGGTCGAGGTGATCGAGGGGGCGCTCGCGAAGGCCGGGGCGCAGGCCTCGGACCTCGCGGCGGTGGGCGTGACCAACCAGCGCGAGACCACGGTGGTCTGGGACCGGAAGACCGGCGAGCCCGTCTACAACGCGATCGTCTGGCAGGACACCCGGACCGACCAGATCTGCAACGAGCTCATGGCCGACGGCGGGCAGGACCGGTTCCGGCCGAAGACCGGCCTCCCGATCGCGACCTACTTCTCGGGCCCCAAGATCAAGTGGATCCTCGACAACGTCGAGGGCGCCCGGGCCAAGGCCGAGGCCGGCGACCTCCTGTTCGGGAACATCGACACCTGGTGCATCTGGAACCTCACCGGCGGGCCCGACGGCGGGGTCCACGTCACCGACGTGACGAACGCCAGCCGGACGATGCTCATGGACCTCCAGACCCTCGACTGGGACCAGGAGATCCTCGACATCCTGGGGATCCCCCGCCAGATGCTCCCGCAGATCCGGCCGTCGTCGGAGCGGTACGGGAGCGCCACGGGGGCCCTCGACGGGGTGGCGGTGGCCGGGGACCTCGGCGACCAGCAGGCCGCGCTGTTCGGCCAGACCTGCTTCTCCGTGGGAGAGGCGAAGAACACCTACGGGACCGGCTGCTTCCTCCTGCTCAACACCGGGACCGAGGCGGTGCCCTCGAAGAGCGGGCTGATCACCGGGCTCGCGTACAAGATCGGCGACCAGCCCGCCGTCTACATGCTCGAGGGATCGATCGCCATCACCGGGGCCCTGGTCCAGTGGCTGCGGGACAACATCGGGCTGATCAAGACCTCGGCGGAGATCGAGGACCTGGCCCGGACCGTCGAGGACAACGGCGGGGTGTACTTCGTGCCGGCCTTCTCCGGCCTGTTCGCCCCGTACTGGCGGAGCGACGCGCGCGGGGTGATCGCCGGCCTCACCCGCTACGTGAACAAGGGGCACATCGCCCGCGCCACCTTGGAGGCCACGGCCTGGCAGACCAAGGAGGTCGTGGACGCGATGAACGCGGACTCCGGGGTCGAGCTCACCTCGCTCAAGGTGGACGGGGGCATGGTCTACAACGAGCTGCTGATGCAGTTCCAGGCCGACGTCCTCGGGGTCCCGGTGATCCGCCCCACGGTGGCCGAGACCACCTCGCTCGGGGCGGCCTACGCGGCGGGCCTCGCGGTGGGCTTCTGGTCCGAGGTGGAGGACCTCCGGAAGAACTGGGGCAAGGACAAGGAGTGGGACCCCCAGATGCCGCGCGAGGAGGTCGAGCGGGAGTACCGGTTCTGGAAGAAGGCCGTCCAGCGCACGATGGACTGGGTCGAGTAGCGCGGGCGGCGCACGGCGCGCCGATGGGTACCTCCGGCCCCCATCGGCCGAGGCGGAGGGGCGGGCGACGAGCCCGTCCCTCCCCGTCCCGGGGCACGGCGGGGGCGGGGGCGCGACCGAGCGCCGCGACGGCCGGTGCCATACTCGACGCATGAGGCGCCTCGAGACCGACGTGCTCGTGATCGGCGGCGGCTCCACCGGGGCCGGCGTGCTCCGCGACGCGGCGATGCGCGGGTTCCGGGCGCTCCTCGTGGAGCGGGGGGACCTCGCCACCGGGACCACCGGGCGCTTCCACGGGCTCCTCCATTCCGGGGGGCGCTACGTCGTGAAGGACCCGAAGGCGGCCCGCGAGTGCATCCACGAGAACCGGATCCTCCGGCGGATCGCGGCCGACTGCATCGAGGACACCGGGGGCCTGTTCGTGACCACGCCCCTCGACGACCCCGCCTACGCCGACCGGTTCGTCGCGGCCTGCCGGGAGACCGGGGTCCCCTGCGAGGAGATCCCGGTGGCCGAGGCCCTCCGCCGCGAGCCCAGGCTGAACCCCCGGATCTCCCGGGCCTTCGTCGTGCCCGACGCCGCGATCGACTCCTGGAAGACCGTGTGGGCCACGGTCCGGAGCGCCCAGGCGCACGGCGGGGAGGTGCTCCCCTACCACGAGGTGCTCCGCCTCGTCGTCGAGGACGGTGCGGTGCGGGGCGCCGTGGTCCGGGACCACCGGGGCGGCGAGGACGTGGAGATCCGGGCCGGGTTCACGATCAACGCCGCCGGGGCCTGGGCCGGCAGGATCGCCCGGATGGCGGGCTGCGAGGTCGAGGTGATCCCCGGGAAGGGGATCATGATCGCGATGAACCACCGGCTGGTGAACACGGTGGTGAACCGGTGCGAGATGCCCTCCGACGGCGACATCATCGTCCCCATCCGGACGGTGTCGGTGATCGGGACGACCGACGTGCGCGTCGCCGACCCCGACCGGTGGGAGATCGAGCCCGCCGAGGTCCAGGCGATGCTCGACGCCGGCGAGAACCTCGTCCCGGGCTTCCGGCGGGCCCGAGCCCTCCGCGTGTGGGGCGGGGTCCGGCCCCTGTACCAGGAGCGGAAGGCGGCGGATACCCGCGACGTGACCCGCGCCCACACGCTCCTCGACCACCGGGCGCGGGACGGCGTGGAGCGGTTCCTCACGATCACGGGGGGCAAGTTCTGCACGTTCCGCCAGATGGCGGAGGAGACCGTGGACGCGATGTGCGCCCAGCTCGGGGTGGAGGCCCGGTGCCGGACCGCGGAGGAGCCGCTCCCCGACTCGGAGGAGGCGCGGTACTACTGGCTCGGGGCCCGGGTGGCGGACCGGGAGGCGACGCTCCTCGAGGACCAGCTGATCTGCGAATGCGAGATGATCCCCCGCCGCAAGCTCGAGGCGGCGATCCGCCGCCGGCGCACGGCCGACCTCGACGACCTGCGTCGCAGCCTGCGCCTGGGGATGGGCCCCTGCCAGGGTGGCTTCTGCATGTACCGGGCGACCGGCATCCTCCACCGCGAGCTCGATCTCGAGGCGCCCCGGGCGAACCGGGCGTTGCTCGACTTCCTCCAGGAGCGCTGGAAGGGGGTGCGTCCGGTCCTGTACGGGGACCAGCTCCGGCAGGCGAGGCTCGACGACTGGATCTTCCAGGGCCTCCTCGACGTCGAGCACCTGCCGGCGGCTCGGCCCGCGGAGGTGGCCCGGGGATGAGCGCGCGGGGCCCGGGAGGGAGCCGGGCCGGGGACGGGGGCGCGGGATGCGCGACGTCGTCGTGATCGGCGCCGGGGTCGCCGGCCTCACGGCGGCGATCCGCCTGGCCGAGGCGGGGCTCTCGGTCGAGGTGGTGGCCAAGGGGGTGGGGGCCACCCACCTCACGGCGGCCACCGTGGACGTGCTCGGCTACGCGCCGGGCCGGGTCGACTCGCCCGCCGACGCCCTGCCCGCGTTCGTCCGCGACCGCCCCGAGCACCCCTACGCCCGCCTCGGCCCGGAGCGGATCGCGGAGGCCCTGGACTGGTTCCGGGGCCGGGTCGCGGCGCTCGGGTACGGCGGCGACCTCCGGCGCAACCTCCTCCTGCCGACCGCCCTCGGCGTCCCCAGGCCGACCGCCCTGGCCCCGGAGACGATGGCGGAGGGCGACCTCCGCGGGGGCGGGCGGATCCTGGTCGTCGGCTTCCGGGCGCTCAAGGACCTCCACCCGGGGCTCCTGGCGGAGAACCTCCGCCGCGCCGACGTCCCGGGCGGGCCGGTCGAGGCCCGGGCGGTGGAGGTCGCGCCCGACCTCGGCGCCGCGGACCTCAACGCCGTCGCGCTGGCCCGGCGGATGGAGGAGCCCGAGGTGCGCAAGGAGGTCCTCCGGGAGCTCGAGCCGGCGGTGGCCGACGCCGAGCGGGTGGCGTTCCCGGCCGTGCTGGGGCTCGACGACGCCCCGGGGATCTGGGCCGAGCTCCGCGCGGCCCTCGGCCGGCCGGTCTTCGAGGTCCCCACGCTGCCTCCCTCGGTCCCGGGGATCCGGCTGTTCCGCGCGCTCCGGGCCGCGCTCCGCCGGGCGGGCGGCCGGCTCACGATGGGGGCGGAGGTGGAGGGGGCGGAGACGGGGGGCGGTCGCGTCGCGGCGGTCATCACGAGGACCGGGTCCCGGGCCGTGCGGCACGGGGCCCGGTGGTTCGTGCTCGCGACCGGCGGGGTCGGCGGCGGCGGGGTGGCCTCGGACTCGACCGGAGCGTTCCGGGAGACGGTGCTCGGGCTGCCGGTCCGGTTCCTCCCCGAGGATGGCCCGCCCTTCCTCCCCGGCTACCTCGACGCGCACCCGGCGGCGCGGGCAGGGGTGGCGGTGGACGAGCGGATGCGCCCGCTGGGGCGGGACGACGCGCCTGCCTTCGAGAACGTGGTCGCGGCGGGCGCGACGATCGGGGGCGCGGAGCCGTGGCGCGAGAAGTCCGGGGAGGGCATCTCGATCGCGACCGGCTACGCGGCGGCCGGCACGGTCCTCGAGGAGGCCGGGTGATGGACGGGGCGACGACGATCGAGGAGCTCGTGCGCGGCTCGCTCGATCGCTGCGTGAAGTGCACGATCTGCGAGACGGCCTGCCCGGTCGCCGCGGTCACGCCCCTGTTCCCGGGCCCGAAGTACGCGGGCCCCCAGCTCGAGCGGTTCCGGACGGGCGGCCCCTCGCCCGACGCGTCGCTCGACCTCTGCTCGGGGTGCGGGATCTGCACCCACGTCTGCCCCCACGGGGTCAAGGTCGCCGAGATCAACGCCGTCGCCAGGGCCGCGATGAAGGCGCAGCGCGGGGTCCCCCTCCGCGACCGGATCGTCTCCCGGCCGAGCGTCTCCGCACGCCTGGCCCGCCCCATCGCCCCGCTCGCGAACGCGCTCCTGGCCGCCGGGTGGTTCCGCGCCCTCCTCGAGCGGTCCCTGGGGATCCACCGACGGGCGCCGCTCCCGCCGTTCGCCCGGCGGAGCTTCCAGGCCTGGGTCCGCCGCCGCCGGCCCCCGGCCCTGCCGCGGGCCGTGGTCTATTTCCACGGGTGCAGCACGAACCACTTCGAGCCGCGGCTCGGCCGCATGACCGTCGAGGTCCTCGAGCACAACGGGCTCCGGGTGGCGGTGCCCCCGCAGGACTGCTGCGGCCTGCCGCTCCAGTCGAACGGGCTGCTCGACGAGGCCCGGCGCTCCGTCCGCCGGCTCGCGGCGCGCCTGGCTCCGTACGCGCGCCGCGGCTACCCGATCGTCGCCACCTCCACCTCCTGCGGCCTGATGCTCAAGCGGGAGGCGATGGAGATCCTGGGCCTGGAGGACGACCCGGACCTCCGGGCCGTGAGCGAGCACCTCTACGACGTCTGCGAGTTCCTCCTGCTGCTCCACGAGCGCGGCGAGCTGCGGACCGACCTCCGCCCGGTCGAGCTCACGCTCCCCTACCACGCCCCCTGCCAACAGCGCGGGCACGGGGTCGGGAAGCCGGCGCTCGAGCTCCTCTCGCTGATCCCCGGCCTGCGCGTCGTGGAGTCGGACGTGGAATGCTGCGGGATCGCGGGGACCTACGGCGTGAAGCGGGAGAAGTACGAGGTGGCGATGGCCGTCGGCGAACCGCTCTTCCGGTTGGTCCGGGAGGTGGGGGCGGACGCGGCCGCCTGCGACAGCGAGACCTGCAGGTGGCAGATCGCGCACGCCACGGGGGTCCCGACCCTCCATCCGATCGAGGTCCTCCACCGCGCCTACGGCCTGGGCCCCCCGTCTTGAGGCGGCCCCATGGTCGGCATCGTCATCGTCTCCCACAGCGCGGCGCTGGCCGAGGGCACGGTCGAACTGGCCCGGGCCATGGCGGGGCCCGAGGTGGCCATCGAGGCCGCCGGCGGGCTCGAGCTCCCCGACCGGCCCGTGGGCACCGACGCGGCCCTGGTCGCGAAGGCGATCGACCGGGCCTGGTCCGACGACGGCGTCCTGGTCCTGATGGACCTGGGCAGCGCGGTGCTCTCCGCCGAGATGGCCCTCGACCTCCTCCCCGAGGACCGACGGGCCCGCGTCATCCTCTGCGACGCGCCCCTGGTGGAGGGCGCGGTGGCCGCCGCGGTGAGCGCGAAGCTCGGGCGCCCGCTCGAGGAGGTCGCGCGCGAGGCCCGACGCGGGCTCGCGTCGAAGGTCGCGCACCTGGGCGGGGCGGCCGGGGCGGTCGAGGAGGGGGCGGCCGAGGAGGTTACGGTCGAGGGGCCCGAGCAGGAGCTCCGCCTCCTGGTGCGGAACCCGCTCGGGCTCCACGCCCGGCCCGCGGCCCGGTTCGTCGAGACCGCGGCGCGCTTCCGGGCGGACGTGCGGGTGGAGAACGCCACCGCCGGGCGGGGACCGGCCCCGGCGCGGAGCCTCACCGCGGTCGCCTCGCTCGGGGTCCGCCGGGGCCACGAGATCGTCGTGCGGGCCCGCGGCCCCGAGGCGCGGGAGGCCCTGGAGGCGATCCGACGGCTCGCGGAGGCGGGGTTCGGCGACGAGGCCGAGGGGGTGCTCGGGGCGACCGCCCCGCTCCCGGCGGCGTC
>DATMBJ010000023.1:0-6068 GCA_035559315.1 Actinomycetota bacterium
CGGGCGCCCTCCGCGCCGGGGCCCGGCTCACGGCGCGGCCTCCGCGGGCTGGGGGACGCCGGCGGGGACGCGGCTCACGGCGCGGCCTCCGCGGGCTCGAGCACCCCGGCCGGGGCGCCGTCCGCCGTGATCATCGTGCCGATCCCCTCCGGGGTGAACAGCTCGAGCACCAGGGCGTGCTCCACGCGCCCGTCCACCAGGTGGACCCGGGGCACCCCGCCCTCCACGGCCCGGAGCGCGCTCTCGACCTTGGGGACCATCCCGCCCGTCACCGCCCCCGAGGCGAGGAGGTCGCGGCACTCGGAGGAGGCGAGCTCGGAGTGGAGCTCGCCGGCCGGGCCCATGAGGCCCGGGACGTCGACGACGAACACGAGCTTCTCGGCCCCCAGGGCCACGGCGAGCTCGGCCGCCACCACGTCGGCGTTCACGTTGTAGGGCTGCCCGGTCTCGTCCACCGCGATCGAGGCCACGACGGGGACGAAGCCGCGGTCGAGGAGCGTCCGGACCACCTCGCCACGGACCTCGGCGATCTCGCCGACGAACCCGAGGCTCGGGTCGCGGTGGCGGGCGAGGAGGAGCCCGCCGTCCACGCCCGAGAGCCCGACGGCCGGCACCCCCTCGGCCACCAGGCGGCCCACGACCTCGGTGTTCACCTTCCCCGCGAGCACCATGGTGGCGACGTCGAGCGTCTCGCGGTCGGTCACCCGGTGGCCGCCCACGAAGCGGGCCTCCAGGCCGAGCCGCTCCGAGAGCTCCGTGACCTGGGGCCCGCCGCCGTGCACCACGACCACCCGGATCCCCACCGAGAGCAGGAGCGCCACGTCCTCCGCGAACGGCCGGGCGAGCGGCGCCCGCTCCATCGCGGCGCCGCCGTACTTCACGACCACCGCCTTCCCGCGGTGCTCGCGCATGAACGGGAGGGCCTCGATCAGCGTGCGGGCCTTCGCGATGGTCCGCTCCCGGACCTGGGGCGGGACGTCCTTCACCGCCGGCCTCCGCGGGCCCGTCCGCGGGCACCCGTGCGCGACGCGGGTTTCACGTCGTGTACTCCCCGTTGATCCGGACGTACTCGTAGGAGAGGTCGCAGCCGAGCGCGCGGCTCCGCCCCGGCCCGTCGCCGAGCGACACCCGGATCCGGACCTCGGGCCCGGCCATCGCCCCCCGGGCCTCCTCCCCCTTGGTCTCGAAGTAGGCGGGCGGGATCACGCCGCCCTCCACCACCCGGACCGGGCCGACCCACACGTCGATCCGGTCCGGGTCGACCTCGGCCCCCGAGGCCCCGACGGCCTGGAGGATCCGCCCGGGGTTGGGGTCGCCGCCGAAGGCGGCGGTCTTGACCAGCGGGGAGTCGGCGACGGCCTTCGCCGCCCGGCGGGCGTCCTCGTCGGAGCGGGCCCCCTCCACGTCGATCAGCAGGACCCGGGTGGCCCCTTCCGCGTCCCGGGCCAGCTGGGCGACGAGGGACGACCCGGCCCGGACGAAGGCCTCCTCCAGGGCCGACCAGGCGCGCGTCCCGGGCTCGACCGGGTCGCCCCCGGCCGCGCCGCTCGCGAACACCAGCACGGTGTCGTTCGTGCTCCGGCACCCGTCGACCGTGAGCGCCTCGAACCGGGGCTCGAGCGTCGCCCGGGCCAGGGCCCGGAGGTGCTCGGGCGCCACGCGGGCGTCGGTGGTGAGGAAGGCGAGCATCGTCGCGAGGTCGGGGGAGACCATCCCCACGCCCTTCGCGCACCCGCCGACGCGGATGCGGCCGGCCTCCGCCCGGGCCTCCTTGGAGAGGGTGTCGGTGGTCATGATGGCCCGGGCGAAGGCCGAACCGCCGTCTTCGGAGAGGGACGCGACGAGCCCCGGGAGCGCGGCGAGCAGCAGGTCCAGGTGGAGCGGCTCGCCGATCACCCCGGTCGAGCAGGCCAGGAGCTCCTCGGGGTCGGCGCCCAGCAGCTCGGCGGCGCGGGCCGTCGCGGTCCGCGCGTCCTCCTCCCCGCGCGGGCCGGTCGCCGCGTTGGCCTGCCCGCTGTTCACGAGCACCCCGACCGCGCGGCCCCCGGAGGCCTCCAGGCGCGCCCGCGAGAGGCGCACCGGCGCGGCCTGGACCCGGTTCGTGGTGAACAGGCCGGCCGCGGCGCAGGGCCGGTCCGCCACGAGCAGGCCGAGGTCGGGGCGGCCGGAGGGCTTCATCCCCGCCGCCACCCCGGCCGCCAGGAACCCGCGGGGGTAGGTCACGCTCACCGCGGGCCTCCCATCGGGGGGAGGGCGTCGTGGGTCCTCACCGGCGCATGGGCCGCCGCCACCGGTGCCTGGGCCGTCACGGGTGGATGGGCCGCCGTCACGGGTGCCTGGGCCGTCACGGGTGCGCGGGCCGCCGTCACGGGTACACCCCCACCGCCGGGAGCGCGGTCGCCTGGTCCAGGCCGAGGGCCAGGTTGAGGTTCTGGACCGCCTGACCCGCGGCCCCCTTCACCAGGTTGTCGAGGGCACCGACCACGACCGCGGTGCCGCTCCGGGGGTCGGCGAAGGCCTCGAGCTCGACGAGGTTGGCGCCGCGCGTCCGCTTGGTGTCGGCGTGCGCGCCGGGCGGGAGGACGCGGACGAACGGCTGGCCCGCGTAGGCCTCCCGGAGCCGGTCCACGAGGTCGTCGGTCGCCACGCCCTCGGCCAGGCGAGCGGCGGCCGTCGTGAGCACGCCGCGGACCGCGGGGACGAGGTGGGGGACGAACGCGACCTGGACCTTCAGGCCGGTCGCGAGCTCGATCCCCCGCTCCATCTCCGGGGTGTGGCGGTGGCGGGGGGCCGCGTAGGGACGGACCGACTCCTCGGTGGACGCGTGGGAGGTGGCCTCGGACGGCCCCTTCCCCGCGCCCGAGACCCCCGACTTCCCGTCCACGAACACGGGCCCCGGCTCGAGGAGGCCCGCCGCGAGGAGCGGGGCCAGCCCGAGCACGACGGGCGTCGGGTAGCAGCCGGGGTTGGCGACGAGCTCGGCGCCCGCCACGCGGTCCGCGAAGAGCTCGGGCAGGCCGTAGACGGCCTTCCCGAGCCAGGCCGGCGCGGGGTGCTCGAACCCGTACCACTCCGGGTAGGCCTCGGGGGGGAGGCGGAAATCCCCGCCCAGGTCGATCACGCGCAGGCCCGCCTCGAGCAGCGGCGGGGCGAGCTCCGCGCTCGCCCCGTGCGGGAGGGCGCAGAACGCGACGTCCGCGCGGTCCGCCACCGCCCCCGGCTCGAGGGGCTCGAGGAGGCGGTCGCCGAGCCCGGGCACGCCCGCCAGGTGGGGGTGCACGTCGCCGAGGCGCGCCCCCGCCGAGCCCTTCGCACCCAGGAAGGTGAGCTCGACCGCAGGGTGCGCGGCGAGCAGGCGGATCAGCTCGCCCCCGGTGAACCCGGAGGCGCCGAGCACGGCCACGCGCGCCGTCCCGCTCCGCATGGGCTTTCATGATTATGCAGTCAGCGCATGAACCGTCAATGCGGAGCTGCGAGGATCGGAACGTGCGCGTGGGCCTGTCGCGCGGGCGGTCGATGGCGCTCGAAGGTCCGGGGCTGGTCGCGCTACCGCTCGCCCAGCAGGGTCGGGAGGTCGACGAGCACGACGTCGCCCCGTCGCGCGACCTCGTCGACGAGGTCCCGCCGGAACCCGCTCCTCGAGAAGAGGAGGATGGAAGCTCCGCTCACGTCCACGCCGACCTGGGCCAGGGCTGGCAGCTTGTACTCCAGCACGTCGGCGAGCAGCTCCCGCCCGACGCGTCGGCGCTGCCAGCGGCACTCCCCCACGAGGGTGACCCGGTCGCCGCGGGCACCGACCAGGTCGAGCTCCTCGGTCGAGCGCACCCCGGCGCGTCGGAGGTCGTGGCGCGCCATCCCCCACCACGGTCCCACCGTATCGGTGGTCCTGGAGAACCGTTCCCGCGCCCAGTCCCGGCACAGGTCCTCGAAGGTGGCAGCCGTGTGTTCGGGGAGGAACGGGGCGATGTTGCGGTCGAAGTGGTCCTGAGGGCGGAGGCCGGCGGCGAGGTCCGCCTGGTAGGGGAAGACGAAGCGGAACCAGAAGCGGACGAACGGATCGGCCACGCGGTACCGGCGGCGGCGGGCGTTGGCCGGAGCGAACAGCGGGTTCGCCGACCGCACGATATGCAGGTCCTCCAGGATGCGGACGTACCGAGAGGCCGTCGACTCCTCGACCCGGGACCGCTCGACCAGGTCGCGCCACTCGAGGCTCGGCGATCCCGCTAGCGCGGCCAGGAGGGAGAAGTGGATCGCCGTGCTGGAGAGCTCCATGGTCAGCACCTCCCGCACCTCGTCGAACAGCGCCGCGAGCGGATCGAGCACCTCTTCGCAGAGGACCGTCCGCAGGCGATCCGGCCGACCGAGCCGACGGAGGTACAAGGGCATCCCGCCGGCGATCGCGTAGCGCGTCACCAACTCCTCCCCCCGGAGGTCCGGCATGAAGCGCCGGGCGTCGGCGAACCCCATCGGGGCGAGGTGCATCCGCGTCCCCCGGCCGTGGAGCGGGGCCCGCTCGGCGAGGAGCCTCTCCATCGTGGCGATCTGGGATCCGCAGAGGACCAGCTTCACGGCCCCCCCTCCCCGTTCCTCGAGGGCCGCGGCCAGGGCGGAGCCGGCACCCCGGCTCTGCTCCAGGAGCAGCGGGAACTCGTCGATCACGACGAGGCGGCGTCCCGAACCCCGCGGCCAGAGCAGGAGATCGAAGAAGGACCTGATGTCGGCGAACTCCGGCCGGAACCCTATCGAGGGCTCGAGGGTCCCGGCGAAGTAGGCGAGTTGGTCCCGCTCGGCCCGGCTGTCGCAGACGAGGATGTCGGCCTCCTTCCCGTGGGCGAACTCGCGGAGCAGCCAGGACTTACCGGTCCGGCGACGTCCGAAGAGCAGCAGGGGGAAGGGGTCCTGCTCGTCGACCCACCACCGCTCGAGCCGGTTCAGCTCGGCCTCGCGGTCGATGAACCGCTCGTGCTCCGGGAAGGTGTACACGGTCATAACTTGTCGTTGATTAGTCTACTGCTTTGCAAGTAAGCTCCGGGCTCGGCCCTCAGCCCTCCGGGCGGTCGAGCCGAATCGCGGCGAGCATCGCCTCGGCCCGGTCGATCGCCGCGGCCAGCCACGCCGCGTCCTGTGGCCCCCGCTCGTCCTCCCGCGGGTAGGCGTACTGGTTCAGCGCCTCGTCGGAGCCCACCTGGATGCCCTTGGTCGCGAGGTAGTCGGCGAGCGCGAACTCCCAGGTGAACAGCGCGGTGCCGTCCTCGTAGACGTGGACCCAGTACGTCATGTAGCGGTTCGGACGGGCCGCGTAGAGCACGGCGTCGGCCCGCTCCTCCACCCGCTCGAACCCGAGGCCGGCGAGGGCTTCCACGAAGTCCATCAGGCGCCGCCGCCCGCTTCCTCGGACGGCGGGGCGGGGGGTTCCTCGGACGGCGGGGCGAGCGGCTCCGCGGTCGGCGGGGCGAGCGGCTCCGCGGTCGGCGGGGCGGGGGGTTCCGCGCCCAGCATCCGCACCGGCACCCCCAGACCCCCCGCCACGTGGGCCAGGGCGGAGGCGGCCACCTCGAACGTCGCCGCGCCGCCCGCGTGCTCGACCGTGAGGGTGCCGAGGACCGTCCCCTCTCGGACGGTGGCGGAGAGGAGGGAGCCGATCGCGAACGCGTCCACGCCGCCCCCCTTGCGGAGGAACAGCAGCCGCCGGTCGGTCACCGCGAGCAGGCCGCCGACCCCGTCGCGCGTCCCGAGCCCGACGCCCCTGAGGCGCTCGCCCGCCTCCAGCGCGCCCGGCAGCGCCGCCACCTCGTCGGGCGCGAACAGCGTGAGGTCCTCCCGGCCGGCGAGCCAGTCCCCCACCTCCTCGGGGGTGGCCGTGAGCGGAGGCGGCGCCGGTCCGGCGCCGACCGCCCCACGGCCAGCCTCCGGGAGGGCCCGGACATCCTCCGCGACATCCCGGAACCGGTCGACGGCGGCGAGGACCCGGGAGGCGAAGAACGCCCCGAACGCGAGCCCGAGGAGGAGCGCGGGCGCCACGGCCTCCCCGGGAGCGCCGACGCGCCGGGCCACGGAGGCCGAGGCCA
>DATMBJ010000024.1:0-22719 GCA_035559315.1 Actinomycetota bacterium
ACCACCGCCACGGCCACGATCGCGGAGGCGGCGGCCCGGACGGGCAGCCCGCGACCGGGCCGCCCCCAGATCGCCGACAGGGCCAGGACCGCGAGCGGCAGGCCGAGCGCGAGGGCCCCGAGGGCCGGGCTCGAGGTGAGCAGCGCGGCGGCCGTCACCGCCCCGCCGACCGCCGGGATCGGCCCGAGCCCCGCATCATTCACTCCACCGTGAACGCGGTGCGCATCCCTTGGGAGTAGTGCGCCTCCTGCTCCTCCTCATCGTAGATGTTGCAGATCAGCACGTAGCTCCCGGCGTCGAGGTCGACGGAGAGCGTGGCGGAGCCGCCCACCGGGATCTCCTCGACCTCGTCGACCACGTCGATGCCGGGGGCGTCCTCCTGCACGACGCCCCGGTCGTCGGTGGGGAGCTGGTCCGGGGCGAGGTCCGTCCTGATCACCACGAACTCGTGGGCGTCGTTCGGGCCCTCGTTGCGGATCTGGAACGTCACCGTCCCCGCCGGCGCCGATGCCTGGGCGGGCTCGACGGAGAACTCCCGGAGCGTGACGTCCACCGTCGTCTCGGCCCCGCCGCCGCAGCCGGCCGCCGCGAGGCCCAGGACGACCGCGAGCGCGGTCCACCGTGCCGTCCGCATGACCCCCCTCCTGGTCCCGGCCTCCGATCCGGCACCACCGGTACCCTAGGGGGGCGCTCCGCGACCGGTGGGGCGCATGACGGGACCGTCAGCGAACCGTCATCGCCGCGACATCGGCCCGGGGGTTCGATGACAGGTCCGTCACGGAGGGTTCTCCATCCCCCGCCCCTCGCCTACCATCCGAAGCGTGGCCCGGGTGCTGGTGGTCGACGATGAGCCGAGGATCGTGAGCTTCGTCTCCCGGGCCCTCGCGGCCGCCGGCTTCCAGGTGGACGGCGCCCTCGACGGCCGGCGGGGGCTGGAGCTCGCCCGGACCGGCGCCTACGAGCTCGTGATCCTCGACCTGCTCCTGCCGGGGATCGACGGCCAGACCGTGCTGGCCCGGCTGATGGAGGCGCGGCCGGAGCAGCGCGTGCTGGTCCTCTCGGCGCTCTCCGACGTCGAGAGCAAGGTGCGGTGCCTGGACCTGGGGGCTTCGGACTACCTCGCGAAGCCGTTCTCGCTCGAGGAGCTCGTGGCGCGGGTCCGGGCCAGGATCCGCCAACCGGCACCAGATCCCGCGCGGCGGATCCTCCGGGCCGGGCGGCTCACGCTCGACCTGCTGCGCTGGGAGGCCGACGCCGGGAACGGCCCGGTCACGCTCTCGCGACGCGAGCTGCTGCTGCTCCAGCGGCTCATGATGCGGCCCGGCGAGGTGTGCTCCCGGCAGGCGCTCCTGGCCGACGTCTGGGGGTACTCGTTCGACCCCGGGACCAACGTGGTCGACGTGTTCGTCGGCCGGCTCCGGGCGAAGCTCGGGCCCGACGTGATCGAGACGGTGCGCGGTGTCGGGTATCGCGTCCCTGCTCCGTAGGCGCTGGGTCGAGCTCCTGTGGGGGGCGTTCGCGGCCGCGAACGTGGCGGTGATCGTCCTCGCCACCAGGTGGGAGACGATCCCCTTCCACCTCGTGTGGGTGTCGCTCTCCCTGCTCTACGGGTTCCGGGTGTGGAGCGTCCGGAGCACGGGGATCGTCCTGGCCGTCGTGAGCGTCGTCACCGCCGCCGGCCTCCTCTTCACGGTCCTCCGCGGCCACGAGGGGCTCGACGAGGTCGCGGAGGTCCCGCTGATGGCGGCGATGTTCGTCGTGATGGTCTGGCACGCCCGGCGCTCCCGCGCCGCCCTCGCCGAGGTGCGGCGGCTGGCCGAGAGCGAGCACCGGCTCCTGGAGCGGCAGCGGGACTTCATCCGGGACGCCTCGCACGAGCTCCGCACGCCGATCACGGTGGCCCGCGGCTACGCGGAGCTGATCGCCCAGGAGGGGGCGGGGAGCCAGGCGGGGGAGGACGCGCGGGTCCTCCTGGACGAGCTCGCCCGGCTGGAGCGGATGTCCGAGCGGCTCCTGCTCCTCGCCACCGCCGAGCAGCCGCGGCTCCTCTCGCTCGCGCCGGTCCGGGCCGGGGCCTTCCTCCGGGACCTGGTGCGCCGGTGGGCCCCCACCGCGCCCCGCCGCTGGGAGGTCGCCGTGGACGTCGAGGGAGAGGTCCTGGCCGACGCCGACCGGCTGGCGCTCGCGCTGGACGCGCTGCTCGAGAACGCGGTGGATCACACGGGGGAGGGCGACCGCATCCGGGTCGCGGCGCGGGCCGAGGGCGGGGACCTCGTGGTGGAGGTGAGCGACACGGGCCCCGGCATCCCCCCGGACCAGCTCGGGCGGATCTTCGAGCGGTTCGCCCGGGCCGACCAGGGCCGGAGCCGGCGGGCGGGCGGCACGGGCCTGGGCCTCGCCATCGCCCGCGCGGTCGTCGAGGCGCACGGTGGGACGATCTCCGCGGAGAGCGAGCCGGGGGCGGGGGCCGTGTTCAGGGTGCGGCTCCCGGGCTTCCGGCCGGTGGCCGGGGCCAGGCTGCCCGGGCCCGCCGTCAGCACCCCGACTCGTCGGGCAGGAGCGGGCGGAACGTGAGCAGGTAGCGCTGGCCCCCGCTCGTCCAGGGCGTCAGCTCGTTGGCCCGCTCGGCCAGGGGCAGGACCTCGTGGAGGTCGGGCCCCTCCACGACCCCGCACCGGGCCCCGGGGGCGAGGTCGCTCCCCCGCCCGAACCCGGACAGCGGCCCGAGCGGCCAGGCCACCTCCGCCTGCGAGAGGGCGGGGTCCGGGGGCTCGCGCCAGGGCTGCACGAGCACGCGGAGGGCGTGGGGCTCGTAGGCCTCCTCGGCCCCCACGGCGCCCTCCGGGAGCCAGCTCCGGAGGTCCCCGAGGGCCCGGAGGAACGCGGCGAGCTCCCGCCGGAGCGCGGCCTCCTCCTCGGTGACCCCGGGCGGGAGCCCGTCCCCGGCCTCCTCGAGCCCGAGGGCGTACACGGAGACGACGTGGGCCCCGCCCCCGGCCACCACGGTGAGGGTGGTCCAGGGGGCGTCGACCACGAGGGGCCAGCCGAGCCTCCGGTCGGGCCCGAGGAGCCCCGCCTCCTCGGCGCGCGCCAGGATGGCCTGGACCCCCGCCTCCGAGATCCGTGAGACGAAGGCCGCCGGGAGCGCCGGCCCGGGGTAGATCTCGATGGTCGCCCCGGGCTGGATGAGGCGCCCGTCGCCGTAGAGCGAGAACGAGGGGAGCTCCCGGAACGCGGCCTCGGGCGGGAGGAGCCCCCCGCCGGTGGCCACGCGGAGCACGAGGTCCTCGGGGCCCGTGGGGTGGGCGATGCCGCCGTCCCCCGGCCGCTGCAGGCGGCCGCAGGCCGCGGCGAGGACGGCGAGGCCGAGGGCCGCGGAGACCAGGTGGCGGTGCATCGGCTGCTCCTTCCGTTCCGGGCGGATCGTTGGACGTCGGGGGCGGCCCGCTGGTTCCGGCGGGGTCGGGCGGGTTCCGGTACGCTCGGTCCGTGGGCGGGACGATGCGGGCCCTCCGGAAGACCCGCCGGGCCCCGGGCGCGGAGCTCGAGGAGGTGCCGGTCCCCGAGCCCGGGCCGGCCGAGGTCCTGGTGCGCGTCCACGCCGCCTCGGTCTGCGGCACCGACCTCCACATCTACGAGTGGAACCGGTGGGCCGAGGAGCGTATCCCCAGGGTCCCGCTGACCTTCGGCCACGAGGTGGCTGGCACGGTCGAGGCGGTCGGCTCGGAGGTCCACCACCTCGCGCCGGGGACCTTCGTGGCGGCCGAGACCCACATCGCGTGCGGCTTCTGCCGGACCTGCCGCGCGGGCCGTCCCCACATCTGCGAGCGCCTCAGGATCCTGGGCGTGGACACCGACGGGGCGTTCGCCGCCTACGTGGCGATCCCGGCGGCCAACGCCTGGGTGGTGGGGGAGGGCATCCCGCCCGACGCGGCCTCGGTGATGGAGCCGTTCGGGAACGCGGTCCACACGGTGTTCGGGACCGAGCGCGGCGACGACGTGGCGGCGGCCGCCGTCGCCGTGCTCGGCTGCGGCCCGATCGGGCTGTTCGCGGTGGGGATCGTCCGGGCCCTCGGGGCCCGCACCGTGATTGCCGTCGAGCCCAACGACTACCGGCTGGACCTCGCGAAGCGGATGGGCGCGGACGTCGTGGTCGACCCGGCGCGGGAGGACCCGGTGGCGGCGGCCCTGGCCGCGACCGGGGGCCACGGGGTCGAGGTGGTGCTGGAGATGTCGGGCGACCCGCGGGCGATCGACCAGGGAACGCGGATGCTGGCCCGGGGCGGGCGGATGTCGCTCCTCGGGCTCCCCGGCGGGCCCGTGGCCCTCGACCTCACCGACCAGGTGATCTTCAAGGAGGCCCGGCTCCAGGGCATCACGGGCCGGGAGATGTTCCGGACCTGGGAGCAGACCCAGACCCTCCTCGCGTCGGGCCTCGTGGACGTGTCGCCGGTGCTCACCCACCGGTTCCCGCTCGAGCGGTTCGCGGAGGCGTTCGCGGTCGCCGCCTCGGGCCGGGCCGGCAAGGTGATCCTGCTCCCCGACGGAGGTTGAACGATGGGCGGAGCCCTCTCCTACCTCGCGGACCAGCTCGCGGAGCTCGAGGCGCAGGGGATGCGCCTGCGGATCCGCACGCTCCAGGCCGAGCAGCGCGCCCGGACCCGCTACGACGGGCGGGACGTGATCAACCTGGCCTCCAACAACTACCTCGGCCTCGCCGCGCACCCGGAGGTGAAGGAGGCCGCGGCCCGGGCCGCGCGGGAGTTCGGCGCGGGCTCCGGGGCGGTCCGGACGATCGCCGGCACGATGGCCCTCCACGAGGAGCTGGAGCGGCGGTTCGCGGCGTTCAAGGGGGCCGAGGCGGCGCTGATGTTCCCCTCGGGGTTCGCGGCCAACGCGGGGACGGTGGCCGCGATCCTCACCCGGGACGACGTGATCGTCTCCGACGAGCTGAACCACGCCTCGATCATCGACGGGGCCCGGCTCTCCCGCGCCGAGATCCGGGTCTTCCCCCACCGGGACGTGGAGGCCGCGGACCGGCTGCTCGCCGAGAGCGGGGGGAAGGCGAGGAAGCTCCTGATCACCGACGGGGTCTTCTCGATGGACGGGGACATCGCGCCCCTGCCGGCCCTCGTCGAGGTGGCCGAGCGGCACGGCGCGATCATGATGGTGGACGACGCCCACGCCTCGGGGGTGCTCGGCCCCGGGGGCAAGGGGACCGTGGCCCACTTCGGGATCGATCCCCGCCGGGTGGACGTGCAGGTCGGGACCCTGTCGAAGGCCATCGGGGTGCTCGGGGGGTTCATCGCGGGCCCGGCGCACCTGATCGAGTGGCTCAAGAACCGGGGCCGGCCGTTCCTGTTCTCCACCTCGGCGCCGCCCGCGGTGGTGGCGGCCTGCCTGGCCGCCCTGGACGTGATGGAGCGGGAGCCGGAGCGGATCGAGCGCCTGTGGTCGAACACGCGGTTCTTCAAGGAGGGGCTCCACGCCCTCGGGTTCGACACCGGGGCGAGCGAGACCCCGATCACCCCGGTGATCGCGGGCGAGGAGCGGAAGGCCCAGGAGCTCGCCGCGGGGCTGTGGGAGGAGGGGGTGTTCACCCCGGCCGTGGTCTACCCGACGGTGCCCCGCGGCAGGGCCCGGGTCCGCACGATCGTGACCGCCGACCACACCGAGGACGACCTGGCCCAGGCCCTCGAGGCCTTCGAGCGCGTGGGCCGCAAGCTCGGCCTGATCTAGCGGCGGCGGCCCCGGCCCCGGCCGATCCCGGCGCCCGGCCGGCGGCGGGCGGCCCGCTCGCGCAGCCCGCCCAGGAGCAGGTCGAGGCCGAACTCGAAGTCCTCGTCGGGGTCGCAGCGCGCCATCTCCGGGAGGAGCGCGACGAGGGTGGGGAGCTCCGACGCCGGGAGCGCCGCTGCCACCTGCTCGGGGGGGAGCCCGAAGGCCTCGGGCCGGGTGAAGATCCCCGCCACCTCCTGGGCCACGTAGCCGAGGACGTAGCCGACGAGCGCGCGGTAGCCGTGGACGGCGTCCTCGGGGGAGAGGCCGGCCTCGCGGAGCGCGGCCAACGCGGCCTCCACCGGCCGCAGGATCCGCTCGCGGGCGATGGTCCGTCGCTGCTCGGCGAAGAGCGGGATGGCGCCCGGGTGGCGCAGGAGCACGGCCCGGAAGTTCACCGCCGCCCTGCGGAGCCGGGCCAAGGGCTCGCCCTCCGTGGGGACCTCGAGCTCTGAGAGGACGGCCTCCAGGATCCCCACGAGGATGTCGTCCTTGTCCTCGACGTGGTTGTAGAGGGACATCGCCTCCACGCCGAGCTCCCGGCCCAGGCGGCGCATCGAGACCGCGTCCAGGCCCTCGCGGTCCATGATCCGGACGGCGGCCTCGACGATCCGGTCGCGGGAGAGCGGCTCGCGAGGCCGCGCAGCCCCGCCGACCGCGGTCGCCGACGGCGTCCCCCTGGCACCGGCCATCCCGTCCCTCCCGGTTGACGGCTTACGCTGTACGTGTAGACTCCGTACGCCGTAAGCATACAGCGTACGCTCGAGGGGCCGCCGGCGTCCGGGCGGCCGGAGGTGAGATGCGATGAGGCTGAACCCGGAGTCGCTCGCCCGTGCGAGCAGCCGGCACCCGTGGCGGACCGTGGGGCTCTGGGTCGTGCTGGTCGCGGCCATGGGGTTCGTGAGCGGCCGGCTGCTCGACGGCGTCCTGACCCAGGACATCGAGTTCACGAACCGCCCGGAGGCGGTCCGGGCCCAGGAGATCCTCGACCGGAGCTTCGGCGGCGAGGTGGCGGACACCGAGTTCGTCATCGTCGGCTCGGAGCGCCTCACGGTCCGGGACCCCGGCTTCGAGCGCGCCGTTCGCCGCCTGCAGGCGGCCCTCGCCGAGCTCGACGGCGGGATCCTGGCGGGCCCCCCGACCTCCTACTACGACCTCGCCGAGGCCGCCCCGGACGAGGCGGCCCGGCTGGTCTCGGCGGACGGCCGCACCACGCTGATCACGGTCCCCCTCAAGGACGTCGAGGTCTCGACGGTCGAGGAGCTCCGCGGGGTCGTGGCGCGCGCCCGCCCCGAGGGCTTCAGGGCCTTGGTCGCGGGGCAGGGGGCCCTCTTCGCCGACTTCTCCCGGATCGCCGAGGAGGACCTCCGGCGCGGCGAGACCATCGGGATCGCCGCGGCCCTCGTCGTGCTGGTGGTGGTGTTCGCCGCCGTGGTCGCGGCGGTGCTTCCGATCGTCATGGCCCTGGCCGCGATCGCCGTCGCGCTGGGGGTCGTGTCGCTCGTCGGGCAGCTCATCGAGTTCAACCTGTTCGTCACGAACATGGTGTCGATGATCGGCCTCGCGGTCGGCATCGACTACTCGCTCTTCATCGTGTCCCGCTACCGGGAGGAGCGGAAGAAGGGGCTGCCCAAGCTCGAGGCGATCGGCGCGGCCGGGGCGACCGCGAACCGGGCCGTGTTCTTCTCGGGGATGACCGTCGTGATCGCCCTGCTCGGGATGTTCATCATGCCGGTCTCGATCTTCCGGAGCCTCGCGACCGGGGCGGTCGTCGTGACGCTCGCGTCGCTCGCCGCCTCGATGACGCTGCTCCCGGCCATCCTCGGCCTCGTCGGCGATCGGGTGAACTGGCCCCGGCTCGCCCGCCGAGCCCGGACCGACTCCGAGCACGACCCGCGGGGCGGGACGTGGGACCGCCTGGCGCGCGGGGTGATGGCCCACCCCGTGGTCTTCCTCCTGATCTCGGTGGCGGTCCTCGGTGGCCTGGGGGCCTTCTACACGCAGCTCCACCGGGGGACGTCGCAGAACGTGAGCCAGCTCCCCGACGGGTTCCCCTCCAAGGAGGCCTTCCTCACGCTGGAGCGGGAGTTCGCCGGGGGGGTCACCGAGCCCGCCAGGATCGTCGTGGTGGGGGACGTCGAGCGACCCGAGGTCCGGGCCGCGATCCAGGAGCTCCGGGCCGGCATCGCGGCGACCGGCGCGTTCGCCCCCCGGACCCAGGTCGTGCCGAGCCCGGAGGGCGACGCGGTCGAGGTCGACGCGTTCTTCCTCGGGGACCCCTCGACGGACGCCGCGTTCCAGGCCGTCCGCGACCTGCGGGACGAGGTGGTGCCGGCCGCCTTCGGGGGGGTCGAGGGGGTCGAGGTCCTGGTCGGGGGGAACACCGCGTTCTTCACCGACTTCCTCGACCTCGTGGACCGCTACCAGTGGCTGGTCCTCGGGTTCGTCCTGGCCCTCTCGTTCGTCCTGCTCACCGTGGTGTTCCGCTCGATCGTCGTGCCGATGAAGGCGATCGCGATGAACCTGCTCTCGGTCGGCGCGGCCTACGGCGCCCTCACCCTGGTGTTCCAGGAGGGCGTGGGGCTGCCCGTGTTCGACGCGCTGGGCTTCGGGTTCCAGCGGGTCGAGGCGATCGAGGCCTGGCTGCCGCTGTTCCTGTTCTCCGTGCTGTTCGGGCTGTCCATGGACTACCACGTGTTCCTCCTGTCCCGGATCCGGGAGGAGTACGACCGGACCGGCGACAACGCCGAGGCGGTGGCCTACGGGCTCCGGACCACGGCCGGGATCATCACCGGCGCCGCGCTGATAATGGTCGCGGTGTTCACGGGGTTCGCCGCGGGGAGGCTCGGGCCGCTGCAGCAGATGGGGTTCGGGCTCGCGGTCGCCGTGTTCATGGACGCCACGATCGTCCGCTCGGTGCTGGTCCCGGCGTCGATGCGGCTCCTCGGCGACCTCAACTGGTACCTCCCGCGGTGGCTGCGGTGGCTGCCCCGCCTCGACGTCGAGGGCCGCGGCCGGCCGGCCCGCGCGGCGGAGGTCCCGGCCGAGGCCCGCTGAGGGCGGCGGAGGGGGGGCGGGCTCCTCGCCCCTCCTCTGGTACCTTCCGGGCGCCGTGCCGAGCCGCGAGGAACGCGACGAGCTCCGGGCCGCCATCGGCCCGGTCGGGGTCTGGACGTTCGCCCTGGACGGCCTCTCCGCGGAGGCCGAACGGCGGGCGGTCCGGGAGATCGAGGGGATGGGGTTCCCGGCCCTCTGGCTCCCCGAGGGGATGCGGAGCAAGGAGATCTTCGCCCACCTCTCGCTGGTGCTCGCGGCCACCGAGCGCCTGGTGGCCTGCTCGGGCATCGCGAACATCCAGGCCCGGCACCCGTTCACGATGGCGCTCGGGGCGCGGGTCCTGGCCGACGCCTACCCCGGGCGGTCGGTGCTGGGGATCGGGGTCGGCCACGAGTACCAGGCCGAGCGGCGCGGCGTCCCCTACGAGCGCCCGCGGACGCGGATGCGCGCCTACCTGGAGGCGATGGAGCGGGCGAGGTCGACGGCGCCGGAGCCGGCCGGGCCGGTCCGCGTGGTGCTCGCGGCCCTCGGCGACCGGATGCTCGAGCTGGCCGCGGAGCGGACCCTCGGCGCGCACACGTACTTCGTCCCCGTGGAGCACACCGAGCGGGCGCGCCGGGTGCTCGGCCCCGACCCGGTGCTCGCCGTGGAGCTCACCGCGGTGGTGGGCGCGGAGCGGGGGGAGGCGCTCGCGCGGGCCCGGGGCTTCGCCCGCGAGTACCTCTCGCTCCCGAACTACGCGAACAACTGGCGGCGGCTCGGGTTCGCCGAGCAGGACGTGGCCGGCTCGGGGAGCGACCGGTTGATCGAGGCGGCCTTCGCCATCGGCGGGGCCGAGGCCGTGGCCGCCAGGGTCCGCGAGCACCTCGAGGCCGGGGCCGACCACGTGGCGGTGCAGCTCCTGTCGGCGGAGGAGTTCGACCCGGGGCTCGGGACGCTCCGCGAGGTCGCGGCCGCCGTGCTGCCCGGGTAGGCGGCGCTCACCGGCGGGCGCGGGGGTCGACGGCGCAGGCCCGGCCGAGGAGCCGCCCCAGGCGGCCCCGGTGGCGGGCGACGAGGCGGTAGGCGGCGTCGGTGGGGCCGGGCAGCGCGTCGGCGAGGGCGGCGAGCGGTCCGCCCCCGGGGAGCATCCGGAGCAGCGGGGCCACGGCCGCGCCGCCCGAGCGGACCCGCCCGTCCTCGAGCACCAGGTGCCACGAGGCCATCCGCTCCTCGGGGGAGCGGTCGGGCAGGAGCCGGGGGGCCTCCTCGTCCTGGAGGGCGACGGCGCGCAGCCGCCGCCCCCGGTCCAGGCGGAGGACGAGGTCCGCGGCGAGCCGGCAGAACCCGCAGTCCGCGTCGTAGAGGAGGACCGCCTTCCCCACGCCCTCCACGCTAGCGCGAGATCAGCGCAGCGGGACGAGGCGCAGGCCCATCCGCCGGATCCCCCGGACGATCGCCGGGAGGGCGCGGACCGTCGTCCACCCGTCGCCCCCGCCGTCGTGGAGGAGGACGATGGAGCCGGGGCGGACCTGCCGGAGCACGGACGCGGCCAGCGCCGCGGGGCGCGCGTCGCCTGCCCAGTCGCGGGGGTCCACGTCCCAGAGGACGGTCCGCATCCCGAGCTCCAGGGCCGCCGCCACCACGCGCCCGTCCACGCTCCCGCCGGGGGGCCGGAAGAGCGCGGGCTCCACCCCCAGGCGCTCGAGCGCACGGTTCGTCCGGGCGAGCTCGGCGCGGAGCCGCTCGGGCGGCAGCCGGCGGAAGGCGGGGTGCATCGGGTGGCTCCAGGAATGGTTGCCGATCGCGTGGCCGCCCCTCGCGATGGCTCGCACGAGCCGGGGGGACCGCTCGACGCGGGAGCCCACGAGGAAGAACGTGGCCCGGACGTGCATCCGGCGCAGGATCCGGAGGATCGCGCGGGTCGTGCCCGGCCAGGGCCCGTCGTCGAAGGTGAGGGCCACCCGCGGGGGGCGCGCCGCGCGCCCGACGGGCACGAACCGCACGGAGACCAGGGCCCCGGAGAACCTCCCCACGAGCCGGACCTCGCGGAGCCTCCAGGTCCTGAGCGTGGACCGGGGGTTGCCGGGGCGGCGGCCCGGGAGCAGGCGCGCGCGCCGGACCACCCCCTCGACCTCGTCGGGCCCGTCCACGACCGTGATCCGGTCGCCGTCCCGGAGCACGGTGCCGGGCGCCGCGGTGGCGCCGTTCAGGTACACCCGCCCGGGGTTCGCCCGCGGCAGGAGCACCCGGCCGTCGACCGCGAGGAGCCTCCCCGGCCGGGGCCGAAGGCCCAGGGACCGGACGGCGCCGGAGAGCGTGGTGCCCGCGGGCAGCTGGACGGGCCGTCCCTGGACCCTGACCGCGATGGGCGCGGGGAGGTCCGCGAGGGAGACCGCGGCCAGGACGGCCGAGGCCGCCAGCGCGATCACGACGGTGATGCGCACGGGGAGGCGGATGCTCCGGGCCATGGGACGCCCTATCGACGACCTCGCGCGGCCCGTGGTTCCAGCGGCCGGGCGTGGCAGGATGGGCGCGTGCGGCGCCGATGGCTGCTCCCGGTGGCGGACGCCCTGGCCCTCGCGGGGTTCGTCCTGGCGGGGCTGGCGCGGCACGTGGAGGGGTTCGCGCTGCACCTGATCGCCCGGAACCTCCTCCCGCTCCTCGCGGCGTGGTTCCTCGTGGGGGCGCTCCTCGGCATCTACCGGCGGCCGGAGCCCGGCACGTTCGTCCTCACCTGGCTCACCTCCGTCACGGCGGCGACCGCAGCCCGGAGCCTGTGGCTCGGCCACCCGCGGGGCCGGGCCCTGGTCACGTTCCTCCTGGTCTCGCTCTCGTTCACGCTGCTCGCGCTCCTCCTCGGGCGGGGGCTCGCCTGGCTCGTGGACCGGGCCCTGGACGGCGGCTACCAGCGGGAGCGGCGTTCGAGCTCCCGGCGCAGCCGGTGCATCCGGTAGCGGATCCCGTACCAGGCCGCGGCCGCGAGGAGGAGGACCGAGAGCACCACCGAGAGCACGATGATCGCGGTCACCTTGATCACGGTGGCGAGGATCCCGAGCGCCGCGGCGAGGAGCAGCAGGAGGGCGATGAGCAGCAGCACCCGCCTATCCTACGAGGCCCAGCTCGGCGGCGAACCGGGTCAGGCGCCGCGCGAGGAGCGCCGGCCGCTGGAGCGGGAGGTCGTGGATCCCCCGGACCCACTCCAGCCGGACCCCGGGCGCCGAGGCGCGCACGGCGGCGGCCGCCCGTCGCTTCGCCGCCACGAAGTCGCGGTCCTCGGGCCGGTCGCTGGCGACGGCGAGCACGAGGACGGGCACGCGGGCCCTCCGCAGGACCTCCAGGGGGTCCGACGACCACATGGCCCGGAGGATCCGGAGGTGGTTGCGGGGCGCGAGCCGGGGATGGATCCTCCCGGCCCGGTCCACCCGGACGAGCGAGCGGAGCACGGCCTCGACCTCGGGGGTGACCTCGAGGTGGGGGGAGAGCATCCGTCGCCCCTGGGCGAGGAACCGCTCGAGGGGCATGCCGGCGAGCGGGGGAGGGCGGAGCCGCTCCCGGGCCTCCGCCCAGCTCATCCGGTCCCGCAGCGGCACGAACCCGCCGTCGATCAGCGCGGCCCCCGCGACCGGCGCGCGGGGGAGCGCGGCCAGGTGGGCGGCGACCGAGGCCCCCCAGGAGTGCCCCACGACGAGGGGCCGGCCCAGCCGGAGCCGCCGGATCACGGCCGACGCATCCGCGGTGACCCGGTCGAACCCGTAGCCCGAGGAGGGCTTCCCGCTCTCGCCGTGCCCCCGCTGGTCGTAGGCGACGACCCGCAGGCGACGGGCGAGGCGGGGGGCGAGGAGGTCCCAGATCCTCGAGGTCGAGGCCAGGCCGTGGAGGAGGAGCGCGGCGGGCGCGCCGGGCGGGCCCGGCCACTCGCGCACGGCCAGGCGGACCCCCTCCCCCTCCACCTCGCGCCGGACCGGACCGGCCCCCGCCCTTCCCATCCCGGGCGCCCATGGTAGGGGAGCCGGGGCTCCGCCGCCGCTGGCTTCCATCGGGGCGGGGGGCCGCGGTACGCTGAACGACGGTTCAGGTCCGCGGACGGACGGGAGGTCCAAGGGATGGCCGACGCGCTCCAGATGTACATCGACGGGAAGTGGGTGGACGCGCTCGACGGGGCCCGGTTCGACGTCGTCGACCCCTCGACCGGGGGGGTGATCGCCACGGTCCCCGATGCCAAGGCCGCGGACGTGGACGCGGCCGTCCGGGCCGCGAGGCGGGCGTTCGACGACGGGACGTGGTGGCCGGGGACCTCGGAGCGGGAGCGGGGGCGGATCCTCCTGCGGGCCGCGGAGATCGTCCGGCGGGAGCACGAGCGGCTGGCGCGTCTCGAGGCCACCGACTGCGGCAAGCCGATCGGGGAGGCGATGGAGGACATCGCCGAGGTCGCGTTCATGTTCGAGTACTACGGGGGCTGGGCCACGAAGGTGGAGGGCGACGTGATCCCCCTCGGGGCCGACGCGATCAGCTTCGTGGTGAAGGAGCCGGTCGGGGTGGCCGCGGCGATCACGCCCTGGAACTACCCGATGATGATGGCGGTGCAGAAGGTGGCCCCGGCCCTGGCCGCCGGGTGCACCGTGGTCCTCAAGCCGGCGGAGCAGACCCCCCTCACCGCCCTCGAGCTGCCCAAGATCCTCGAGGAGGCGGGGCTCCCGGCGGGCGTCTTCCACGTCGTCACCGGCTTCGGCGAGACCGCCGGCGCGCCGCTCGTGGAGCACCCGATGGTCGACAAGGTCGGGTTCACCGGCTCCCGGGAGGTCGGCAAGCTCGTGATGCGCACGGCCTCCGACACCCTCAAGCGCGTCACGCTCGAGCTCGGCGGGAAGTCGCCGAACATCGTGTTCGCGGACGCGGACTTCGAGCAGGCCGTGCAGGGCTCCTGCAACGGGATCTTCTGGAACCAGGGCGAGATATGCTCCGCCGGCTCGCGGGTGTTCGTGGAGCGGTCGATCTACGACGACGCGCTCCAGGCCATGGCCGAGCGGGCGAAGCGGGTGCGGCTCGGCCGGCCCCTGGACCCGGCGACCACGATGGGCCCCCTGGTGTCGAAGGAGCAGCAGGAGCGGGTGGAGCGCTACATCCGGATCGGGATGGAGGAGGCGAAGCTCGCGGTCCAGGGCGAGCGGCCGGCCGACCCCGAGCTGGCGGGCGGCTACTTCGTCCCGCCGACCATCTTCTACGACGTCGACAACCGGGCCACGATCGCCCGGGAGGAGATCTTCGGGCCGGTGATGGCGGTGCTCCCGTTCTCCTCGGTCGAGGAGGTCGTGGAGCTCGCGAACGACAACGACTACGGCCTGGCCGCCGCCATCTGGACCCGGGACATCACGAAGGCCCTCCGGACCGCCCGCGCGCTCCGGGCCGGGATCGTGTGGATCAACGACACCCAGCCCGCCCCGACCGAGATGCCCTGGGGCGGCTACAAGCAGTCGGGCATCGGCCGGGAGCTCGGCCGCGAGGGGATCGAGGACTACCTCGAGAAGAAGTCCATCTACGTGAACCTCGGCGGCTGAGCCGGGTCCCGGGCGCTCGCCATCGGGTATCCTCCGCGCCGTGGGTGGGGGGCACGTCCGACTCGAGGGGCTCGTCAAGCGGTTCGGCGACGTGGTCGCGGTCGACGGGATCGACCTCGACGTCCCGGCCGGCGAGTTCTTCTCGCTCCTCGGCCCCTCGGGCTGCGGGAAGACCACGACGCTCCGGCTGATCGCGGGGTTCGAGCGGCCGACCGAGGGGCGGATCCTCCTGGACGGCGTGGACATGGCGAACACGCCGCCCCACAAGCGGAACGTGAACACCGTGTTCCAGAACTACGCGCTGTTCCCCCACCTCTCGGTCGAGGAGAACGTGGCGTTCGGGCTCCGCTACAAGGGGGTGACGAAGCAGGAGGCCCGGCGGAAGGTGGCCGAGGCGCTCGAGCTGGTCCGGCTCACGGGGTTCGAGCGCCGCCGTCCCTCCCAGCTCTCCGGGGGCCAGCAGCAGCGGGTGGCCCTGGCCCGGGCGCTGGTGCTGAACCCGGCGGTGCTCCTCCTGGACGAGCCCCTGGGCGCCCTCGACGCCAAGCTCCGGAAGGCGCTCCAGATCGAGCTCAAGGCCCTCCAGGAGGAGGTGGGGATCACGTTCGTCTACGTGACCCACGACCAGGAGGAGGCCCTCACGATGTCCGACCGGATCGCGGTCATGAGCAACGGCCGCGTGGAGCAGGTCGGGCCGCCCCACGAGGTCTACGAGGAGCCGGCCACCGCCTACGTCGCCGACTTCCTGGGGGTCTCGAACCTGATGTCCGCCACGGGCCAGGGGCCGGACCCCGCCGGCCGGTGCCGCGTCCGGCTCGGGGAGTTCGAGCTCGCCGCGGGCCAGGGCGACACCGACGCCCGGGGGGCGGTCCGGCTCTGCATCCGCCCCGAGCGGGTCCGGCTGGAGCCCGGGGGGACCACGGGGGAGAACCGCATCCCGGGGATGATCGAGCGGCTCGTGTACGTGGGCTCCACCATCCAGGTGATCGTGCATCTCGCCCCGGGCCACACGCTCCAGGCCTGGGTGCAGAACCAGGGGCAGGAGCTCCCGTGGCGGCAGGGCACGCCGGTCGCCGTGCACCTGCCGCCCGATGCCCTGCGGGTGCTCGTCGACACCTCGGAGGCCGCGCTCGGCGCCGAGACCGAGGCCGCCGTCGCCGGCTGAGGCTCAGATCTCCAGGCGGGCGAAGTCCTCGACCGCCGAGCGCGCGCCGGCCTCGCGTCGCGCGATGAACCGCCGCTGGACCGCCACCGCGAGGCCGATCGCGGCGAGGGAGGTCACGAGCATCAGCGTCGCGAGGGCGTTCAGCGAGGGGCTGGGGGCGAGGCGGGCCGTGCTGTAGATCTTGATGGGGACCGTCTCGCACCCCTGGACGCAGAGGAAGGCGCTGATCACGAAGTCGTCGATCGCGATCGCGAACACGATCATGAACGCCGCGAAGATCGCCGGGGCGAGGAGCGGGAGGAGCACCCGGCGGAGGGCCTCGGCCGGCGAGGCGCCGAGGTCCATCGCCGCCTCCTCGTAGTCCTTGCCGATTGCGAAGAGCCGGCCCCGCACCACGATCACGACGTAGCTGATGGAGAACGTGACCAGGCCGAGGACCTGGGTCGTGGTCCCGAACGTGATCGGCACGAACCGGCCGAAGAGCTGGTCGAACACGAGGAACAGCGACACCCCCATCACGATCTCCGGCGTGACCAGGGGGAAGAGCATCAGGAGGTTCGCGGCGCCCGAGCCGCGCCCCCGCCACCGGGCCAGGCCCAGGGCCAGGGCCACCCCGATCGGCGTGGCGACGAGCATCGTGAGCGTGGAGACCTCGAGGCTCTGCAGCAGCGCCTGGCGGAGCGACTCGTCGTGGAGGACGGAGAGCTCGGGGTCGTGGAGGTACCAGCGGAGCGACCAGCCCTGGAACGTGCTCCGCGAGCGGCCCTGGTTGAACCCGATCCGGATCGCCACCAGGACCGGCGCGATCGACCAGGCGAGGTAGAGCCAGGTCCAGAGGGCGAGGAAGCGGGGCCGGCCCCAGGGGTTGGCGAGCCAGGAGCGGAACCGCGCGACCGCGGAGGGCGCCCGCGCGGGGGCGGGGGGCGCGAGCGTCGTTCCCGCGCTCACCGCCGCGCCTCCCGCGCGGCCCTGGCCACCGACAGGACGTAGTAGAGCATCAGCACGGCCACGAAGGCCGAGAGGAGCAACGTGAGCGACGCCCCCTGAGGCTGGCCGAACCGCGTGTGGAGGAACTGGTTGATGAAGTTCCCGAACATCGAGGTGTCGGGGTTCCCGGAGAGCAGGTCCGGCGTGTAGTAGTCGCCGAACATCGGGAGCATGATGATCACGGTCGCCGCGAGGAGCCCCTGTCGGGAGAGGGGCAGGGTCACGCGGAGGAAGGTCCGGGCCGGGCTGGCGCCGAGGTCGCGGGCGGCCTCGATGTGGCTCCGGTCGATCCGGTCGAGCGCCGCGTAGAGCGGCAGGATGAAGTACGGGATGTAGCCGTACACGAGCCCCAGGACCACCGCGATGGGGTCGCCCGCGAGCCAGTTCCTCGGCTCGGGCAGCACGTGCAGGAACGTGAGCACCCGGTTCACGTAGCCCTCGGTCTGGAGGAGGTTCACCCAGGCCAGCATCCGCATCAGGTAGCTCATCCAGAACGGCGCGATCAGCAGCACGAGCAAGAGCACCTTCCGCCGCCCGGCGTGGCGGGCGATGTAGTAGGCGACCGGGTACCCGATCAGGATGCAGAGGACGGTGGCGACGAAGACGTAGGCCACGGTCCGCACGAAGACCGGCTGGAGGTTGGGGAAGAGCGGCGGCGGGTGCCCCAGGAGGCTGTCGGTCACCTGCCGGAGCGTCGAGGCGTCCCAGCTCCCCGGCCACCAGGCGGGCACCGGCTGCCCGAGGATCGGGTCCAGGCCCCCCATGGCGACCGCCACCACCGCGTAGAAGGGGGTGACGAACAGGACCAGGAGCCACGCGATCCCGGGCGCGGCGAACGCCGGCCAGTACCAGCGGCGCTCGCCGACCACGCCCGCGTCGCGGCCCGCCACGCCCGCCTCGCGGCCCGCCACGCGCCTCACCTCCCCGCGGGCGGGGGCGTCGCGCCCGGATCCTCGCGGCGGTCCGCCTCAGCCACCCGCCTTGACGGTCGCGAACGCGTTCTGCCAGAGCTGGTCCGCCTCGGCCGGGAGCCCGACGTGGCGGAGGCCGACCTCGAAGTCCTCGGGGTAGACCACCGCGGTGGCGAGCGTGTCCAGCACGTAGCCGTCGACCCAGCCCTTCTCGTTCCAGGGCCCGAGGAGCGCCTCGGGGTCCACCCGGTTCTGGGGCGGCTGGTAGCCGACCCAGCTGAAGTTCTTCATCGCGACCTTGAAGTCGCAGTAGTAGTTCAGGAAATGGTGCGCGAGGACGGGGTTCCGCGCGTTCCGCGGGATCGCCAGGCAGTCGTTCCCGACCGTGCCCCCCGCGGGGCCGCGCCCCGGCCAGTAGTACCGGGCCACCCGGGGGTCGGAGCCGGCGGGGAAGTAGTAGGGGGTCGCCACCATGTCCCCCGACCAAGCCTGGTGGAGCCCGAAGACGCCCTCCGGCAGCTTCGCGTAGGCGCCGTCGATCGTGAACCGGAGGTCGACCAGGTCCACCAGCTGCAGGAGGTCGTCCTGGGCGGTCTGGATCGCCGCGGGGTCCTGGGTGTTCACGTCCTTGATCCCGTTGCGCAGGAGCCCCACGGTGAGCGCCTCCCGGTAGTCGTCGTACAGCCCGACGATCCCGCGGAGGTCCTCGTTCCAGTACACGTCGTAGGGGTTCTCCATCGCCTCCAGGTCGGCCACCTCCATCGGGACCATGTCGACCCGCCAGCCGATCCCCGTGTGGTAGATCGTGTACGGCACGGTGTAGCGGGATCCCTTGTCGTAGAAGGGGTCCCGGAGCGAGGGCCAGACGTTCTCCAGGTTCGGCAGGTAGGAGTGGTTCAGGGGCTGGAGGAGCTTCCGCGCCACGAGCCCGGGGACCACGTCGATCGTGGGGAAGAACACGTCGAAGTCGGCCTCGCCGGTCTCGATCTTCGAGATCGCCTCCTCCATGTTGTAGAAAGTGACGTACTCCCACTCCACCCCGTACAGCTCGCCGAAGTCGTTGAGCACCCGCTTCCAGAAGTAGTCGGCCCAGTTGAAGATCCGCAGGGGGCCGGCCTCCGGGTCGAGCCCGTCGGCGATGGGCGGGTTGTCGTCGAAGATCTGGAGCTCGACCGGGTTGTCCGGGGTCCCCACCCGGAGCTCCGGGGTCTCCTCGCCGCCCTCGCCGCCCGCGGTCGGCCTCCCCCCGCAGGCTGCGAGGATCGCCGCCGCCGAGGGGAGCGCCACGCCCGCGGCGGTGCGCCGGAGGAACTCCCGGCGGCTCATCCGGAGCCGGCCCCAGCGTTCGGCCGGGTGTCGAAGCATGGCGTCCCCCTCCTCCCCGTTTGAGCGTCCGTTCAGCCCGCTAGCTACCACAGGCTCCACCGTGGCGCAAGCGTCCTGACGTCAAGGGATACGGGCGAGGGGGCGTCTCGGGTTCGCACCTCGGTCGAGGTTTGAATCGTCGTTCGAACCGCTATGCTACGGGCCCGTGGGCTCCCCGGACGTGCTGCTGATCGAGGACCTGGGCCCGGTCAGGCGGCTCACGATGAACCGGCCCGAGGTCCTGAACGCGCTGAACGGCGAGCTCCTCGAGGCCCTCTCCCGGGCCCTCGACGAAGCGGCCCGGGACGGGGCGGTCCGGGTGGTGGTCCTGCGCGGGGCCGGCCGGGCCTTCTGCTCCGGCTACGACCTCTCCGAGGACGCCGAGCACGGCGAGCTCGACGCGGCCGGCTGGTACGAGGCGCTCCGGCGGGACACCGAGCGGATGCTCGCGATCTGGGACCACCCCAAGCCGGTGATCGCGCAGGTCCACGGCTACTGCCTGGCGGGGGGCGCGGACCTCATGCTCGCCTGCGACCTCGCGGTGGCCTCGGACGACGCGCGCTTCGGCTACGTGGACATCCGCTTCGGCTCGGGGGTGGTGACGATGCTGCTCCCCTGGGTGGTGGGGGTCCGCAAGGCGAAGGAGCTCCTGTTCACCGGGGAGGACCGGATCCCCGCCGAGGAGGCGCTCCGGATCGGTCTGGTGAACCGGGTGGTCCCCGCCGATCGCCTGGACGAGGAGGTGCTGGCGCTCGCCGGGGAGATCGCGAAGAACGAGCCGTTCGTGATCTCGATGACGAAGCGGGCCGTGAACCGGGCCTGGGAGCTCGCGGGGCTGCGGGAGGCGCTCGCCGCCAACACCGAGATCGACGCGCTGATCGAGGCCGCCAACCTCCCCCAGCGGGAGGAGTTCCGCCGGATCACGTTGGAGCGCGGGCTCAAGGCCGCGATCGCCTGGCGCGACGCCCGCTTCCGCGGGGAGACGTGAACGCCGTCCGCAACCGGCGGCCGGGCGGCGTCGGCGCGGCCCGGCTCCGCGCGCTGCTCGCGCCCCGGACCATCGCGATCGTCGGGGCCTCGGAGGCCGCGGACTCCTGGGCGCCGGAGTTCCGCCGGAGCCTCGAGCACGTGGGGTTCCGCGGCCGGCTCTACCCGGTGAACCCCAAGTACGACGAGGTCTGGGGCCGACCCTGCTACCGCTCGATCCTCGAGGTCCCGGCCCGGGTCGACCTGGCGGTCGTCCTGGTCCCGGCCCGGGTGGCGGTCGGGGTGGTCGAGGAGTGCGGCCGGGCCGGGGTCCGGGGCGCGATGGTGGTCTCGAGCGGGTTCGCCGAGGCCGGGCCCGAGGGCCGCGAGCTCCAGGAGCAGCTGGCCCGGACGGCCCGCGCCCACCGGCTCCCGGTCCTCGGGCCGAACGTCGAGGGGTTCGTCAACCACGTGGACCGCGCGGCCCCCTACGGCACGACGCCGCCCCCGGACCCGGCCCCGGGCGGGATCGCGGTGATCTCGCAGAGCGGGACCGTGGCCTGGACCATGGGGCAGATGGCCTCGGACCGGGGGCTCGGCCTGCGGATCCTGGTCGGGGTGGGGAACGAGGCCGTCCTGGGCCTGGGGGACCTGCTGGCCTGGGCGGCGGCGGACCCGAGCACCGAGCTCGTGTGCGCGTACCTCGAGACCGTCCGGGACGCGGCGGCGATCGCGCGGGGGCTCCGGGCGCTCCGGGCGGCGGGGAAGCCCGCGGTGGTCTGCGCGCCGGCCGGGAGGAGCGAGGCGGCCCGCCGCGCGATCGTCGCCCACACCGGCGCGCTCGCCGGTGACGCGGCCCTCCGCGACGCGTGGCTCCGGGGGAACGGCGCGGTGCTCGTGGAGGACCCGGTCGCGATGTTCGAGGCGGCCGTGCTCCTCTCCCACCACCGGCGGCTCCGGACGCGGGGCATCGCGGCCGCGTTCCAGTCCGGCGGGGCCTGCACGCTGTTCGCGGAGGCCGCCGGCGCGGCCGGCCTCGAGCTGCCGGCGTTCGCGCCGGCCACGCGGCGGAGGCTCCGGCGGGCGCTCCCGGACTTCGCGGGGGAGAACAACCCCCTGGACGTGACCGGCCAGGCCGCGGTGGAGACCGAGCGCTACGTCGCGGCGCTCGAGGCCCTGGCCGCCGACCCCGCGATCGGGCTCGTCGGGTTCGACGCCTTCCCGCCGCGGCTCCCGGGGGAGGAGGTGTGGGCGGAGCCCGTCCTGCGGCGGGTCCGCGAGCTCCAACGGGAGACCGGGGTCCGCTTCTGCTCGATCGCGATGAGCCCGCTCGCGTACTCGGCGGAGGCCAAGGCCTTCGTCCGGGGCGCGGGGATCCCGTTCCTCCAGGGCCACCGGGCGTCGGCCGCCGCGCTCCGGGCCCTCGTCGACCTCCAGGACACGGGGGAGCGGGCGGTGGGCGGCGTGCGGCCGCATCCGAACCGGCGGGCGGCGCTCGCGGTGCTGCGGGGGGCGGCGGGCCCGCTGGACGAGGTCCGGGCGGGGAGGATCCTCGAGCTGTACGGGGTGCGGCGGCCCCGGCAGCGGCTGGTCCGGACGCCAGAGGAGGCGGCCCGGGCGGCCCGGGACATCGGCGGGCCCGTGGCGGTGAAGGCCGCCGCCGCCGAGCTCCCCCACAAGGCGAAGCTGGGCGCGGTCCGGCTGGGGCTCCGGGGGGACGGGGCGGTGGCCCGGGCCGCCCAAGAGGTCCTCGAGGCGGCCCGGGCGGCGGGGGCACGCGATCCGCGGGTGCTGGTGCAGGCGATGGCCGCGGGGTCCCCGGTCCTCGTGGGCGCCGTGGTGGACGAACGGTTCGGGCCGGCGATCACCGTCCGGCCCGGCGGGGAGCTCGCCGAGGCCGGGGAGGCCGCGTTCGCCGCCTGCCCCCTGACGCCGGCCCAGGCCGAGGCCTTCGTCCGGTCCCAGGCCGCTCGCTGCGGGCTGGACCCCGCCCGCCACGACCTCCGGGCCGTGGCGCGCGCGGTGCGCGCGGTCTCCTGGGCGGCGCACGATCTGCGCGGACGGCTCGCCTCGCTCGAGGCCAACCCGCTCCTCGTCGGACGGCGGGGGGCGGTGGCCGTGGACGCCCTGGCCGAGGCGAGGCCCCCGCGGTGATCTTCGGGCTCGGGACCGCGCTGGCCTGGGGGGTGGCGGACGTCGCGGCCGCGGTCGTGGGGAGGCGGATCGGGAGCCTGGCGACGACGGTGGCCTCCCAGGTCGTGGCCCTGGTTCCCCTCGTGGCGCTGGGCCTGGCCGAGGGAGCGCCGTGGTCGGCGGAGGGCGACCAGCTCGCCGCGCTCCTGGCGAGCGGGGTCGTAGGCGCCGGCGCCTACGCGCTCTTCTACCGGGCCCTCGAGCTGGGGCCGATCGCGTTGGTCTCCCCGGTGTCGGCGGCCTACGCGGCGGTCACGGTCCCCCTGGCCGTGGTCTTCCTCGGCGAGTCGCTCCGGGGGCTCGCCCTCGCCGGTGCCCTGCTCACGATGGCCGGCGTGGTCCTGATCTCGGCCGACCTCCGCCGGATCCCGGCCGAGGCGACGCGGGGCTTCCCGGGGCTGCTGCCGGCGCTCGGCTGCCTCGTGCTGTTCGGCGTGAGCGCGTTCCTCCTCGGGCTGTTCTCGAAGGAGCTGGGGTGGCTGCCGACCGTCACGCTCGTACGGGTGGGGAGCGTGGGGTCGCTCCTGGTCCTGCTCGCGGCCCGCCGACCGGCCCTGCGCGGCCTGCGCCAGCCGACGTGGGCGGCGGCCGCCGCGGGCGTGGGCCTCGCCGACATCGCCGGCGTGGTCCTCTTCGCCTGGGGCATGGAGGTCGGCCTGGTGTCGGTGGTCTCGGTCGTGTCCTCGACCTACACGCTGATCCCGGTGGCGGCGGGCGTCGCGTTCCTCGGCGAGCGGCCGGCCCCGAACCAGGCGGCGGG
>DATMBJ010000025.1:0-6855 GCA_035559315.1 Actinomycetota bacterium
CGCATGGGGGGAGCTGCCGAGGGGCCGGGGGATCGCGCCGACGTCCCGTTCGGGGTGCTGGTCCCGGCGCGGTTCCTCCGACGGCCGGTGCGCTTCCTCGCCGAGGTCGAGGTGGAGGGACGGGCCGTCCTCGCCCACCTCCCCAACGCCGGGCGTCTGCGGGAGCTCCTGGCACCCGGGGCGGAGGTGCTCCTCGCCCGCCGGACGGGCCCCCGCAGCACCGCGTTCGACCTCGTGCTGGCCCGGATCGCCCCGGAGGAACGGGGGCCGGGGGGCGGGGAGTGGGCCTGCGTCGACGCCCGGCTCCCGCCGCGGGTCCTGGCCGCGGCGCTCGCGCGGGACGCCGTGGCCGGCCTGGAGGGCGGGCGGGTGGTGCGGGCGGAGCCCGCGCTCGGGGCCGGGCGGGCCGACCTGCTGGTCGCGGGGCCGGGGTGGGAGGCGGTGGTCGAGGCGAAGTCGATCACGCTGGTCCGCGCCGGGGCCGGGCTGTTCCCCGACTCCCCGACGCTCCGGGGCGCGCGCCACGCGGAGGAGCTGGCCCGCCTCCGGGGCCGCCGGAGGGTGGTGGCCTTCGTCGTGCAGCGCCCCGACGCGCGCGCGGTCCGGGTGAACGAGCCCGCGGACCCGGCGTTCGCGGCCGCCCTCCGCCGGGCCGAGCGGGCGGGGGTGGAGGTCCTGGCGGGCCGGTGCGCGGTCGGCCCGGAGGGCCTCGCCTGGTGCGGGGCGCTCCCCGTGGAACGGTTCCGGCCCGACGCGCCCGCCCCCGAGCTCCCTGACCACGTCCGCCCGGGCCTCCGCCTCCTGGTCTGCGGGATGAACCCGGGGCGGTACTCGGCCTGGTACGGGATGTACTTCGCGCGGCCGGGGAACCTGTTCTGGCCGGCGATGCGGGCGGCGGGCCTGGTCCCGCCGACGAGCGGGCCCGGCGAGGAGGCCTGGCTCTGCCGGGAGCTGGGGATCGGGTTCACCGACGTCGTGAAGCGGCCGACCGGCGCGATCTCCGAGGTGCGCGAGCAGGAGTGGCGCGCGGGCGCGGCGCGGCTCCGGACGCTCCTCCGGACGTGGCGTCCCCGCGCCGTCTGCCTCGTCGGGCTCCGGGCGGCCCGTGCCGTGCTCGGCCCCTCGGCCCGCCCCGGCCCGCAGGCCGAGCCGCTCGAGGGCGTCCCGTGCTTCGCGGTCCCCGCGACGAGCGGGCGACAGGCGGCCTACGGGAGGCGGGAGGTGCTGGCGTGGTTCCGCGCGCTCGCCCGCTGGCTCGACGAGGTCGCGCCGGCTTGATCTGCCGGGACACGCGTGCGTCGGTGCGTGGGTCGCCTGCCGGCCCGCGCCAGGGTACGTCTCACCCGCGCCGCCGGCGGGTGGCAAGCTAGCGGTCGTGGCGGGGTCGGGTGATCCGCTGGTGGAAGGCCACGAGGCCCTGCGCCGTGGGGCCTGGTCCGAGGCGCGCGCGTGCTTCGAAGCGGCGGTCGCGAGGAACGAGACGGCCGAGGCGCTGGAGGGGCTGGGCACGGCGAGCTGGTGGCTCGAGGACGCGCGGGCGACGATCGATGCCCGCCGGCGGGCCTACCGCCTCTACCGGGCACGTGGGGACGCGGCCGGGGCGGCGCGGGCGGCCACGGGCCTCGCGATGGACTTCTTCATGGAGGGCGGGGTCCCGGTCGCGCGGGGTTGGATGCGCCGGGCCCGGCGGCTGCTCGACGGGCGGGAGCCTTCGCCCGAGCAGGGCTGGCTCCACATCTGCGAGGCCCACGTGGCCCTGATGGGCGACCACGATCCGGCGGCGGGGGAGGAGGCGGGCCAGGCGGCGGTGGCGCTCGGGAGAGCCCTGGGGAACGTGGACCTCGAGATGCTGGGCCTCGCCTACACGGGGTTCGCCCTGGTGAGCCGGGGGCAGATCGAGGACGGGATGCGCGCGCTGGACGAGGCCACGACGGCGGCGATGGCCGGCGAGATGACGGACATCGACGCCACGGCCACCGCCTGCTGCTGCCTGATCTACGCCTGCGAGCGGGTCCGCGACTACCCGCGGGCGGCGCGATGGTGCGAGCGGCTCGGGGAGTTCTCCGAGCGCTGGTCGTACCGCCTCATGTTCACCGTCTGCCGGACGCACTACGCGGGCGTCCTCGTGTGGCGTGGGGCGTGGGCCGAGGCCGAGGTGGAGTTCCTCGCCGCGATCGAGGCCTTCGAGCGCACCAGGCCGGCCGAGGCCGCGGAGGCGCTCGTGCGCCTCGCGGACCTCCGGTGCCGTGAGGGGCGCCACGCCGAGGCCGAAGCGCTCCTCGACCGGGCCGAGTCCGGGCCGGCCCGCATGCTCGGGCGCCCGCTCGCCCAGCTCGTCCGGGGGGAGCTCGCCCTCTGCCGCGCCGACCTGGAGGGCGCCCTCGATCACGCGGAGCGGTTCCTCGCGGGTATCCCACCCGACAACTGGATGGAGCGGGCGGCGGGCCTGGAGCTCCTCATCCGGGCCCGCGCGGCGCGGGGCGAGGTGGAGGAAGCCAGGGAAGCCGCGGCCGAGCTGGGGGCGATCGCCGAACGGGTGGGTACGGACCCGCTCGTGGCCGCCGCCCGGTTCGCCCAGGGGCTCGCGGCCGACGACCCCTCGGTCGCGAAGGGCCACCTCGACGCCGCGGTCACGCTCTACGAGCGGAGCGACGCGCCGTTCGAGGCCGCCCGCGCCCGGCTCGAGCTGGCCCGCCGCCTCGCTGCGATGGGTCGGGGAACGGCCGCCCGGCGGGCCAGGGACGAGGCGGTCGCCGCCTTCCGCGCATTGGGGGCAGCGACCGAGGCGCAGCGCGCGGTCTCGATGCTCGAGCCGCGCCCCGGAGGTCTGACCGCTCGCGAGACCGAGGTGGCCCGCCTCGTCGCCCAGGGCCTCAGCAACGACGAGATCGCGGCACGGCTGGTCCTCTCGGTCCGGACGGTGGAGCGCCACCTCTCGAACGTCTACGCGAAGCTCGGGGCCGAGGGCAGGGGGGCGAGGACGGCGCTCGGCGCGTTCGCGGCGAGGCACGGGCTCATCTGATCCCCGACCCCGTCTGCGTGTGGGGGATGGGTGGAGGCACGGATGCCCCTCGCCCGTCGGTCGTCCATCCTCGCGTCCATGGGTCCGATCCACGGCTTCCAGGGGCAGCAGCTCACTCCGCGCGACGGGGGGTACGACGAGGCCAGGACGGTCTACAACGCGATGATCGACCGCCGCCCGGCCCTGATCGCCCGGTGCGAGGGGCCCGAGGACGTGGCTCGCGCGATCGCCTACGCGCGCCGCCGGGGTCTGCCGCTGGCCGTCAAGGGCGGGGGCCACTCCGTCTCGGGGGCGTGCCTCAACGACGGCGGCGTCGTGATCGACGTCGGCCCGATGCGGGAGATCACGGTGGACCCGCGGCTCCGGACGGCCCGGGCCGGCGCCGGGCTGCGCTGGGGCGAGTTCGACGTCGCGACGCAGGAGCACGGGCTCGCGACGACCGGTGGCCGCGTGTCGACCACCGGCGTCGCCGGACTGACCCTCGGCGGGGGGAGCGGCTGGCTCGAGCGCTCCTACGGCCTCGCGTGCGACAACCTGATCGCGGTGGAGCTCGTCACGGCCGACGGCGAGCTCGTGCGGGCGAGCGCCGTCGAGAACCCCGACCTCTTCTGGGCCTTGCACGGCGGCGGCGGCAACTTCGGGGTGGCGACCGCGTTCGAGTTCCGACTCCACCCGGTGGGTCCCGAGGTGTACGGCGGGCTGGCCATCTACGACCCGGCCGATGCGCGCGAACTCACGCGCGCGATCCGCGACTTCCACGACGGGGGCCCGACGCGGGCCGGGATGGCGTTCGGACACGCACCGGCCCGCGAGGAGTACGACTTCCTGCCGGCGGAGTGGAGAGACCGCCTCACGTTCCTGCTCGTCGGCATGTGGAACGGGCCCGCCCCCGAGGGCGAGCGGATGCTCCGGCCGCTGATCGAGGCGGCGGAGCCCATCGCCGACCTGTTCGGGACGTACCCCTACACCGAGTTCCAGCGGATGATCGACGACCCGCCGGGCTTCCGGAACTGGTGGACCGCCGAGTACGTGAACGAGCTCACCGACGAGGCCGTCGAGGCCCTCTGCGCCTACGGGGAACGGATCCCGGCCGGCTACTCGCAGTCGTTCGTCATCCCCTGGGGCGGCGCGGTCGCCGCGGGCGGCGACGGCGCGACGCCCCTCGCGAACCGGGACGCTGCCTACGTCGTCCACCCCTTCTGCCTCTGGAAGGAGCCGGCACGGGACGGGGAACACGTCGCCTGGGGCCGGCGGGTGCGCCAGGCGATGGGCCGCTGGTCGACCGGGGCCACGTACCTGAACTTCATCGGGAACGAGGGCGAGGACCGCGTGCGGGCCGCGTTCGGTGCCTCCTACGAGCGGCTGGTCGAGGTGAAGACGGCGTGGGACCCCGGTAACGTGTTCCGCGGCAACCAGAACATCAGGCCCGCGGGCGCCGCGTGACGTCGCTCGCCGGACCGGCCACGGCGAGGTGTGCGCCACGATCGCTGCCGGATCCGCTGAGCCGTCCGGGGTTCGGGCGTGGCCCTCCGTCCCCCGGATCCTCCTCCGCGGCCGGCCCGGGGTCGGCAAGACCACGGTGGTGGCGCGGCTCGCCGAGCGGCTCCGCGCGGAGGGGGTGGCGGTGGCGGGCTTCCTCACCCGCGAGGTCCGGGCGGGGGCCGCGCGCCGAGGGTTCCTCGTGGAGAGCTTCGACGGGCGGCGGGCGGTCCTGGCCGACGTGCGGATCCCGGGGCCGGTGCGGGTGGGGAAGTACGGGGTCGACGTGGCCGCCTTCGAGCGGATCGCGCTCCCCGCCCTCGAGGAGGCGCCCCCCGGCGCCGTGGTCCTGGTCGACGAGCTGGGGAAGATGGAGCTCGCCTCGGAGCGGTTCCGGGCCGCGGTCGGGGCGCTCCTCGAGCGGCCGCTGCCCGTGGTCGCGACGGTCCACGTCCACCGCCACCCGTTCACCGACGCCCTCGCGACGCGCCCGGGCGTCGAGGTCCTCGAGGTGACGCCGGGGAACCGCGACCGGCTGCCGGAGGAGCTCGCCGCTCGGCTTCAGAGGTCGAGCGGGTAGCCGTCCGCCGCCAGCACGGCCTCCGCCACCCGGCGGCCCACGGCGATCGCGTCGGGCGCCTCGGTACGGAGCAGGCGACGGATCCCGGTCCGGAGGAGGCGCGCGTCGTCGCCCTCGGCGACCCGGGCGACGAGGGCCCGGGCCGTGAGCTCAGCCGGGCCGACGTGCGAGGCCACCACCGCCCGGGCCAGGTCGAGGTGGACCTGGGCCCGTGCCGGGTCCTCGGCCCCGGCCTGCTCGGCGCGGACCACCGCGCCCTCCATCGCCAGGAGGTGGATCGCCAGGTCGGCCAGGCCGGCGAGCACCTCCTGCTCCTCCTCCAGGGCCTCGCCGAACCGCCGCGCCGCGGCCCCGGCGAGCACCAGCCCGAGCCGGCGCACCCCGTCGGCGAGCGCGCGCTCGGCGGCGAGGGGGCCCTCCGGCGCGGCCCCCGGCTCGGGCTCGAGGAGCGAGTCCCACGCGCGTCGCGCGGCCCCCAGGAGGTCGAGGCGCCCTCGTTGGGCCCGGCGGAGGAGGGTCCCCGAGATCAGCAGCCGGTTGATCTCGTTCGTCCCCTCCCAGATCCGGTCGACCCTGGTCCCCCGGTAGTGGGCGGCGACCGGGAGGTCCTCGATGAACCCGTAGCCCCCGTGGACCTGGACCAGCTCGTCCATCACGACCCCGAGCTCCTCGGAGGCGAGCACCTTCGCCGCCGAGCACTCCACCGCGTACTCCTCGAGCGCCGTCCGGATCGCCTCGGCGGAGCCCGCCTCCTCGGCCTCCCGGAGCCGCCGGTCGATCAGGCCCGCCAGGCGGTAGACGAGGGACTCGACCGCGTAGGTGGCGGTCGCCATCCGCGCGAGCTTCTGCGCGACGAGCGGGAACGAGGCGATGGGTCGGCCGAAGGCCCGCCGGTCCTTCGCGTACCCGGCCCCCCACCGGAGGGCCGGCCGCATCCGCGCCAGGCAGGCGGCGGCGAGCTTGAACCGACCCACGTTGAGGACGTTGAACGCGACCCGGTGCCCCTCGCCCACCTCGCCGAGGACGCTCCCCGCCGGCACCCGCGCGCCGTCCAGGACCACCGCGCAGGTCGAGGAGCCCTCGAGCCCGAGCTTCCGCTCCTCGGGCCCGACCGAGAGCCCGGGCGTCGCCCGCTCCACGAGGAAGGCCGTGAACCGCTCGCCGTCCACCTTCGCGTAGAGCGTGAAGAGGTCGGCGAACCCCGCGTTCGTGATGAACTGCTTCCGCCCGTCGAGCCGATAGCCGCCGTCCGGCTCGGGGGTGGCCCGGGTGCGGATCCCCAGGGCGTCGGAGCCGGCCTCGGGCTCGGTCAGCGCGTAGGCCCCGACCGTGGTGCCCGCGACGAGCCCGGGGAGGTAGCGGCGCCGCTGCTCCTCGGAGCCGAAGAACACGAGGGGGAGGGTCCCGATCCCGGTGTGGGCGCCGTAGGTCACCGAGAACGAGCCGGCCTCCCCGAGGCCGTCGATCGCGACCACCGCGCTCGTGAGGTCGAGCCCGCCCCCGCCGTAGGCCTCGGGCACGTCGATCCCGAGGAACCCCTCCCGCCCGATGAGCTCGAGGAGCTCGCGGTGGGCGGCGTAGTCGCGGGCCTCCACCCGGGCCCGTCTCGGCACGACCTCCCGCTCCACGAAGGCGGCGACGGCCCGGAAGATCTCCCGGTGCTCGGGGGAGAGGCGCTCGGGCGTCGCGACCGCGCCGGCCTCCGCGGGGGCCAAGAGGAAGCCCCCGCCCGGCGGCGCCCCCGCCGCGGCGGGCCCCGCGGCCGCGCTCCCCG
>DATMBJ010000026.1:0-6207 GCA_035559315.1 Actinomycetota bacterium
GCCACCGTGGGCCTGGCCGGCCTGGGCTGGGGCGCGGTGATGGCCGGGCGCGCGGAGCGCTTCGAGCGGGCCGCCCTCGAGGCCGAGCGGCGGCAGGACCTGATCGCGAGGCGCCTCGCCGCGCTCCTCGAGACCGCGCCCTTCGCCGGCCGGGACGATGCGCGGGTGGTCCAGCTCACGCCCGCCCCCTCCGCCCCGGTGGCCGGCGGGGCCGTGGTGCTGCTCGCGTCGCCGCGCCGCCTGGACCTGGCGGTCGCGCTCCTGGCCGGGCTGGACCCCGCGGACCGGGGGGCGTTCCCCTACCGCGTCTCCCTGCTCGGGCCGCGGGGGCGGGAGCTCCTCGTGGCCCGGATCGGCCTCCACGAGGTGGGGCGCGACGGCTCGGCGGAGGAGGCCGGGGAGTTCCCCGAGGACCTCTCGACCTTCACCGACGTCGTCGTCCGCGACGCGCGGGGCGCCGTGGTGCTCCGCGGCGCGGTCCCCACGACGGAGGAGGAGGCCACGGCCTAGGCGGCACCGCCCCCGCGGTCGGCGGATGCCCGCCGGGCGGGCCCGCGGTACGATGCGGGCGCATGCCCGGAGCGACCGAGATCGTCGGGATCGGCCTCGCCGGGGGGCAGGGGGTGCGGGCGCGCCCGCTGACGCTCAAGGCCCCCGGGTACCTCAGGTCCAAGGCCGCGATGTCGTTCCTTGGGCGGCGCCTCATCCAGTGGGTGATCGCGATCCTCTCGAGCGAGGGGATCAAGCAGTACTACATCATCGCCCACGGGAAGGAGAACCGGTACCAGATCAAGGTCATGATCGGGTACGGGGAGCCGTTCGGCGTCGACGTGATGTACTCGCCGGTGAAGTACGACCCGCTGTCGACGGGGAGCGCGGACTCCACGCTCCGGATGATGGAACACTGGGACCTCCGGCAGCGGGCGCTGGTCTTCCCCACGGACTCGATCATCGACTTCGACCTCGAACCGATGCACCGCGCGCACGTGGAGCGCGAGGCGCTGGTCACGATCACAGCGATGACCCGGGCGCCCGACGAGGTCGCCGAGAAGTACGGTGTGATGCTCGCGGACCCCGACGGGCGGGTGACCGAGTTCGTCGAGAAGCCGACGCTCGCGGAGCTCCGGGAGCACTTCCGCGCGCAGACCGAGGAGGAGTTCCGGGCCCTGCCGCTGCTCACGAACGCCGGCTTCTACCTGGTCGAGACCGAGGTCCTCCGCGAGGTGGCCGACCATCCCGAGGTCCGGGAGCTCCGGACCCGGCGGCTCGACTTCGGCAAGGACCTCCTGCCGTGGCTCGTGGGGAAGGGGTTCCCGGTCTACGCGTACCCGGTGCGGCGGATCGGGGACCTCGGGAACGTCCGCGACTACGTCGAGACCATGGTCGACGTCCTCCACGGGCGCTTCGAGTCGGTGGACCGCCTCCTCGGCCCGGCCTTCGACCCCGAGCGGAACGTGTGGATCGCGCCCGAGACGCTCTCGATGCGGGACTCGATCACCGGGACCACGCTCGCCGAGAAGCTCGAGCTGGGCACGGTGCACATCGGCCCCGCCGTGCGGATCGGCCGGTACTGCGAGATCGCCCCCGGCGCGGTGATCCTGGAATCGAACCTCGACGACGACGTCGAGGTCCGGGAGGGGGCGATGATCATCCGTTCCCAGATCCGCGACGGCGCGATCGTCGGCCCCGGGGCCCAGATCCGCGAGTCGGTGGTGGGCTCGATGGCCGAGATCCGATCGGAGCCCGACCTGCCCACGATCCTCGAGCGGTTCTGCGCCGTGGGCGACGAGGTCACGGTCCAGGCGGGCGTCCACCTGGCCGGCAACGTCTCCGTGTACCCCCGGCTCAAGGTGCCGAAGGGGATCCGGGTTCCCGAGGGCACGGAGCTCACGAGCCCCGCCGACGTCCTGAGGTACCTCTGACGCCGTGCGCTTCGGGCTCGCGCTCCCGCACTACGACTTCTCGCTCGACGGCCGGCGGGTCTCGTTCGACGCCGTGGCCGGGTGGGCGCGGCGCGCGGAAGCCCTGGGGTTCGATTCCGTGTGGGTCTCGGACCACTTCTTCCTCTCGCTCGGGCGGTACGGCGGGCCCGACCGACCGCAGGGGTCCCTCGAGCCCCTCACCACGCTCGCGGGGCTCGCCGCGGTCACCGAGCGCGTGCGGCTGGGGACGCTCGTGCTCTGCGCGCCGTTCCGCCACCCGGCGGTCCTGGCGAAGCAGGCCACCGCCCTCGACCTGCTCTCCGGCGGCCGCGTGGACCTGGGGGTCGGCGCCGGCTGGTACCGGGAGGAGTTCGAGGCGTTCGGGTACCGGTTCGGGACGGTGGGGGAGCGGTTCCGGATCCTCGAGGAGACGGTGCGGGCCCTCGGGCTCCTGCTCCCCGGGGGGCCCGCCACGTTCGAGGGGCGCCACGTCGCCCTCCGCGACGCGTACAACCACCCCCCGCCCGCGCAGCGGCCGCGCCCGCCCATCTGGATCGGCGCCAAGGGCGGCGAGCGGGCGCTCCGGCTCGCCGCGCGCCACGCCGACGGGTGGAACACCGTGTGGCGGTGGACGCCGCGGGCCTACGGCGAGCGGGTCGCGGTCGCGCGACGGATCTGCGAGGAGGAGGGGCGCGATCCGTCGACGCTCCGGCTCTCGCTCGGGCTCGCCACGCTCGTGGGGGAGGACGAGCGGGACCTGGTCGCGCGGTTCCGCGCCCTCCAGCGGTGGACCCCGGGCGGGGCCCTCGACGGCGAGCTCCTCGACGCGTACGCGGTCGACACCCTGACCGGGACGCCGGAACGGGTCGTCGAGCGGCTCGCGGCCTTCGCCGAGCTGGGCGTGGAGGAGGTGATCGTGGGGGCGGCCTCGGTCCCGTTCGCGATCTTCGACCCCGGGATGGTGGAGCTGTTCGCGGAGGCGGTGATCCCCGCGGCCCGGGGCCTGTGATGGACGCGCTCGAGGCTGCCCTCGCCGTGCTGCGGGAGGAGGGACGCCCGCTCCACTGGACCGTGATCCAGGACCGCGCGCTCCGCCGCGGCTACCTCGACCCCTTCGCGGTCCCGGACGTCCGCCGGGAGCTGCTCGCCGCCCTCGCGCGGGGGGCGCGGGAGGGCCGGGTGGTGAAGGTCGACGTCGGCGTCTACGCCATCCCGGAGGAGGGCGAGGCCGGGCCGTCGGGTCCGGCGAGCTAACCCGCGGCCGCGGAGCGCGTCGCGCCGCGGCGGCCCCGGGTCGACGCGGAGCGCTTCGCCGCGGTCTTCCGGGCCGTCTCGGCCTTCGCGACGGTGCCCTTCCGACGCCCGGGCCGCGGGCGTCGGGCGCCCTTCACGAGCTCCGCGACGTGGGTGGCGCAGAGGTCCTTCACGAGGTTGCGCCTCCCCACCCTGATCGTGACGGTCTCGGCCGCCGGCTCCCCGCACACGTCGCAAACCAGGATCGTTCGCTCACCCATCGTTCCCGTTCTCCCTCCGGGTCGGTTCCCATACCATAGCGCGAATCCGGGATATTTCCACCTCCTCCCGGGTCGGGCTCCGGCGGCTAGCGGCGGTACGAGCGGCCGGTGAATCGCTCGAGTTTCTCGAACCTGTGGTGCGCTTCGATGGAACGGACGGTCCCCGAGCGCGACCGCATCACCATCGAGAACGTGGTCGCGCCGTCGCGGTGGTACCGCACCCCCGGGAGGAGCGACCCGTCCGTGATCCCCGTCGCGGCGAAGAACACGTCTTCCCCGGAGACCAGGTCCTCGGTCGTGAGCACCCGGGCCGCGTCGAGGCCGGCCTCCTGGAGCCTGGCCCGCTCCTCGTCGCTCCTGGGGAAGAGCCGGCCCTGGATCGCGCCGCCCAGGCACTTCAGGGCCGCCGCGGCCACCACGCCCTCGGGGGTTCCGCCGATCCCCATCAGGAGGTCCACGCCGGACCCGGGGGTTGCGGCGGCGATCGCCGGCGCGACGTCCCCGTCGGGGACGAGGGAGACGCGGGCCCCGGCCTCGCGGACCCGGCGGATCAGCTCGCGGTGGCGGTCGCGGTCCAGCACGACCACGGTGATCTCCTCGGGGCGCACGCCCTTCGCCTCCGCGACCGACCGGACGTTCTCCTCGGGCGGGGCGGTGACGTCGATCGCGTCGACCGCCTCCGGGCCGACGGCCACCTTCTCCATGTAGACCGCGGCCCCCGGGAAGAACATCGTCCCCCGCTCCGAGAGCGCCATCACCGAGAGCGCGTTCGGCTGTCCCAGGGCCGTGAGGCGGGTGCCGTCGATGGGATCGACGGCGACGTCGACCGCCGGCCCCTGCCCGTTCCCCACGCGCTCGCCGTTGTAGAGCATCGGCGCGTGGTCCTTCTCGCCCTCCCCGATCACGACCACGCCGTCCATCGCGACCGTATCGACCATGATCCGCATCGCGTCGACCGCGGCGCGGTCGGCCGCCTCCTTGTCGCCGCGGCCGATCCACCGGCCGGCGGCGAGCGCGGCGGCCTCGGTGACCCGGACCAGCTCGAGCGCGAGGTTCCGGTCCGGCTGTCGTTCGGCCATCGCTCCCCCCCTGGGGTCTCCGGGCCCGCCCATCCTACGCGGCGCCGGGGCCGGACCGCCCGGCGGGCGCCGGCAGCAGCCCCCGCGCCGCGTACCACTCGAGCGCGCGGCGGAGGGTCTCCTCGACCGGCGTGTACCGCAGGCCGAGTTCCCGCTCCGCCCGGGAGCCGTCGTAGGCGTGCCCGTGGAGCAGCGTGCGCACCATCTCCCGGCAGACGGGCGCCCTGCGGCCGAGGAGCCCCGCGGCGAGCTCGACGGCGCCCGCGATCCCCAGGGCCGCCCGGGGGGGCAGGAACCACGCGCGGGGGCGGAACCCGGCGACCCGGGCGAACAGGTCCAGGGCCTCCCGGACCGTGAGGGTCGCCCCCGCGAGCAGGTACCGCTCCCCCGGCGCCCCCCGCCGCTCGGCGAGCAGGTGGCCCTCGGCGCAGTCCGCCACGTCGACCACGCTGAACCGGGCGTCGACGAGGAACGGGAGGCGCCCCCGCGCCGCGGCCAGCAGGAGCCGGGCCGTCCCCGTGACCCGGCCCGGACCCTGGACCGAGGCCGGGTTCACGCACACCACGTCCACCCCCAGGGCCCGTCCCAGCTCGAGCGCCCGGCGCTCGGCGAGGTGCTTCGAGCGTTCGTAGGCGGAGAGGTAGGCCCCCCGGTGCGGCGTGTCCTCGCGCCCGACCGTGCCCGCGGGCTCGCCGATCGCGGAGGCCGAGGAGGTGTGGACCACCCGGCGGACCCCGGCCGCCGCCGCCGCCCGCAGCACGTTCGCCGTCCCCTCCACGTTCGTCCGCAGCATCGGCCCCGGGTCCGGGAGGCACATCGCGTTGACCCCGGCGGCGTGGAACACCACGTCGCATCCCCGCATGGCCTCGAGGAGCGACGAGGGGTCGAGCACGTCGCCCCGCACGGCCCGCGCGCCGGCCGCCTCGACGGCCCGGGCGGCGTCCCCCGACCGCGCCAGGGCCCGGACCGACCGGCCCTCCGCCACCAGGCGCGCGAGGACCGCGCCTCCGACGAACCCCGATCCCCCCGTGACCAGGACGTCGCCCGCCACGCGCGTCAGCGGCGCCCGCCGGAGGAGAAGACCCGGCCGAACCTCGCCAGGTAGTCCGCGGCGGACATCACGGTGATCGCGGCCGCCGCGATCATCGCGTACTCGTCCGGGTAGAGCGGGCCGAGGCGCTCGGGGGTGCGGAGCAGCGCGAGGAGCACGGCGACGAACTGGACGTTTGCCTTGAGCTTCCCCCAGATCGAGGGTCGGATCACCGTGCCGTCCGCCGCCACCGCGCCGCGGAGGCCGAGGATCACGAGCTCGCGGCCGACGATCAGGATCGCCACCCAGGGGGAGGCCCGGCCCACGGCCACCAGCGCGATCAGGGCGCCGGAGACCAGGAGCTTGTCCGCGGTCGTGTCGAGGAAGCTCCCGAGCGTGGTGGTCGCGGCCCACCGGCGCGCGAGGAACCCGTCGAGGAAGTCGGTGGCCGCGGCCAGCCCGAAGAGCGCCGCCGCGAGCCCGTACGCGTGGGGCACGTCGGGGGCGGCGAGGACCAGGCCCATCACCGCGGGGACCAGCGCGACCCGCAGGTACGTGATGCGGTTCAGCAGGGCGGCGGCCCGGCGCTCACGCGTGCGCTCCACCGGCCCGGATACTAGCGGGCGCCGCCGGCTGGCGCGGACGCGGGGGCCCCGCCGCCC
>DATMBJ010000027.1:0-6243 GCA_035559315.1 Actinomycetota bacterium
GCTCGACCCCTTCCGCCACGACGCGTGGGCGACCCGCGAGCTGATCGGGATCTGCCGGCGCCTCCCGCCGGAACAGCTCGAGGTCACCGCGCCCGGCACGTACGGGAGCGTGACCGGACGCTCCATCACATCATCTCGGCCGGGGACTACTACCGCACCCTGCTGGCAGGGGTCGAGCGGAGGTGGCGATCCGCGGACCCCGTCCCACCCCTCGACGAGCTGGCCCGTCGGGCCGAGGAGCTCGCCGCGTTCTGGGAGGCGTTCCTCGCCGAGCCCTTCGACCCCGAACGGATCGTGGTGGACGAAGGAGGCCGGCTCGAGATCCGGGCCGGGGTCCTCCTTGCCCAGGCCCTGACCCACGGCACCGATCACCGGACCCAGGTGCTCACGATCCTCACGACGCTCGGGGTGGAGCACCCCGACCTCGACGCCTGGGACTACGGCCGGGCGACCGGGCGCGTGCGGTCGATCTGAGCCCGGCCGGACGGCGACGCGCGCCGGGGAGGATTCGAACCTCCGACCCGCGGATTAGAAGTCCGCCGCTCTGTCCAGGCTGAGCTACCGGCGCCCGAGGCCATCCTAGCGCCGGCGCCGGCCGTCCCCGGGACGCAGGCGACGCACGCACGGCCGTCGCCAGCCGACCAGGTCGGCGAGGCGCCGGGACGCCTCACGACGCCGTGCCCTCCCGAAGGTCGAGGGCCGGACGACGGGCGAGGCTCGTTCAACGCTCGACCCCCGGGCCTCGCTCGTCCCTTCGAGCGGGTGACGGGAATCGAACCCGCATCGCCAGCTTGGAAGGCTGGAGCTCTGCCATTGAGCTACACCCGCGCCATCGCAACGATAGCAACGGCGCGCCGCGGGAGCGGGTCAGAGGAGGGCCCGGGCGAGGGCGGTGCTGGCGGCCGCCGCGACCACGGCGAGCAGCGTGGGCGCGCGCAGGGCGAGGGCGGCCGCCGCCACCGCGACGCCGATGGCGCGCTCGTCGAGGCCGAGGGCCCGCCCGCCCCCGTCCGCAACCTGGGTCACCACCAGGGCGGCGAGGACCGCGGGGGCGAGGAGCTCGATCACGCCGGCGAGCCTGGGCGGGAGCGGTCGACCGCCCAGGGCCACGGGTCCCGCGGCCTTGAGCGCGATGGTGGCGGCGCCCACCACGAGCACCGCGGCCCAGGGGCTGCTCACCGCGTCCCCCCCGGGTCGGGGGCGCGCGCTCCCTCGGGGGGCGGGGCCGGCTGGCGGCGCAGCCCGATCAGGCAGGCGGAGGCCGAGGCCACGATCGGCAGGCCCGGCGGGGCGAACGGGGTGAGCGCGAGCGCGATCCCCGCGCCGAGGGCCGCGGCCATCCTGGCGTGGGTCGCCCGCAGCCGTGGCGCGAGGAGCCCGAGGAACAGCGCCGGGAAGGCCGCGTCGAGGCCGAGCGCGGAGGGGTCGCCGATGATCCCCGCCCCGAGGGCGCCGGCCGCGGTCCCGCCGACCCAGGCCGCGTAGAGCACGATCCCGGAGCCGAGGAGGGCCGGCAGGTCGAACCGTCCGGCGGCCCGGGCCGAGATCGCCCAGGACTCGTCCACGAGGAGCTGCGCCTCGAGGAACCGCCGCCAGGCCGGGCCGCGGAACCAGGGCGCCGCGGCCGCCGCCATCGGCCCGTAGCGCGCGTTGAGGAGGATCGCCGCGGCGGCCGCGGCGCCCAGGGTCCCCCCGGCCCCGAGCACGCCGGCCGCCGCGAACTGGGCGGATCCGGCGAACGTCGTGGCGGACATCGCGACCGCGGCGACCGCGTCGAACCCGGCGGCCCGGGCGAGGAGGCCGAAGGAGATCCCGAACGCGAACACCGCCACGGCGTAGGGCAGCGCGGCCCGCGCCCCTTCCCCGTAGCCCCGGTCCCACCGCCCGTCGGTCCCCGGTCGCTCGGCACCCACGTCCCGGGCATGGTAGCCGCGGGCGCCTTGCGGCCGTCGCCGTACGCTGATGGCGTCCGATCGCGAGGAGGTGTGGGTGGAGGTCGGGTTCCGGCTGGTGGATGTGTTCGGGACCGGGCCGTTCAGCGGGAACCAGCTCTGCGTGGTCCCCGAGGGTCAGGGCCTGGACGACCGGACGATGGGGCTGCTCGCGCGCGAGATCGGGTTCTCCGAGACGACCTTCGTGACCGAGGCCCGTGGGGACCGCTACGCGATGCGGATCTTCACGCCGGGCGGCGAGGTCCCGTTCGCCGGCCACCCCTCGCTCGGGACCGCCTTCGTGCTCGTGGCGGAGGGACGCGTCTCCTCCCCGGCCGTGCAGCTCGTCGCGGCCGGCGGGTTCCCGGTCGAGGTGGACCTCGCGGCCTCCCGGGCCTCGCTCGCCGCGGTCCCCGCCCCGCTCGGACCCCCGGTGGATCGGGCGCGGGCGGCGGCCGCGGCGGGGCTGGGCCAGGACGACCTCGACCCGGACCTCCCGCCGCGCGTGGTCTCGGCGGGGCTGCCCTTCCTCGTCGTGCCGGCGCGGGACCTCGGGGCGGTGGCCAGGGCCCGGCCGGGGGAGCCGCTCCTGGGCCCGCTCCTCGCGGAGGTCGGGGCCGACGGGCTCTACCTGCTGGTGCGGACGGGGGCGGACGGGTTCCGGGCCCGGATGTTCGACGCGACCCTCGGGATCGGCGAGGACCCGGCCACGGGGGCCGCCGCCCTGGCCGTGGGCGCCTACCTCCTCGCGGAGGACCGGGCCGGGCGTTTCGTGATCCGCCAGGGGGAGGAGGTGGGCCGGCCCTCCGTGCTCGAGGTGGAGGCGAGCCAGGACCCGCCCCGCGTCTCCGTCGCGGGGCAGGTCCACGTGGTGGGGGAGGGGCGCTTCCGGCTGCCGGGCTGACGCGGGACCGGCGGTCAGCGCCGGCGGGGGTCGAGGAGCCGGAGCAGGGACGTGATCGGGTCGGCTCCCGCCCTCCCCAGGAGCTCGACCGGCAGCAGCTCGACCCGGTAGGTGTCCAGCAGCTCGGCCTCGACCTCCCGCACCGGGAGGGCCTCCCGGGCGCGGAGCCGCGCGCCGTGCTCCCTGCAGGCCGGCAGGAGCCGGTCTCCCCGCACGACGACGAGGTCGGGGATGGCGGGGAGCCGCCCCCACCACAGGCAGCGGGCGCAGGCGAGGCGCAGCCGGGCGGGGTAGACGAACTCGGCTCGCCAGCCCCGCGTGTGCTCGATGACCCGGCCCCACATGGCCACCTGGCCCACGACCCCCACCCCGCGGCCGGTCCGCCCCAGCCTGGCGGGCTCCTTGAACGCGTGGAACCCGCAGGTGCAGCCGGGCTCCGGGCTGCGGTGGGTGGGCGCGAGTTCGGGGTTGAAGACGAGGTAGAGGCGGGTGTGGGCGCCGGTGCAGGTGGCGCGCTGGGCGACCCCGGGCTCCCAGGGCTCCCGGGGGGTGGCCGGCGCGATCCGGAGGCCGCCGCGGGCGCGGACGAGCCGCCAGGTACGCCAGCCCAGGATGGGCTCGAGCGAACGTTCGACGGCGTCGGTGCGGCGGGCCACGTCACCTTCAACGCTACCCCCGCTGGCAAGGGACGACCCGTCGGGTATCGTCGGTGCTGCGGGGCGTGGCGCAGGCTGGTAGCGCACGTGCTTTGGGTGCACGAGGTCGGCGGTTCGAATCCGCCCGCCCCGACGAGGACGCGCAGGTCAGCGACCCCTCCTCGGCGGTGGGGGCGCATGCCTGCCGGGCTCAGCCACTCTCGTCCGGACCACGGCCGATATGTACGGGCTCGCCACCTTGTGTCCGACGAGGGTCCCGTGCTCTGATACGCGGGGCGAACGACCAGGGAGGGGGTCCACAATGCCTGAGTTCATGGACGTGCATCGTGGGATGAAGGGGATCACGCCGGAACTGCTGAAGGAGGCGCACGACGCCGACCTGGCGATCCAGGACGAGGAGGGCGTGAACTTCAAGCAGGCCTGGGCGGATCCGGAGTCCGGGACGGTCTTCTGCCTCTCGGTGGCGCCGAGCGCCGAGGCCGTGAAGCGCATCCACGAGCGGGCGGGTCATCCGGCCGACGAGGTGTACCCGGTCCCGGTCACCGCGTAGGAAAGCGTTCCACCGCCCTCTCGATCCGCCCGGGCTGCCTCGCGCGGCCGCCGGCTAGATACCCCCGGAGCCGCGGCGGGGGATGCGTTCGGTGGGCGCGGGAAGGGGCGGGGGCAGCGCTCGTCCGCCGGGTCAGACGGGCCGCGGCGCCGTGGGATGGTCCCTCCGGAGCTCGCGCTTGCGGCGCGCGACGAAGCCGCGGAGCTCCTCCTCGACGGCCGGATCCATCCCCGGGTCCTCGTAGCGCTCGAGCCAGGCCCGCCAGTCGAGGGGCCCGCGGGGTCGCCGGGCGACCTGCTCCCGGAGGTGCCGGAGCGTGTGGGCGGCGCCGAGGAAGGTCCCGCCGGGGCCGACCTCGCGGAACGCCTCGAGCGCGAGCGACTCCTCGTCCACGGGGATTTCGGCGGCCAGGAGGTCGTGGAACACCTCCAGGGCGGCGACGTCCTGGGCCATCTTCTCGATCGAGGCGACGAGCGACCCCTCGACCCAGCCGGCCGCGTGGAGGATCACGTTCGACCCCGAGAGCAGCGCCGGCCACAGCGCCATGAGCGACTCCCTCATCGCGCGCACGTCCGGCACCGGGGAGCCGGTGAAGCCGCCGCCCCCCCGGAAGGGCAGGCCGAGGCGGCGGGCGAGCTGTCCGGCCGCGAGCATCGCGAGGCCGTGGAAGGCGGTCGCGTACCGGGGCTCGCCGCTGTGGAGGTCGAGCTCGGAGACGGCGCCGCCCATCACGACCGGGCACCCGGGTCGGACGAGCTGCACGAGGCAGACCCCGGCCAGCAGCTCGGCCACGATCTGCGCAAGGGACCCGGCGAGCGAGAGCGGCGCCGTGCCTCCGGCGAACGTGAAGGGCATGAGCACGACCGGCTGGCCGCCCTCCGCGTAGGCCACGAGCGAGCCCGCCATCCGCTCGTCGTAGGAGAGCGGGCTCACGGGGTTCACGATCGCGAGCATCACCGGCCGCCCGGCGATCGCGTCCCTCCCGCCGAAGACGATCGCGGCGAGGTCCACCGAGTCGCGGGCGGCCTCGTAGGTGGCCCCCACGGGGAAGTAGGGCTTGTCCGACCACCGCAGCACGTCGAGGTCCATGTCGAGATGGCGGCTCTGCACCGGGAGGTCGGCGGGCTCGACGATCCCGCTCTCGTTCAGGTCGAAGAGGGGGACGGCCTGGGTGAAGCGCACGAAGGTCGCGTGGTCCTCGGCCGTGGGGGGCCGCTTGCCGCGCTCCGGGTCGAGGACGAAGGGGCATCCGCCGGTGGGGGCGAGGGCGAGGTGCTCGCCCCCCACCTGGATCGAGCGCTCCGGGTTCCGGGCGTGGACCGTGAACGAGCGGGGGGCCTCAGCGAGGCGCTCGGCCACGAAGCCGCGGTCCAGGCGCACGAGATCGCCCTCGACCTCGGAGCCGGCATCGCGGAAGCGCCGGAGCGCCGGCTCGAACGAGAAGCGCACGCCGACCTCCTCGAGGAGGCGGAGGCCGGCGTCGTGGATGGCCTCCACCTGCTCCTCGGAGAGGACGTCAAGACGGAGCCGGTTCCTCCACAAGCTCGATCACCCTCCGCTCCAGGTCGCCGAGGCCGACGTCGCGGATCTCGAGCGGCACGCCGAGGTCGGCCGCGATCTCCCGGGCCTTGGTCTCGAGCGACGGCTCCGGCGACTGCCGCAGGTACAGCACGTCCGTGATGTGGTCGAAGTACGTGTTCCGCAGGAACGGGAAGCGGCCGATCCCGAGCCCGTCCACCACGGCCCGCTCCCAGTTGCGGACGAGCCAGTCGGTGAGGAAGAAGGTGGACAGGCGCCGGTCGGCCTCGGCGGCGAGCTCGGCCCCCCCGTACATCTCGTAGCAGTGAGGGCCGTCGGGGCGCACGGCCCCGTACCGCTCGAGGACCCGGTCCAGGGCGCCGAAGGTCCCGCAGTCCCCGTAGACGACGACGACGCGATCGTAGCGGCCGTCGAGGTCGGCGAGCTCCCGCTCCACGTCCTCCACGATCTTCCGCGGCGAGAGGTGGTCGAGGGCGGGGATCGTGAACAGGTCCGCGTCCCAGCCGCGGCGGGCCGCGATCTCGCGCACCTCGCGGGCCAGGGCGCCGCACACGACGAGGGCGAGCGGTCGCCGGTCGGTCACCGCACCTCCTCGAGCTCCGGGAACCGCACGGCACCCAGGAACGCCTCGTTGAACCCTTCCTGCCCCGAGAGCTCCACGTA
>DATMBJ010000028.1:0-10403 GCA_035559315.1 Actinomycetota bacterium
CACCAGCCCCTCCGCCCCCTCGTCCCCCACGGGGAGCGGGCGGCCGAGCTGCGGGCGATCGCCCGGGACGACGAGCGGGCCGCCCGGGACGAGCGGCGGCTGCTGAACCGCCTGCGGGCCGACCTCATGGCGGTGAACCCCGCGGCGCTCCGCTTCGCCGGGGAGGACCTGGGGGCCCCGACCCTGCTCAAGCTCCTCGAGCGCTGGCCCACCCAGCAGGCCCTGGCGGCCGCGGGGGAGGACGAGCTCGAGGCGTTCTTCCGCGCCGCCCACCACGGCTTCCCCGCCCGCGCCCTCCGCCGGCTCCGGGAGGCCCTCGCGGCCTCCCACTTCGCCCCCCGGCCCCACCTGGTGCGGGCCAAGGAGGCCACGGTCCGCCTCGCCTGCTCCCAGCTCCTGCTGCTCCACGCCCAGCGGCGGGCCTGGGAGCGGCGGATGGGGGTGCTCCTGGCGGCCCTGCCCGAGGCGGGGTGGGAGGCCGAGGGGGAGCGGCTCCCTGGCGGCGAGGTCTACCGGAGCTTCCCGGGGCTCGGTGCCCGCCTCGCCGCCAGGGTGGCCGGGGAGATCGGCGACTCCCCCTGGCAGTTCGGGACGCCGAACTCGCTCGCATGCTACGCGGGGAAGGCCCCGGTCACCCGCCGCTCGGGCAAGAGCGAGCTCGTGGTGGCCTGCCGGCTGGCCTGCAACCGCCACCTCTCGACCGCCGTCCAGCAGTGGGCGTTCTGCTCCCTGCGGGCCTCGGGCTGGGCCAGGGCCTTCTACGACGCCCAGCGAGCCAGGGGCAAGGGCCACCACGCGGCGCTCCGGGCCCTCGGGAACCGGTGGCTCGAGGTCCTGTGGCACTGCCTGCGCAAGGGCGAGCGGTACGACGAGGCGACCCACCTCGCCAACCGCGAGCGGGCGCTCGGGCGCGCCGCCGCATGAGGAGGTTGACGAAGGGTGTCTCACCCCCGGACCGCCTCCCGGAAGATCTCGGCCAGGGTCGGCCGCTCCACCGCGAACCGGAGGACCTCCCCCGCCGCCCGCGCCGCGTCCAGGACCCGGGCCGGGCTCTCCCCCGGGGCGAGCTCCAGCACCAGGCCGTCCCGTCGGTCCTCCACCACGCGGGCCCCGGGGAGGGCCGCGGCCCACCCCTGGGGGGCGCCGGCGACCTCCACCCGGACCAGTCGCCGGCCGCTCGCCGCGCGCAGCTCGTCGATCCGTCCGGCCGCCACGATCCGCCCCCGGTGGATCAGGACCACGGACTCGCAGAGGCGCTCGACGAGCTCGAGCTGGTGGCTCGAGAAGAGCACGGCGGCGCCGGCGGCGACCCGCTCCCGCAGCACCCCGGCGAGGACGTCGACCCCCACCGGGTCGAGCCCCGAGAACGGCTCGTCGAGGACGAGCAGCTCGGGCTCGTGGACCAGGGCCGCCGCCAGCTGGACCCGTTGCTGGTTCCCGAGGGAGAGCTGCTCGACCCGGTCGCGGGACCGGTCGGCCACCCCCAGGGTCTCCAGGCAGCGGAGCGCCGAGCTCCGGGCCGCCTCCGGGGCCATCCCGTGCAGGCGGCCGAGGTACACGAGCTGGTCGAGGACCCGCATCTTCGGGTACAGGCCCCGCTCCTCGGGCATGTAGCCGAACCGGCGGCGGACGGCGGGATCCGCCGGGCGGCCCCGCCACCGGACCTCGCCGCGGTCGGGGGCGAGCACGCCGAGGGCGATCCGCATCGCCGTGGTCTTCCCCGCCCCGTTCGGGCCCACGAACCCGACCAGCTCACCCGGGGCCACGGCGAACGAGACGCCGTCGAGGGCGACGACGTCGCCGAACCGGCGAGCGAGGTCCCGGAGCTCGAGCAACGGACCGGGCCCGGCGCGGGCCGGGCGCGGTCAGGATACCCGCGGCCCGCGCGGCTCCATGACCGCGTCGGCGAGCGCGTCGACCTCGGCGACGTCGGCCACCGCGGGGTCGAAGACCAGGAGGTCGATCCCGAGCGCGGCGTACGCGTCCCGGGTCTCCCGGAGCGCCGCGGCGTCCCTCGGCATGCGCGCCAGGATCGCGCCGCCGACCTCGTCCCCGTAGTAGCCACGGAGGTTCCGCTCGGCCTCCGCGGCGTCGCCCACCGCGAAGTACAGGAGCGCGGCCAGCCGGGGGGCGCCGGGTCGTCCCGCCGCCGCCCACGCCTCCCGCACCCGCTCGAGGAACGGCGCGACCTGCTCGGCCGGCGCGCTCCCCGCCGTCCAGCCGGCGCCCCACCGGACCACCCGCCGCAGGGACGCGTCGCTCATCCCCCCGAACAGGATGGGCACGGTCCCCCGGACCGGGGGCGGCGCCACGGGGTGCCGGGCGCCCGCGACGAGCTCGCCCCGCCAGGCTGCGTGGATGATCTCCAGGTCGCGGTCGAGCCGTCGGCCCCGGTCGTGGAACCCCCGCCCGGTGGCGGCGTAGTCGTCGTCGCGCCGGCCCACGCCCAGGCCCAGCGTGAGCCGCCCCCCCGAGATCCGGTCGAGGCTGGCGGCCTGCTTGGCGAGGAGCACCGGGTCGCGCGTCGGGCCGAGCAGCACGTTCGTGAGGAGCTCGACCCGCTCCGTGACGGCGGCCGCGGCGGTCAGCGCGACGAGGGACTCGTAGGAGGGGTAGGCGATCCGGTCGATCGTGGCGACCGCCGCGAACCCCCGCTCCTCGGCCCGCCGGGCCCAGGCGGGCAGCAGGGCCCCGGGCACGTCCAGCAACGGGTTGGGGAGCCCGATCCCGATCCGCATATCCCCCTCCTCCCCATGCCGTCGGCCGGGGGCGAAGCCCGCACGCGGGGCGACCGCGCCGCGCTCAAGTCCCGCCCCGGGCCGTCCGAAACCTCGAGGACCAGCATCCCAGGCCCGCGGTCCGCGGGCCGGAGAGGAGCGTGCCATGGGGACGGCAACCTTCCCCGGGGCCGACGGCCCGGCGGCGTCCTCCGCCCGGGTCGACGAGGCGGCCCGCCTGGGCTTCGGCCCAACCCTCGAGGAACCGACACCGCTGGACGTCCCGGGGCCAGCCGGCCGAGGCGGACGGCGGGCGGTCGCGGCTGTCGCCGTGTCCCTCGTCGTCCTCGCCGGGGGGTTCCTCGGCTACCGGCTGCTCGCCGACGGCTCGCCGGAGCTCCCCGGGGAGCTGGCGGGGACGCCCAGGATGCAGGGCCCGCAGGTCGAGATCGGCGTGCAGGCGTTCCGGTCCGAGCTCGAGGCCGGCGGGATGGAGGGCGACATGGCGTTCTACGGGCAGGGAGGCATCCCGTCGTTCGTCGTCGCCTGGTTCCACGACCCGTCGAGGACCCCGCTGGACAGCGCCTTCCAGCGGTTCTCGATGGGGTTCGCGGGCGCCAGCCCGACCGGCCTGGACCCGGGCTCGGTCGAGGCGCGGACGGTCGACGGGGTGCGCTACGTGTGCGCCTCGGGGTCCCAGATGGCCGCCGGCATCTGCATGTGGGCCGACGGGGACACCTACTGGGTCGTCCTCGACGTCCGCCCGGGGGCGGCCGCCGTGGCGTCCCGGGACCTCGCCGTCAGGATCCACGCCGAGACCTGAGCCCTGAGGTGCGAGGGGCGGACTCCCTCGACCCGCCCCCGAGTCCCCGAGGGGGTCCGCAGGCCCGGCCTCGGCGCTCGACCGGGTACCCGGCGCGGCTCCGGCTCAGCGGACGAGCCGGGAGAGCCGGCGGTCCGCGAGCACCCGGCCGCCGGTCTGGCAGCGGGGGCAGTACGTGACCTCGTACGCCTCATAGGAGACCCGGCGGAGGTCGTCCCCGCACCGCGGACAGGGGTGGCCGTACCGTCCGTGCACCGCGAACCGCTGCCCCAGCGTGGCCGGCAGGCCTCCGGTCCGCCCCCGCTCGCCCTCGAGGGCCTCCGTCAGGACGGAGCGGACCGCGGCGAGGAGCTCCTCCCGCTCGCGGGCGCCGAGCCCCGCGAGCGTCGCGTAGGGGGAGAGGCGGGCCCGGTGCAGGATGTCGTCCGCGTAGCCGCGGCCGATCCCGGCCACGGTCCGCTGGTCCCGGAGGATCGTGTGGACCCGCCGCGGGTCGTCGCCCCGGAGCACCAGGGCCGCGAAGGCCGCGTCGAACGGCTCCGGCCCCAGGCCGGCGAGCGGGCCCTCGTCGCCCTCCGCCAGCACCCACCACCCCGCCCTCCGCTCCGTACCGAACTCCCGGACCAGGACCGAGGGCCGCCCCCCGAACCGGAACCGCACGAGCGCCCCCCGGGGCCTCGTCGCGCGGGGCGGGTCCTCCACCTCCACCCTCCCGCCCTGGGCCAGGTGGACGAGCACCCGGGGCCCCCCGAGGTCGACGACGAGGAACTTCCCCCGCCGCCCGACGGCCCGGACGCTCCTCCCCTGGACCTCGGCCGGCCGGGGCGTCGCGGTCCGGAGCCCGGCCACGTGGAGGGGTTCGATCCGCTCGAGCGGCGCCCCGGACAGGAGCGCGTCGAGCCGCTCGGCGAGCGCCTGGACCTCGGGGAGCTCGGGCACGGGACCCCCCGGGTCGCCTACCCGGGCCGGGGGTCGGGCGCCGGACCCCCAGGCTTCTTCGCCGCGAGCGCGCTGACCGCCTCGAGGACGCAGCGGTGGGCGAGCGCCGCGGTGAGCTCCGCGTGGTCGTAGGGCGGGGAGACCTCCACCACGTCCATCCCCACGAGCTCCACGCGCGACACGATCCGGCGGACGGCCCGCAGGAGCTCCCGGGCGAGCAGCCCGCCGGGCTCGGGCGTCCCGGTCCCCGGGGCGGCGGAAGGGTCGACCACGTCGATGTCGATCGAGAGGTAGACCCGCTCCGGGCCGTCGAGGGCCTCGGCGATCGCGTCGTCGATCACGGCCTCGGCCCCCCGTTCCTCGATCTCCACCATCCGGTGCCAGCGCATCCCCTGCTCGCGCATCCAGGCGAACGTCTCGCGCTCCGGCCAGTAGCCGCGCAGGCCCACCTGGACGAAGTTCCGCCCGGCCACCCACCCCTCGCTGATCAGCTTCCGCATCGGGGTCCCGTGGGACAGGAGCGAGCCCCACACCTCGAGGCCGGTGTCGGCGTGGGCGTCGAAGTGCACGACGCCCACCTCGGCCCCCTGCGCCTCCCGCACCGCCGCCACCGAGGGGTAGGTGATCGAGTGGTCGCCGCCCAGCACGATGGGCACCGCCCCGGCCTCCGCCACCCGCCGGACCTTCTCCCGGATCACCCGGTGCGCCCGCTCGAGCCGCGACGGCACGACGGGCGCGTCGCCGGCGTCGACGCAGCGGATGCGGGAGAACACCTCGGTCCCGAGCTGGATCGAGTACAGGTCGCCCGCGTGGTACGTGGCGGCCCGGATGGCGCGGGGGCCGAACCGGGCGCCGGGCCGGTGCGAGGTGCCGTCGTCCAGGGGCGCTCCCACGATCGCGACCTCCGGCGAGGCCCGGCGGAGGCTCTCGTCGTCCGGGCACCAGGGGAGCTTCTGGAACGAGGCCCCGCCGACGTAGGAGGGGAGGTCGCGGTCGGCGAACTCGGCGAGCTCGTCCTCGGCCCGGATCTCGGGCTCCCCCGGGAACGGGCGCTCCTCCCCCACCGGGTCCGCCTACCGTCGCTCCAGGTCGGCCAGGACCACCCGGGCCGCGTTGGCCCCGGGCCCGCCGGTGACGCCCCCGCCGGGGTGCGCGCCGGACCCGCAGAGGTACAGCCCCGGGATCCCGAACCGGTAGCCCGCGTGCCCGAGGAGGGGCCGCCAGGCGAAGAACTGGTCGAGGCCCGGCTCGGCGTGGAGGACGTGCCCCTCCGGGAGCCCGAACGTCCGCTCGAGGTCGACCGGGGTGAGCACCTCCCGGGCCACGACGAGGTCGGAGATCCCGGGCGCGTGGGCCTCGAGGGTCTTGAGCACGAGGTCCCCGAGCCGGTCCCGCTCCGCCTCCCAGTCGCCGTCGCGGAGGCGGTACGGGGCCCACTGGCAGATCACGCTCATCACGTGCATCCCCTCCGGCGCCACCGTGGGGTCGGACAGGGAGGGGATCACGGCCTCCAGGAACGGCTCCTCCGAGACCCGACCGTACTTCCAGGCGTCGAAGGCGCGCTCGAGGGCGTCCACCCCCGGGGCGATCAGGATCCGCCCCCGGAGGCGCTCCTCGTCGGCCCCGGGGAACCGGGGCACCCCGGAGAGCACGAGGTTCACCTTCGCGGTCGCGCCCGGCGTGCGGATGTTGGAGGCGCGCCACAGGAGCGTGGGGCCGAGGACCACTGGGTCGACCAGGTCCCGGAGCGTCCGCTTGGGGTCGGCCGCCGACACCACGGCCTCCGCCGCCACCTCCTCCCCCGAGGCGAGCGCCACGCCCGTGGCCCTCCCCTCCCGGGTGGTGACGGCGACGACCTCGGCCCTCGTGCGGACCTCGGCCCCGAACGCCCGGGCCGCGGCCGCCAGGGCCTCGGCGAGGGCCCCGACCCCGCCGCGGACGAAGGCCGTCTGCCCGGCGGCCCCCCCGTCGTTCCCCGCGGAGTCCATCAGGAGCACCGCCGCCGTCCCCGCCGACCACGGCCCCATCGCGGTGAACAGGACCCCCCTCGAGGCCAGGGCGCCCCTGAGCGCGTCGGTCTCGAAGGCCTCCCCCACCAGGTCGGCGACGGCCATCGGCAGCACCCGGAGGGCCTCCCGGCCGGCCCGGGGTCCGAGCTGGCGGAAGGCCCGGGCGAGGCGCAGGCCGGCGACGGCGTCGGCCAGGCCGGGGGATCCCAGGTCCGGCGGCGGGGCCGCCGCCACGTGGGCGAGGAAGCTCGCGATCACCCGCACCCGGCGGTCGAACCGAGGGTAGGCGTCGGCGTCCCGCGCCGACCGGCGCCGGAGCTCCTCGGCGGTGCGGGTCGGGTCGGCCCACAGCGTGAGGCCGTCCCCGTCGGGCCCGGGGGCGAAGGCCCGGACCGCGGGCCGGAGGAGCCGCAGCCCGTGGGAGCGGAGGCCCAGGTCCCGCACCACCGAGGGCCGCAGGCGTCCGACCGTGTGGACCACCGCCGGGACCCGCGCACCGGGGACGAGCTCGTGGTCGGCCAGGATCCCCCCCACCCGGTCGCGCCGCTCGAGGACGAGGACCCGCGCCCCGGCCCTCGCGAGGTAGGCCGCGCACACGAGGCCGTTGTGGCCGGCCCCGATCACGACGGCGTCGTACCGGCCGCTCACGGCGCCCCTCCCCCGCACCGCCCGGCCCCGGGGCCGCCGCGCGCCGCGGGCGTCACGCCCCCCACCTCCCCCGGCGGTCGGCCTTGAGCACCTCGAGGGCCGCGATCCTCCCCGGCGCCCCCATGATCCCGCCCCCCGGGTGGACCGCCGAGCCGCAGAGCCACAGGTTCCGGACGGGGGTCCGGTACCGCGCCCACCCCGGCACCGGCCGGTTGAAGAACAGCTGCTCGAGCGAGAGCTCGCCCTGGAAGATGTTCCCCTCGGAGAGCCCGGTGATGTCCTCGATGTCCTTGGGCGAGAGCACCTGCACGCCCACGATCAGGTCCCGGATCTTGGGGATCCGCTCCTCGAGCGTGTCGATCACGGTCTCGCCGAAGGCCTCGCGGGTCGCGTCGTCCCACTCCCCCTCCGCGAGGTGGTAGGGGGCGTACTGCACGAAGCAGCTCATCACGTGCTTGCCGGGCGGGGCCATCGTGGGGTCGACGAGCGAGGGGATCACCACGTCGAGGTAGGGCCGGCGCGAGAAGCGCCCGTACTTCGCGTCGTCGTAGGCCCGCTCCATGTAGTCCACGGAGGGCGAGAAGCTGATCGCCCCGCGCAGGTGCTCGGTGGTCTCGGAGTTCGGGAGGCAGGAGAACTCGGGGAGACCGTCGAGCGCCAGGTTCACCTTCCCCGAGGAGCCACGGAACTTGTACCGGCGCACCTCCCGGAGGAACGCGTCGTCCACGGTCCCCGGCTCGAGGAGGTCGAGGAACGTCCGCCGGACGTCGACGCTCGAGAGCACGTGGCGGGCGGGGATCTCCTCCCCGCCCTCGAGCACGACCCCGACCGCCCGGCCCCCCCGGGTCAGCACCCGGGCCACCGGCGCGCCGGTCCGGATCTCGGCGCCCAGGGCCCGGGCGGCCGAGGCGATGGCCTCGGAGACGCCGCCGGTGCCGCCCCGGGGGATCCCCCAGGCGCGGAAGGCGCCGTCGATCTCGCCCATGTAGTGGTGGAGGAGCACGTAGGCCGTCCCCGGCGAGCGGACGCCCTGGAACGTCCCGATGATCCCCGAGGCGGACATCGTCGCGATGAGCGGGTCGGTCTCGAACCACTGCCCGAGGAAGTCCACCGCGCTCATCGTCATGAGCTGCACGAACGTGGCCTTGAGCCGCTCGGGGAGCTCGCGGAACGACCGGGCCAGGCCCACCAGCGGCAGCCACTCCCGCGGGTCCATCCGGCCCGGGTCCGGCGGCGCCACCGAGAGGATCGGCTTGATGAACCGGGCCATGTCCACCATCGCCCGCCCGTACTCCTCGTAGGCCTCGGCGTCCGAGATCGACCACCGGCGGAGCTCCCGCATCGTCCGGCCGTGGTCGTTCACCCGCCACAGGTAGTCCCCCTCGAGCGGCGTGAACGTGCCGTCGAGGGGCAGGATCTCGAGCCCGTGCCGGGGGAGGTCGAGCTCCCGGATGATCTCCGGGCGGAGGAGGGACACGACGTAGGAGAAGACGCTGAACCGGAAGCCGGGGACGACCTCCTCGGTGACCGCCGCGCCGCCCAGCACCTCGCGCCGCTCGAGCACCACCACGCGGCGGCCCGCCCTGGCCAGGTAGGCCGCGGCCACGAGGCCGTTGTGGCCCCCGCCCACGATCGCCGCGTCGTACCGCTCCACCGTCGCCTCCCGCCGCGCCGCGCGCGGCCGGCCCATGCTAGACGAACCCCCGCCCCGGCCGGCGGCGGACCGTGACCGTCGGTCGCACCGGGGCCCGCGCCGCCCGGGCGGTCGTCCGGGGACGGGGCGTGCATACTCTACGGCGGCCGCGAGGGAGGAGGACCGTGAGCACGGGGACGGCGTTCCACCCGCGCACGAGCGCGCTCAACCGCAAGCTCGCCTGGGGCGATTGGGCCGGGTACCTGGCCGCCCAGGTCTACGCGGACTTCCACGACATCGAGTACAACGCGATCCGCGAGCAGGCCGCGCTGATCGACGTGTCCCCCCTCTTCAAGTACGAGATCTCGGGCCCCGACGCCCCCCGACTCGTGGACCGGGTGATGACCCGGGACGTCTCGAAGCTCGCGGTGGACCAGGTCTTCTACACGCCCTGGTGCGACGAACGAGGGAAGGTGATCGACGACGGGACCGTGACGCGGCTCGCGGAGGACCGGTTCCGCTGGACCTCCGCCGAGCCCTCCTACCGGTGGTTCGTCCTCAACGCGCACCGGCTCGACGTCGAGATCCGCGACGTGACCGAGGAGCTCGCCGCGCTCGCGCTCCAGGGGCCGCGCTCCCGGGACGTGCTCGAGGCCGCGACGGGCCGGAGCTTCGCCGACCTCCGGTACTTCCGCAGGCGGCCCGCGGAGATCGCGGGGGTCGAGGTCGACGTCACCCGGACCGGCTACACCGGGGACCTCGGCTACGAGCTGTGGATCCCGGCCGGGGCCGCGCTCGAGGTCTGGGACGCCGTCTCCCGGGCGGGCGAGCCGTACGGGATCCGGCCCGCGGGGATACGGGCCCTCGACGTCTGCCGGGTGGAGGCCGGCCTGATCCTCGCCGGGGTCGACTACACCGGCGTCCGCCAGGCCGCCTCCCCGGAGCAGGAGTACTCGCCCTACGAGATCGGCCTGGGGCGGCTCGTGGACCTCGGGAAGGCGGACTTCGTGGGCCGGCGGGCCCTCGCCGCGGAGGCGGCCCGGGGCGGCCCGCCGCGCCGGCTCGTCGGCCTCGAGCTCGCGTGGGAGGGCATCGAGGCGGCGTTCGCCCGGCACGGGCTGCCGCCGGCGGTCTCCCCCGTCGTGCGCCGGGAGCCGATCCCGGTCTACGGGGACGGCGCCCAGGTCGGGCGGGCGACCTCCACGACCTGGTCGCCGACGCTCAAGCGGATGATCGCGCTCGCGCAGGTCGCCCGGCGGTTCGAGGACCCCGGGACCCGCCTCCAGGTCGAGTGGACCGTCGAGGGCGAGCACGCGAGGGTCGCGGCCACCGTCGTCCCCCTCCCCTTCCTCGACCTCCCTCGCAAGCGGGCCTGAGCGCGGCCCCGCGCCGTGGGCGGCGGCCGAGCCGTGTGCGACCATCGGTGACCGGTGCGGAACCTCCCTCGGCGCCTCCTCGTCGCGCTCCTCGCCTCGGCGGCGGCTGCGGCCGTGGCCGCGGCCCACTCGGCCCTCGTCGGGGCCCTGGCGGGGGTGGCCGTCCTGGCCCTGGGCCTGGGGGCGCTCCGGGCCCGGGCCCCCGAGGATCCGGGCCGGCGGGCGCTCCTCCGGGCCGGGCTCGCCGCCCTCGGCCTC
>DATMBJ010000029.1:0-2581 GCA_035559315.1 Actinomycetota bacterium
GGGCGAGCGGCGGCTCCTCCACGCTCGGCCGGTCCGGTTGCGGGTGGCGGGCCGGAGCATCGCGACGAACACGGTGAACCTCGCGGTGGCCGTGGCGTTCGCGCTCATGGGCGTGGCGGTCCTGGCGCTGGCGGCGGCCGGAAACCCCACCGCGGCGCCGTCGTTCCAGCTCGCCATCGGCCGGCGGCTCCGGGACGCCTCGGCCGGGATCCTGTCGTTCCTGGAACCGGTCCCCGAGCCGGTCCTGGGCCTCGCCTTGCTGGCCCTGGCCGCCTCGATGTTCGTCGTCGCCGCTCGGGGGCAGTGCCCGAGCGCAGGAAGGAGCGATCCCCATGACCGCGAACGCTGCACGACGCACGGGAGCGAAGGCCGGACGTCGCACGTGGGCCACGAAGGGCGGCCGGTCTTCGAAACGGGACGGGAGGCCGCCAGCCCGGGAGGGCAGGTCGCCGGCCGAGCGGCAGCGCCCCCGCCGCCGACCGGCCCGTAGGTCGAGCGCGAGAGGACCGTCCTGGGGCGTCCTCGGCGCGGTCGGCCTCCTGGTCCTGGCGGGCCTCCTCGTCTACGCGAGCCGTTCCCCCCAGGTCGGGACGACCGCGGGCGAGCCGGCCTCCGGCTTCACGCTGCCTTCGACGGAGGGTGGGTCGGTCTCCCTCTCCGAGTACCGGGGTCAGCGGGTGCTCCTGTACTTCAGCGAGGGCGTGGGCTGCGATCCCTGCTTCTCCCAGATGGTGGAGCTGGAGCGGGAGGCCGATCGGCTCGCCGACGCGGGCCTCACGGTCCTTCCCATCGTGGTGAACCCGGCGGCGGACGTCCTGCGGGAGCTCGCCCGGTTCGGGATCCGGACGCCGTTCCTGATCGATGCGGATCGGAGCGTGTCGTCGGCCTACGGGGTGCTGGGCAAGGGGATGCACGCCGATCTCCCGGGCCACACGTTCGTGCTCGTCGACGAGGACGGGAGGATCCGCCGGGAAGTGACCTATCCCTCGATGTTCGTGGGGACCGAGGCGCTGTTGGCCGACCTGGGCGTCGGCGGGTGACCGGCGCCGTGGCCATCGACGGCGGGCCGGTCGCCCCCCCTGAGGGGGGCCGAACGTCCCTGAGCGGTCCGCCGCGGCGGCCGCATCGTTGGAGCTCGGAGGGGAGGACGGTGGGGACGGCGACCATCCTGGTGGTGGACGACGAGCGGAAGATCCGCGACCTGGTCCGCTCGTACCTGGAGCGCGAGGGCTACGCGGTCCTCGTCGCCGACACGGGGCAGCGGGCCCTGGAGGCGATCGAGCGCGCCCGGCCCGACCTCGTGGTCCTCGACCTGATGCTCCCCGACCTCCCCGGGGAGGAGGTCGCCCGGTCGGTCCGCGCCCACTCCGACCTCCCGATCATCATGCTCACCGCCAAGGCCGGAGAGGACGACCGCGTGACCGGGCTGCGCCTGGGGGCCGACGACTACCTGCCGAAGCCGTTCAGCCCCCGGGAGCTCGTCGCGCGGGTCGAGGCGGTGCTCCGGCGGGCGCGCGGCGGTGCCCGAGCGGGACCCCTCTCCTTCGACGGCGGCGCCTTGGTGATCGACCCCGAGGGCCGCGAGGTGCGGCTGCGCGGGGAGCCGGTCGAGCTCACCAGGAGCGAGTTCGACCTGCTCCTGGCCCTCGCCTCCCGCCCCGGCCGGGTGTTCTCGCGGTACGAGCTCGTGACCCGGGTCCAGGGCTACGACTACGAGGGCTACGAGCGGACCATCGACGCCCACGTGAAGAACCTCCGGCGGAAGCTCGGGGAGGACCCGAGGGCGCCGCGCTACGTCCGCACCGTGACGGGCGTCGGCTACAAGTTCGGGGTGAAGGCGGATGCGTAGATCGTTCGCGTTCCGGCTCGCCGCGGCCTTCGCCGGGGTGGGGATCGCCGCCGCGGCCCTCACCGCGATCCTCGTGAACGTCGCGTTCGGGACGCGCTTCGAGCGGTACCTCGAGGAGCAGCGCGGCGTCCGCCAGCGACAGCTCGTCGCCGCCCTCGCGGACTCCTACGCCCGGATGGGCGGATGGAGGACGTCCGACCTGGAGCCGCTCGCCGCGCTCATCCTGATGGACGGCGGGACGCTCCGGCTGGAGGACGCCGAGGGCCGGACGGTCTGGGCGCCCGCGACGGGTGCGGCCGCCAGCGCCATGGCGCGGATGCACCGGCAGATGATGGGCAGCGGCCCGCTCGGGCCGGAGCGGCGACTCCCGATCGAGGTCGACGGTTCGGTGGTGGGCACCGCGGTGGTCCGCCTCCCCGAACCGGGGGTGCTCCCCCAGGACGAGGCGTTCCGAGCCTCGGTGAACCGGCTCCTCCTGGCCGGAGGGATCGCCGCGGGGATCCTGGCCATGGGGCTGGGGGCGGTGCTCGCGAGGCGGGCCACGGCCCCGGCCCGGGAGCTGACCCGCGCGGCCCGGGCGATGGCGGCCGGCCACCGCTCCCACCGGGTCGAGTACGAGGGGGCCGATGAGCTGGGGGAGATGGCCCGGGCCTTCAACAGGATGGCCGACGCGATCGAGGAGGAGGACCGGCTCCGGCGGGCCTTCGCCGCCGACGTGGCCCACGAGCTCCG
>DATMBJ010000030.1:0-7064 GCA_035559315.1 Actinomycetota bacterium
CTCGCCGGGCGCCAGGCCCGCGGGGCGGTGACCGGGCGGGGCGACGGTGACGGGTGCGAGTTCGGGGCCCGGCCGGACCGAGAACAGCAGGAACTGCGGCGTGCTTGCCGCCTGCGCCAGGACCACGAGCTCCTCGTCGCCATCCGCGGTGCGCACGTCTCCGGGCCCTGTTAGCACTCCGCTCCTCTGAGTGCTAAACATAGGTCGATGGCCGAACGCACCGAGCTCGGTCCCCGGAAGGCCGCGGTCCTGCGGGCCGTGGTCGAGGAGTACGTGCGCACGGGCGAGCCCGTCGGGAGCGAGACGATCGCCGAGCGGGCCGGGCTCGGGGTCTCCCCGGCCACGATCCGCAACGAGATGGCGGCCCTGGAGGAGCTCGGGTACCTCTCACACCCCCACACCTCGGCCGGCCGGATCCCCACGGACCTCGGCTACCGCTACTACGTCGACCAGCTGCCCGGCGCGCTCCGGCTGCGAGAGGCGCAGCGGCGGGCGATCGCCGGGTTCTTCGCCGAGACCATGCTCGACCTCGAGGAGGTGCTCCGGGGCACGACCCGCCTGCTCTCGCGGCTCACCCAGTACGCGGGCCTGGCCGTCCCGCCCTCGATCGCCGAGGAGCCGATCCTCCGCCTGGAGCTCGTCGACCTGGGCTCGGCGCTGATGGTCCTGGTGGTCGGGCAGCACGGCCGGGTGGACAAGCGGGTCTTCGACCGCCCCCGCGACCTCGCCGAGGGCGCGGTGGCCGAGGTCGAGCGGAAGCTGGGGGCGGTCCGGGGGCAGACCCTGGCCGGCGCCAGCGCCCTGGCCCTGCGCCTGGCGGCCGAGGCGCCGGAGGAGCAGCGGGACCTCCTCCGGGCGGTGGCCGATGCCCTCGGCGAGCTGCAGCGCGCGGCGCAGCCGCACGTCCTCGTGGGGGGCGTGGCGAACCTGGCCGAGGACGTGGCCCACTGGCGGGGGGAGACGGTCCGGCGGCTCCTCGAGGCGCTCGAGCGCGAGTCCTCGCTGCTCCGGCTGCTCCGGGAGGCGGGGAGCCTGGGCGACGTCTCGGTGACCATCGGGGCGGAGCACCCCGCGACCGGGGAGTGGGACGCGTCGCTCGTGGCGGCCCCGTTCCACGCGGGGAGGACGCCGCTCGGTACGATCGGGGTCGTGGGCCCGACCCGGATGGACTACTCGACGGCGGTGGCCACGGTCCGGGCGGTGGCCCGCCGGCTCTCCGAGCTCGCGACCGAACTCGGCGCGTAGCCCCTCGCCATGGCCGCGACCCGGGACCTCTACGAGATCCTCGGGGTCGACCGGGACGCCACCCAGGAGGAGATCAAGCGGGCGTACCGGCGCCTGGCCCGCCAGCTCCACCCCGACGTGAGCGACCGCCCCGACGCCGAGGAGCGGTTCAAGGAGGTCACGGCGGCCTACGAGATCCTCTCGGACCCCGAGAAGCGCCGCCAGTACGACCTGTTCGGGCGGGGGGGCGGCCCGCCGGGCTTCCCGTTCGGCGACGTCCAGGACATCTTCGAGTTCTTCTTCGGGACCGGCGGGTTCGCCCGGCCCAGGCAGCGCCGCCGCGCCACGAGGGCCCGGCGGGGGGAGGACCTCTACGCCTCGCTCCCGCTCACGTTCGAGGAGGCCGCGTTCGGCACGACCAGGGAGGTCGAGGTGGAGCGCTTCGCGGCCTGCGCCCGTTGCGGCGGCGCGGGGGCGGAGCCCGGCACGGGCACCCAGCGCTGCCGGACCTGCGGAGGGACCGGCGAGGTCCAGGAGGTCCGCCGGAGCGTGTTCGGAACGATGATGACGGCCCGCACCTGCGGGGCCTGCGAGGGCACCGGCGAGGAGCTCGCGGACCCCTGCCGGGACTGCGCGGGGGAGGGACGGGTGCCGGCCAGGGAGACGGTGGTGGTGGAGGTGCCGCCGGGGGTCGCGGACGGGCTCGAGCTGCGGGTCGACGGGGAGGGGCACGCGGGGCGGGGCGGGGGCCCGCCCGGCGACCTCTACCTCGCGCTCCGCGTGGAGCCGAGCCCGCTGTTCGAGCGGCGGGGCCAGGACCTCTACGGGATCCTGGACCTCTCGTTCGCCCAGGCCGCCCTGGGCGCCGAGCTCGAGGTGCCGACCCTGGACGGGACCGAGCGGGTCCGGATCGAGCCCGGGACCCAGCCGGGGACCGTGCTCCGGCTCCGCGGGAAGGGGGTGCCGAACCTCCACCGGCGGGGCCGGGGCGACCTGTTCCTCACGGTCCAGGTGGAGGTCCCGCGGGACCTGGGCAGGGAGGAGCGTCGCCTCCTCGAGCGCCTGGCGGAGCTCCGGGGCGAGGTCGCGCGGGGGCGGCCGGTCCCGGCCCGGGTCCGTCGGCCGCCGTCCTGAGCGGGTAGCATCGACGGTTCGTGGGGCGCGACTGCGTGTTCTGCCGGATCGCGGCGCGGGAGGCGCCGGCCGAGATCCTCCACGTCTCCGACCACGTCGTGGCGTTCCGCGACGCGAACCCCAAGGCCCCGACCCACGTCCTGCTGATCCCCAAGGAGCACCTGGCGTCGGTGGCCGAGATCGAGGACCGCCACGGCCCCATGCTCGCGGAGCTCTTCCAGGCCGCCGTCCACCTCGCGAAGGCGGAGGGGATCGACCGCCGGGGCTGGCGCCTGGTGACGAACGTGGGGCCCGACGCCGGGCAGTCCGTCCACCACCTCCACTTCCACCTCCTCGGGGGGAGGCGGATGGGGTGGCCGCCCGGGTAGCGCCGTGACGGGCCCCGGCCGCGGTAGGATGGGATCGGTCGAACGCGACGGGAGGGCTGGGGCGCCACCCAGGGACGGACGCTTGGCGGACGCCACGAGCCAGGTGAAGATCCTCGTGCCGGGCAACCAGCCGATGGTGGCCCTCCTCGGCCAGCACGACGACTTCCTCAAGCTGATCGAGCAGGCCTTCGACTCCGAGATCCTGGTCCGGGGGAACGAGATCACGATCTCGGGGCCCGGGGAGGAGGTCGAGCGCGTCGCGACCCTCTTCGAGGAGCTGATCACGCTGTTGGAGCAGGGACACGAGCTGACGGAGGCCTCGGTGGGCCAGACCATCGAGCTGATCAAGGGCGAGGAGGCCCGGCCCTCCGAGGTCCTGGGCGACGTGCTGCTCTCCACCGGGCGGGGCAAGGGCATCGCGCCCAAGACCCTGGGGCAGAAGCGGTACGTCGACGCGATGCGCCGGGCGACCGTGACGTTCGCGATCGGGCCGGCCGGGACCGGGAAGACCTACCTGGCGGTGGCCACGGCGGTGAAGGCCCTCCAGGACCGCACGATCTCCCGGATCATCCTGACCCGCCCGGCGGTGGAGGCCGGGGAACGGTTGGGGTTCCTCCCCGGCACGCTCTACGAGAAGATCGACCCCTACATGCGCCCGCTCTACGACGCGCTGTTCGAGATGACCGGCGCGGACACGCTCCCCCGCCTGATGGAGCGGGGGACGGTCGAGGTGGCGCCCCTCGCCTTCATGCGGGGGCGGTCGCTGAACGACGCCTTCATCATCCTGGACGAGGCCCAGAACACCACGCCCGAGCAGATGAAGATGTTCCTCACCCGGCTCGGGTTCGGCTCGAAGGCGGTGGTGAACGGCGACGTGACCCAGATCGACCTCCCCCCGGGGCAGCGCTCGGGGCTCGTGGTGGTCGAGGAGATCCTCCGGGGGATCGAGGGGATCGAGTTCGTCCACCTCGGGGCGCGGGACGTGGTGCGCCACAAGATCGTCCAGGACATCGTGGAGGCCTACCGCCGCTACGGCGAGCGGGTCCGCGCCGGCGAGTGAGGGCCGGGGGACGATGACCGACGACGACGGCAGCCATCCCCGGATCCTGATCTCGAACCGCCAGCGGCTCCCGGTCGACGAGGACGCGCTGGCCGCGCTGGCCCGCGAGGTCCTCCTGGCCGAGGGGGTGCCCCGGGCCGAGCTCTCGGTCTCCCTGGTCGAGGACCGGGAGATGGCCGAGCTCCGCCAACGCTTCCTGGGCGAGCCGGGCCCCACCGACGTGCTCGCGTTCCCGATGGGCGAGGAGGACGAGGAGGGGACGCTCCTCCTGGGCGACGTCGTGATCGCGCCGGCCTACGCGCGGCGGCGGAACCCCGACCTGGCCGCCGAGCTCCGCCTGCTGCTCGTGCACGGGATCCTCCACCTGCTGGGCTACGACCACGAGGGGGAGGAGGAGCGGGCCGAGATGTGGGCCCGCCAGGAACGGTACTCGGGGGTGCGGGTGGCGTGATCTGGCTCTGGGCGCTGGTCGGGGTGCTCGTGCTGCTGGGCTCGGTGCTCGCGGTGGCCGAGGCCGCCCTGACCCGGATGTCCCGGGTCCGGGCCCTCGCGCTCCGGGAGGAGGGCCGGCGGAACGCCGGGCTCCTGGTGCGGATCGAGTCGGACCCGCCCCGCTACCTGAACTCGGTCTACCTCGCGGTGATGTTCGTCCAGAACGGCTCGGCGATCCTCGTGGCGATCCTCGCCGAGCGGACCTTCGGGCAGGCCTGGATCGGGGTCGTCTCGTTCGCGTTCACGCTGCTGTACTTCGTGGTGGTCGAGGCCATGTCGAAGACCTTCGGGGTGCTCCACAGCGACCGGGCCGCGCTCGCGGTGGCGCCGGTCGTGTGGGCCCTGGGCCGGGTGCTCGCGGGGCCCACCCGGCTCCTCATCGGGCTGGCCAACGTCCTCCTCCCCGGGAAGGGCCTGAAGCAGGGCCCGTTCGTCTCGGAGGAGGAGATCCGGTCGATGGCCGAGGTCGGCCACGAGGAGGGCGTGATCGAGGAGAGCGAGAAGGAGCTCATCCACTCGATCTTCGAGTTCGGGGACCGGGTGGTCCGCGAGGTCATGGTCCCCCGGCCCGACATCGTGGCGATCGAGGCGGTCCGGCCGCTCCGGGACGTGCAGGCCCTCGTGCTCCGGCACGGGTTCTCCCGGATCCCCGTGTACCGGAGGGACCTGGACGACATCGTCGGGGTCGTCTACGCGAAGGACGTGCTGAAGGCCCTCCACCAGGGCAAGCACGACACCCCGCTCGCCGAGATTGTGCGCCCGGCCCACTTCGTGCCGGAGTCGAAGAAGGTGGCCGAGCTGCTCAAGGAGATGCAGCGGGAGAAGTTCCACATCGCGCTCGTGACCGACGAGTACGGCTCGGTGTCGGGCCTCGTGACCCTGGAGGACCTGCTCGAGGAGCTCGTGGGCGAGATCGCCGACGAGTACGACCGCGACGAGCCCACGATGGAGCCGGTCGGGGACGGCGTGTACCGGGTCTCGGGCAAGCTCGCGATCGACGAGGTGAACGAGCTGCTCGACGTGGACCTGCCCCACGAGGAGTGGGACACGGTGGGCGGGTTGATGCTGGGGCTCCTGGGTGCGATCCCCAACGAGGGTCAGGAGGTCCGGTTCCGGAACCTCGTGTTCAAGGCCGAACGGGTGCAGGGGCGCCGGATCGCGAAGGTCCTGATCACGCGGCTGGAGGACCCCGAGCGGTCCGAGGCGGAGGTGGCGGCTGAGTAGCCCGGGGCCCGAGCGGCTGGAGGAGCTGGTCCAGGCGGCCCGGGCCGTCCGGGAGCGGGCCTACGCTCCCTACAGCCTGTTCGCGGTGGGCGCGGCGGTGCTGGCCGGCGGGCGGGTGTTCGTCGGGGTCAACGTGGAGAACGCCTCGTACCCGCTCTCGGTCTGCGCGGAGCGGAACGCCGTGGCGGCGGCGGTCGCGGCGGGGGAGCGGCGGGTCGACGCCGTGGCGGTCGTGGGCGGGGAGCGGGAGCCCGTGCCCCCCTGCGGCGGGTGCCGGCAGGTGCTCGCCGAGTTCGGGCCGGACGCGGTCGTGGTCTCCGAGTCCGTCTCCGGGGAACGGCGGACCTGGCGGCTCCGCGACCTCCTGCCCCACGCGTTCGGCCCGGCGAGCCTCGGGTAGCGGGCGGTGGGGTTCCGGTCGGGCTTCGTCGCGGTCGTGGGCCGGCCCAACGTGGGCAAGTCCACGCTCGTGAACGCCCTGGTCGGGCAGAAGGTGGCCATCGTCTCCGACAAGCCCCAGACCACCCGCCGGGGGATCCGCGGGGTGCGCACGACCGAGGAGTACCAGGTCGTGTTCACCGACACGCCCGGCTTCCACAAGCCCCGGACGCTGCTCGGGGAGCGGCTGAACGAGGTGGTCGCGGAGGCCGTGGAGGGCGTCGACCTGATCGTCCAGGTGGTGGACGCGGCGGCCGGCGTCGGGAGGGGCGACGCCTACGTCTACCAGCACCGCGTCGCCCCCCACCCGGTCCCCAGGTTCTGCGCGGTGAACAAGATCGACCTCGTCCCCCACCACGAGCTGCCGCCCCAGCTCCAGGCCGCGGCCGACCTGGGGGACTTCGACGAGATCGTCCCGGTCTCGGCCCGGGAGGGGAAGGGGATCGGGCTGCTCCTGGACCTGATCGTGGAGCGGCTGCCGGAGGGACCCGCGTACTACCCGCCGGGCGAGGTGACGGACCAGCCCCTCGAGATCCGCCTGGCGGAGATCGTGCGGGAGAAGGCCCTGGCGCTCACCCGCGAGGAGGTCCCGCACTCCATCGCCGTGGTGGTCGACGAGGTCGCCCGAGAGGACGGCCTCACCCGGGTCGGGGCCACGATCGTGGTGGAACGCGACTCGCAGAAGGGGATCGTGATCGGCCGCGGGGGCGCGATGCTGAAGACGATCGGGACCCGGGCCCGGGAGGAGATGGAGCTCCTGCTCGGGACCAAGGTGTTCCTGGAGCTGCGGGTGAAGGTGCTCCGGGAGTGGCAGCGGGACCCGAGGGCCCTCGCCCGGCTGGGCCTGTAGCGCTCCCCCGGCGGCGGAGGCCCTCGGTATGGGTTGAAGCGAGATGCCTCCTCGTCCTACAAGTCAGATAGAGGAGGTGAGGACGATGGCGCGTGCAGGGACCAAGCCCGGGCGGGGCACGTACGAGTGCTCCAAGTGCGGCGCGACCCAGGAGATGAAGACGGCCGCGTCCACCCTCAAGCCCTGCCCGAGCTGCGGCGGCGTCCTGTTCCGCAAGGCCCGGTCGCCGAAGCGGGCGGCGTAGCGACGCCGCGCCGCCCGCTCGGCTCCTCCC
>DATMBJ010000031.1:0-11311 GCA_035559315.1 Actinomycetota bacterium
ACGGCGTTAAGCGGGAACTCGCCCGCCACGATCATCGCCAGCGCGAGCCGGTAGGCCCACGCGGGGAACCCGGCGCGGGCGGTCGCCACCGCGTCCGGCGTCGGGACCGCGCTGGTCGTGGCCGTGTCCTCCGCCCCGCCGGCGATCCGCGGGAGCGAGGGGGTCGGCTCCGGCCCGGGGCCCGGGGCGTCGGCGGGGCCCTCGGCGGGACGCACGTCCGCCGAAGGAACCTCGACCGCCGGGCCCCCGGCGGGAACCCCCGCCGGGGGAGCCTCAGCCGATATGGCCTCGGCCGCCGCCCGCGCGTCGAGCTCGCGCCGGACCTCGGCCAGCCGCGCGAGCTCCCGGTCGTCGGCGGCGTCGGCCTCCTTCCGCTCCCGCCGCGCCGCTGCCAGCCGCTCGCGCGCCTCCTCCCGCCGGGCCTCGGCCTGGGCCAACTCGGCCCGGAGCGCCTCGGCCCGCTCCCGGAGCGCCCCGTCCTCCTCGGCCCAGGCCCTCGCCACCCGCCAGAGCGCGTCCTCCGCCCGGGCCACGATCCCCCGGAGCGCGAAGGGCGGGTGTGGATCGTCGGACGCGGGGATTCCCCGCCGGCCGTCCGCCCTCCCGGCCCTCGCGGCCTCCCACCGCCGCCACCGTTCCACCAGCGCCTCCCACATCGCCACGTTCGCCTCCGCACGCCTCGTCGCTCGAACTCGAACGCAGTGTGACCGCCATCACGGACACGGATGACAGGCGTGTGATCCTGCTCACGGGCCGACGAGATCACGGACCGGGCGTCCCGCGCTCCCGCGTGTCCACGAGGACGTGGAGGCGGTGCGCCGGGCGCTCGAGGACGGATGAGCGAGGCGTCGGCGCCGGTCGGTCCGCCCCGCCGCCCTGGGAACATGTCCCCCGTGCGGGAGGAGGTGCGCGGCGGGGTCCGGGCCTCGCGGCTCGGCGCGGCGGCGGTGCTCGGGGCCGTCGCGATCTGGGGCGTGGTGAACGTCCTGATCAAGCTCTCCCCGCTCCCGGCCCTCACCTTCGGCGCGAACCGCCTGTGGATGGGGACCGCGCTCCTGCTCGTCCTCACGCTGGGGAGCGGCCGGCGGCTCACGCGGGCGATGATCCGGGCCTCGGCCCCCGGCGGGGTGCTCCTGGGGCTGGAGATGGCCCTCTGGTTCTCGGCCGTGAAGCGGACGACGCTCGCCGACGCCGCGGTGATCTCGGCGCTCCAGCCCGCGCTCGTGCTGCTCGTGGCGGGGCCCCTGTTCGGGGAGCGGATCGGGGTCCGGGACGTGGCCTGGATGGGGGTGGCGATCCTCGGGGCGGTGCTGGTCTCGGTGGGCTCCTCGGGGACGCCCGCCTGGAGCCTCTCCGGCGATCTCCTCGCCGCGGCCTCGCTGCTGGCCTGGACCGGCTACTTCCTGGTCTCCAAGCGGGCCCGACGGAGCGTCCCCCCGCTCGAGTACATGACCGTGGTGTTCGCGGTCGCGGCCCTCGTCGTGACCCCGCTCGCCGCGCTCTCGGGCCAGCCGCTGGTGGGCTTCGACCGGCGCGAGCTCCTCCTGCTCGGGGTCTTCGTGGTCGGCGCCTCCGCCGGCCACGTGCTGCTGTCGTGGGCGCACGCGTCGGTCGACGTTTCGGTGTCCTCGCTCCTCACGCTCCTCCAACCGGTCGTGGCGGCGCTCGCCGCTCGGGCGTTCCTGGGGGAGCCGATCACGCCGCTCACCGGGGCGGGCGGCGCGGTCGTGATCGGGGCGCTCGCGGCGATCGCCCGGCGGGCGGCCCGGGTCGCGGAGCCCGAGGAGGTGCCCCCGGCCGAACCCCCGCTCTGAGTCAGGACCCCGGGGGATCGGTCCCGCGGCGCTGGCGCCCTCAGCGGTTCCGGGTCGGCGGGCCGCCCTGGCGCCGGAGCCCGAGGCCCCACCGCCTCCTGGGCGGGGGCGGGGCGGGCGCCGGGATCGCGCCCTCCGGGAGGAGGTCGACGGCGTAGGCGGCGAGGAGCTCCCGCTCCACCGGGGCCGGGTCCAGGAGCGAGTCCACGAGCGGCCCGGCGTGGTGGACGCAGAGCGAGACCAGTTCCCCGGTCGCGAGGAGGCTCCGCCAGCCGGTCGCGTGGAACAAGCCCCCGACCGCGCCCGGGCCCCCCTCGGCCAGGCAGCGCGCGCAGGCCAGGCGGAGCCGCTGGGGGTAGGCGTGCTCGGCCCGGTAGCCGCCCTCGTGCTCGATCACCCGGCCCCAGAGCGCGACGGTCCCCACCACCGAGGGGCGGGCCCGGGCCGCCCCCCGGAGCTGCCAGGGCTCCTTCCACGCGTAGATCCCGCAGACGCAGGAGGCCCCCGGCGCCGGGCCGTGGTTCACGTGGCGGAGGCAGTGCGCGTGGAACGGCGAGCGGCGGGGCCAGGGGTCCTCGTCCTGGGTGAGCGAGCGGAGGACGTAGCCCTCGATCGTGGGCTGGAGGCGCCAGGCGCGCCAGCCGATCACCGGCTCGGCGACGAGCTCCGCGGCGAGCTCGGCGCGCCGGGCCTCGAGCAGCCAGGCCCACGTCGGCGACCGCACCGCGCCTCCCGCTCGATGGTACGCCCAACCGGGGTCCGCGGTCGCGGCTATATTCGCTGCCGTGCCACGGTCGGTCGGGCGCGGGAAGGCGTCGGGGGACGGCCGCTGCCCCGCGGCGGCCGCCCTCGAGGTCCTCGGGCGGAAGTGGGCCGGGGAGATCCTCTGGGCCCTCCTGGACGGGCCGCGGCGGTTCACCGAGATCCTGGCCCTGGTCCCCGGGCTCACCGACCGGGTCCTCTCCGCCCGGCTCAAGGAGCTCCAGCGGATCGGTGTCGTCACCCGCCGCCAGTACGAGGAGATCCCGCCGCGGGTCGAGTACGCCCTCACCCCGAGGGGGCGGGACCTGGCCCCCGTCCTCGAGGCGATGGCCCGCTGGAGCCGCCGCTGGGCCCCCCGGGCCGCCACCTGAATCGCTCCCCTTACTTCCGGATGGTCGCTATCCTTGTGATAGCGCCCGCGGGGACGGCCCGCGGGGGAACGGAAAGGAGGGGGGATGAGCGACGCCGCCGGGATCGTGTTCCTCGTCGGCCGGGTCGTGTTCGCGCTGCCGTTCCTGATGGCGGGGGTCGCGTTCCACTTCGGGCAGGGCGCGCAGGCCGAGGGCTACGCGAAGGGCGTGGGGTTCCCGTTCCCGAGGCTCGCCGGGTGGCCGGCCGGCCTGTGGCTGCTCGCGGGCGCCGGCTCGATCGCGGTCGGGGTCTGGCCGGACCTGGGGTCCCTGATGATCGCGCTCTGGGCCATCCCCACCATCTTCTGGTTCCACGCGTTCTGGAGGATGGAGGGGGAGCAGCGGATGATGCAGCAGCTGCTCTTCCTCCGGAACGTGATGTTCTTCGGGGCGGCGCTCGCGCTGTTCGCGGTGTTCGCCGCGCTCGGTCCGGAGGCGCCCTTCACGCCGGTCGACCCGCTGTTCCGGTTCTAGCGGCCCTCCGGGCGGCGGGGCCGGGGCGGGCGGCGAGCGCAGGCCGGCGGGGGCCGGTCAGCGGGCTCCACGGGAGCGTCGGCGGCGGGCCGTAGGATCGGCCCGTGGATCCCGGGACCACCCTCGAACTGACGCCGGTCCAGCGGCGGACCCTGGAGCGCCTGCTCGGCGCCGGGGGCAGGGCGTTCCCGGCCGACCTCGCCGATCGGCTCCGGTCGCGGATCGAGCGGGCCCTGGACGGCCTCGAGCTCCCCGAGCCCCTGTTCCTGGGGAAGGCGGCGCTGAACGACCGGGACCGGTGCGAGGGGACGTTCGCCGCGCGCCTGGCGGGGGAGGGACCGCCGTTCGCCCACTCCCGGACCACCGCGCTCGGCGCGCTCCTCCACCGGGCGATCGAGGCCGACGTGGGCGCTCGCGAGGAACACGGCCCGCACGCGCTCTGCCTGCGCGCGGCCGAGCGGCTCGCGGAGGACGACCCGGGGTTCGCCGCGTACTGGCGGGAGCTGGACCGCCTCGAGCAGGATGAGCTCCTGGCCGAGGCGGTCCGGCGCCTCGCGCTGTTCCGCGGGACCTTCCCGCCGCTGCGGGAGCTCCGCCGCGAGCTCGCGCCGGTCTGCGAGCTGCCGGTGCGGGTGGAGCTCGCCGGGGGGGCCCTGGTCCTCGCCGGGAGGATCGACCTGGTGCTCGGGAGGCCCGAGCCGGCCCGGGCCACCAGGGTCGCGATCGACCTCAAGAGCGGCGGAGCCTACCCGGAGTACCCCGAGGACATGCGGTTCTACGCGCTCCTGCTGACGCTGCGGTTCGGCGTGCCGCCGGTGCGGGTCGCGAGCCTGTTCCTGGAGTCCGGCGAGTGGCAGGCCGAGGACGTGGCCGACGGGGTGCTCGAGCACGCGGCCGACCGGGTCGTGGAGGCGGCCCGGACCGCGGCAGCCCTCTCCGCGGGAGCCCCGCCCGAGCTCCGCCCGGGCGCCTACTGCGGCTGGTGCCCCCGGGCGCCGGGCTGTCCGGCGCTCGAGCACGTAGATACATCGGCGTAGCAAGGCGATGTATGGTCATTCCGTGAAACGGCTCCAGATCATGATCGACGAGGACCTGGACGCCGCCCTGGAGCGCCTGGCGCGGCAGGAGGGGACGTCCAAAGCCGCCCTGATCCGGAGGTTCGTGCGCGACCGGGTCCGCCCGCTCCCGCCGATCGAGGAGGATCCGCTGTGGCGGCTGGTCGAGGCCGCCGAGCGCGAACCGGTCCCGGAGGAGGTGCCGGAACCCTCGATCGACGAGGTGGTCTACGAGTGGCCTTCGTCGACACCTCCTTCTGGGTAGCGCTCCGGCACGCGGGGGACCCGCACCACGCGGAGGCCCGCGAGCTGCTCCGCCGCCACGCCGAGGAGCCCCTGGTCACCTCGAACCACGTCCGCGGCGAGACCTGGACCTGGCTGCGGCGGCGGGCCGGCCACCGGGCGGCGGTGGGGTTCCTCGACGCCCTCGCCGCCTCGCCCCGGGTGCGGGTGGCGACCGTGGGGCCGGACCAGGAGGAGGCGGCCCTGGCCTGGCTCCGCGTCCACGACGAGCGCCCCTACTCGTTCGTCGACGCCACGAGCTTCGTCCTCATGCGGGCGATGCGGATCCGCGAGGCCCTCGCCTTCGACGGCGACTTCGCCGCCGCCGGGTTCGTCGAGCTCCGTCCCTAGGGGTGCCCCCGCCCTCCGGGTCCCCGCGTCATCCGGTCGACCTGCCCCTCGATCCCCCCGACGTCCCGGACCAGCTCGGTGTAGATCCGGCCCTCGGCGATCCTGCCGCCCCGGACCGTGAAGATGTTCACGCCGACGAACTCGAAGCGGCTCCCGTCCCGGCGGGTGCCGCGCATCCGCCACTCCACCCAGGTCCGCCCGCCCCCGGTCACGAGGTCGAGGAGCTCGGCGGCGAGGTCGGGGATGTCCCGGAACAGGGCCGCGAAGTTCCTCCGAACGACGTCGATCCCCCTGAACGCGGTGCCGTGGGCCGGGGCCTCGTCCCGGTAGTCGGGGTCGAAACAGGCCACCGCGGCCTCCAGGTCGTGGGCCGACATCGCGGCCACCCAGCGCCGCACGACCGCCCCGGGATCGTCCTGCCTCGCCGTGATGCCCCTCCCGCGCCCGGACGACCCTACCCCTGCATCCCCTCGGTCGTCACGCCGTTTGTCGGCGCCGGCGGGGCTCGCCTACCCTCGGGAGGCTCGCGCCCGGCGCGGCCCTCCGGGCGCCCGTTCGGCTGGTCGAGGAGGGAGAGCGTGGGCAAGGACCTGTACGAGATCGGCGAGATCCCGCCCGTCGGGGAGGTCCCCCCGAGGATGCACGCGCAGCTCGTGCGGCCCGAGCGGTACGGCGAGCCCGCGGAGGCGATCCGGGACGAGGTGATCGACGTCCCCGAGATCGGTCCCCACGAGGCCCTGGTCCTCGTGATGGCCGCGGGGGTGAACTTCAACAACGTCTGGGCGGCCCGGGGGGTCCCGGTGGACGTCACCAAGACCCAGGCCCGCTGGGGGGAGCCCACCGACTTCCACATCGTGGGCTCTGACGCATCGGGGGTGGTCTACGCGGTGGGCTCCGAGGTCACGAACGTCGCGGTCGGCGACCACGTGGTGGTCCACGCCGCCCAGTGGGACCCGGACGACCCGTGGGTGCTCGCGGGGAACGACCCCGGGCTCGCGGCGAGCTTCCGGGTCTGGGGCTACGACACCTGCTGGGGCTCGTTCGCCCAGTTCACGAAGGTCCAGGCCCACCAGTGCCTCCCGAAGGCCGAGCACCTCACCTGGGAGGAGGCGGCCGCGCCCACCCTCACCGGTGGCACCGCCTACCGGATGCTCCACGGCTGGCCGCCGCACACCGTCCAGGAGGGCGACGTGGTCCTGGTCTGGGGCGGCGCCGGGGGGCTCGGGTCGATGGCGATCCAGCTCGTGAAGCTGGCCGGGGGCCTGCCGGTGGCGGTGGTCTCCTCCGACGAGAAGGGGGAGTACTGCAAGAAGCTCGGCGCGGTCGGCTACGTGAACCGCCGGAACTTCACCCACTGGGGGATCCCGCCCCGGTGGGACTCGCCGGAGTGGAAGGACTGGCTCGAGGGGGCCAAGGCCTTCGGGAAGGCCATCTGGGACGCGCTCGGCGAGCGGCGGAGCCCGCGGATCGTCTTCGAGCACCCCGGCCAGGACACCATCCCGACCTCGATCTTCGTCTGCGACCGCGGCGGGATGGTCGTGATCTGCGCGGGCACCTCCGGCTACGACACGGTCGTGGACGTCCGCTACCTGTGGTACCTCCAGAAGCGCTACCAGGGCTCGCACCTGTTCAACGACGACCAGGCCCGGGCCTTCAACGACCTGGTCCGGGAGGGCAAGGTCGAGACCACGCTCGGCGCGGTCTACCGCTACGAGGAGACCGGCCGGGTGCACCAGCTGATGGGGGAGGGGAAGCTCCCCGAGGGGAACGTGGCGGTGCTGGTCTCGGCGCCCCGGCCGGGCCTGCGGGACCTGCCGGCGTAGGGGGCTCCGGTGCGGCCCTGGTCCCGGGACCTGGTCGGCCGGCTCGACGAGCACGAGATCGAGAGCGAGGCGCTCCGGGGGAACCCCCTGGGCGACCCCCACGTGCGGCCCCTGTGGGTCTACGTCCCGCCGGGCTACGACGACGGGCCCGACCGGCGCTACCCGAGCGTCTACGTGATCCAGGGCCTCACCGGCCAGCTCGACATGTGGCGCAACCGGAGCGCGTTCCGGCCCAACTACCCGGAGCTCGTGGACGAGCTCTTCGCCTCGGGCGGCGCGCCGCCCGCGCTCGTCGTGTTCGTCGACTGCTGGACGAGCCTGGGCGGCTCGCAGTTCCTCGACTCCCCGGGCACCGGGGACTACCACACGTACCTCTGCGAGGAGGTGGTGCCGTGGGTGGACGCGCGCTACCGGACCCTCGCCGCGCCCGAGCACCGGGGGATCCAGGGGAAGTCGAGCGGAGGCTACGGGGCGATGGTCACCGCGATGCTCCGGCCCGACCTGTTCGGGGGCTTCGCGACCCACGCCGGCGACGCCCTGTTCGAGGTCTGCTACCTGCCCGAGTTCCCCAAGGCCGCCCGGGCCCTCCGCGACCACTACGGGGGCTCGTTCGAGCGGTTCTGGGAGGACTTCCGGAGCCGCCCCGCGATGTCGAAGGAGCACGACGGGGTGCTCCTGAACGCCTACTGCATGGCCGCGTGCTACTCGACCGACCCCGACGGCACGGTCCGGCTGCCGTTCGACCCGACCACCGGCGAGCTCCGGGAGGAGGTGTGGCGGCGGTGGTTGGAGAAGGACCCCGTGCGGATGGTCCCGGCCCACGCCGAGGCCCTCCGCTCGATGCGCGCCATCTGGATCGACGCCGGCACCCGGGACGAGTGGTACCTCGACCTCGGGGCCGAGGCCTTCCGGCGGGCGCTCGAGGGGATCGGGGTGACCGACGTCCGCTTCGAGCTGTTCGACGCCGGCCACATGTCGATCGAGTACCGCTACCCGGAGAGCCTGCGCTACCTGGCCGAGCGCCTCTCGCCCTAGCCGCGGCCTTCAGGGCTCCTGGACCAGCTCGACGAGGACGCCCTCCATCCCGGAGGGGTGCAGGAACGCGATGATGGTCCCCCGCGAGCCGCGCCGGGGCGCCTCGTCGACCGGCCGGAAGCCGGCGGCCCGGAGCCGCTCGAGCTCCCGCGCCACGTCGGCGACCCGGTAGCCGATGTGGTGCACGCCCGGGCCGCGCCGCTCGAGGAACCGGCCGACCGGCGTGTCGGGGCCGAGCGCCCCGAGGAGCTGGACGTAGCCGTCCCCCAGGCGGAAGAGGACCTCCTCGACCCCCTGGTCCTCCACCCGCTCGCGGTGCACGGGCTCCGCCCCCAGGGCCGCGCGGTAGCGCTCCACGGCGGCCTCCAGGTCCGGGACGGCGATCCCGACGTGGTCGATCCGCTCGAACACCCCGCTCAGGCCCCTCCCAGCGCCGGCTCAGGCCCCCTCCAGCGCCGGCTGGAGCCGCCGCATCAGCTCCACCGCCCGGCTCACCTGGTAGTTGGGGAGCGTGAGGGCGGCGGCGATCGCCGCCACGGCCCGGGCCCGGAGATCGGCGGGGGAGACGGCGTCGGGGGTCGGCGTCGTCGCGTAGAACTCCACGAGGTCGAGGAACTGGGCCAGCGAGGGCACGAGCCCGCCGCGCTCGTACGCGTAGATGGTCTGGCGGGCGGCCGGGCACCCCGGGGTGGCGGCGGCCCGCTCCACCGAGCGGTACCCCGCGGCCCGCCGCACGTCCCGCAGCAGGGCTCCCACCGCCCGCCGCTCCCGCTCGCCCACCTCGGCCAGCTTCTTCCTCGCCATCCTCGAGGCGAACCTTAGCGGGTGCGGGCGCCTCCCGCCTCCCGCCGGGCCCTCGCCCCGGCCGTGGGGCCGAGGGGACCCCCGTCGAACGGCCGATGTGGCGGATGGCCCCCCGGGGTAGGATGCCCCACGGGAGGCGCGCCGTCCGGGGGACGTGCCGGCGGCCGCGGGCTCGGAGGGACGCGTGGAGAAGGACAGGGCGACCGCGCTCGTCGGGGGGAGCGAGCTCCTGCGGGCCGGCCGGGCGGACGTCTTCCGGATCCGGGAGCGGACCCGCCGCCGCCGGGTGCTCCGGCTCGTGGTCGTCCTCGGCGCGGTCGACGGGTACCTCTGGTACCGCTACGCGACGCAGAACCCGATCCGGCTGCCCTCGCTCCCGCCGGAGTTCGTCTGGTACCTGCCCATCCTGTTCCTGATCCTCGCCATCGGGCTCATGGCCCTGCTCCCGTTCTTCTCCGGGCGCTCGCCGCACCTCCTGGTCCGGCCCGAGCAGATCGAGGTGGGCCTCTCCGAGGTCCGGGGGCTCGACGCCCAGGTCGACGAGGTGCTCCGGACCCTCGACGTGTTCCTGGGCTACGCGACGTTCCGGGAGGAGCTCGGCGGGAACCCCCGGCGCGGGGTGCTGTTCGAGGGCCCGCCCGGGACCGGCAAGACGTTCCTGGCCAAGGCCATGGCGAAGCAGGCCGGCGTGCCGTTCCTGTTCATCTCGGCCCCCGCCTTCCAGTCGATGTGGTTCGGGATGACCGCGGCCAGGATCCGCTCGTTCTTCCGGGCCCTGCGGAAGGCCGCGCGGAAGGAGGGCGGCGCGATCGGGTTCATCGAGGAGATCGACGCGATCGGGATGGACCGCGGGGCGCTCGCGGCGAGCCCCGCCGAGGGCGGGCTCGGGCGCGCGGTGGCCAACACGGTGTCGGCGGGGACCGGCGGCATGGTGAACGAGCTCCTGATCCAGATGCAGTCGTTCGACCAGCCGCCGCTCTGGGACCGGGTCCGCGGGCGGGTGGTGCAGTGGATCAACGCCTACCTCCCGGCCGACCGGCAGCTCCGGGTGGGCCGGCCCACCTACAACAACATCCTGCTGATCGCGGCCACCAACCGCGCCGACAACCTCGACCCGGCGCTCCTGCGCCCCGGGCGCTTCGACCGCCGCCTGTACTTCGACCTCCCGACGAAGCAGGGCCGCCGGGACCTGATCGACTTCTTCCTGGCGCGGAAGGCGCACGCCCCCGAGCTGGACGACCCCGCGGTCCGCGACCGCCTGGCCCACGACACGTTCGGCTACACCCCGGTGATGATCGAGCACCTCTTCGACGAGGCGCTCCTCGTGGCGCTCAAGGAGGGGCGCCGGGAGATGACCGCGGCCGACGTGTACGAGGCGAAGCTCACCGAGGAGCTCGGCTTCAAGCAGCCGGTGGTCTACACCGACGCCGACCGGGCGGCCGTCGCGACCCACGAGGCCGGCCACGCGACCGCCGCCTACTTCCTCGGACGGGGCCGGCGGCTCGAGGTCCTCTCGATCATCAAGCGGCGGCAGTCCCTCGGGCTCCTGGCCCACGGCGACGAGGAGGAGCGGTTCACGCGCAGCCGGAGCGAGCTCGAGGCCCAGATCGCGATCGCCCTCGGCGGCCTCGTCGCCGAGGAGCTGTTCCTCGGGGAGTCGGGGACCGGCCCGGCCTCGGACCTCGCGGCGGCCACCGACGTCGCGGCCAAGATGGTGGGGGCGTTCGGGATGGCCGGTTCGCTGATCTCCTACGAGGCGATGGCCGAGGGGCCGGTGGGGCGGCGGAACCTCGTGGCCCGGGTCCTGGCCGACGAGGCCGGCAAGCGAGCGGTGGAGGACATCCTGGCCGCCCAGCGCGAGCGGGTCGCCGAGCTCCTCGAGGAGAACCGGGACGTCGTGGAGGCGCTCCGGGACGCGCTCCTCGAGCGGGACGAGCTCGTGGGGGACGAGATCCGCGTGGTGATCGAGAAGGCCCTGGCCGACCGGACCTGATCCCCCTCCACTGGGCGCGCGGTCTCCCCCGAACGGGGCGCCGCGGCTGGGCCCGGGGGAGCCCCGCCTCGCGGAGCGGGGGAAACTCGGGGAAGTTCCCCCGGAAGTGAGCACGATCACTGCGCGTCGAGCGCCCCCGCGCTAGCGTCCGGGCCATGAGTACAGCGACCCTGGCGGCCTTCCGGGAAGGCTCTTTCCGCCCCGAGCGGCCCCGGCGGGAATACCACCCCTCCCGCGAGCGCCCCCGGCGGGAGGACCACCCCTCCCCCTCCCACCTCGAGGCGCTCGGCGAGCTCGACCGCGCCCACGCCCGGGTGGGGGAGGCCCAGCTCGGGTTCCTCCGGGGCCTGGCCCGGGCCGAAGGGCACCTCCGCCCCTCCCAGGAGGGGTGCCGGAGCCTCGCCCACCTCCTCTCCTGCCGCTACGGCCTGCCCCACCGGAGGGCCGAGCTGCTCGTGGGGGCGGCCCGGGCCCTCCCCCGCCTCCCCCGCCTCTCCCTGGCCCTGGC